>DATAIH010000055.1:0-66813 GCA_036262755.1 Candidatus Acidiferrum sp.
GGCGAGATCTATCGGACTAGTCGGCTGCGTTTCTTGCTCATTCTGACCGCGGCGGGCGAACCAAAACGAATTGAGCTAAGCATGTAGGCTTCGGGCCGTAGCGCTTTTCGGACGGGGGTTCGACTCCCCCCGCCTCCACCAGTCTAACTATCTCGTTTACATATAGTTAGCGAGTCTTCCATCCGCACGTGCCGGATACGTGCCCACTCCGGCGATTGCCAAACTTAGATTCTAGCACTCAAGTCTTCCTCACATCAGCCTCGAGCTGCGGTCAAGTCTTCGCATCCCTTCACATCAAAACGAATCCAGAAACTCGTTACAATGTGCGAGACCTTCCAGCAGCACAGACTCCCAGTGGTTGACGCCGTGCTTTTCAGCAAGTGCCTCCGCTTCACGCCGTAGATAGAGTCTCCGTTCAGCCCGCGTACCAAAGGCATGGCGTGCGAGAGACCGGCGATAGCGGTCGACCGCCGATGCGCCTGCCTCCGCAAAGCGAAAACCCAATTCCAACTTTTCAAAATGCCACTTGAGACGCACGTTTGACATCCGACCAGAACGCGCAACGCTCGTGCGTCCTGGGCAACGGTTGGCCGCAGGACTCAGCAAGGGAACAGCAAAGCGAGCCCTTTACAGCTTGCCGAAAAAGCTATGCGAGACTATTTCTGCTACTATTTGAACGTTAAGAGCTTCTCCTCAAGTGAGCCAGAATCACCGGGAAACGCCTGCCCGTGCTTATCGTTTCCTATTCAAAAGGAACGCTCTTATGACGAATTTCGTACCAGATTGTCGTTATGCGCTTCGCATGCTGCTGAAGAGCCCCGGCTTCACTTTGGTCGCGGTTTTAACCCTGGCATTGGCAATCGGCGCCAACACCGCGGTTTTTTCTCTCCTAAACGGTCTGGCACTGCGCCCACTTCCTGTGCCGCGCGCCGAGCAGCTCGTGCGTTTCGGCGCACAGAGCGGCGATGAATCTTACGTCGCCCTCTCGGTGCCTTTCTTGGTGCAGATAAACGCCGCTCAGCAAGTCTTTTCTTTGACCTTCGGATGGTCGCGCGACATGCTCTTTACCGTCGACATCGGCGGTGCCCTATCCCGAAATGACATCTGGGCGGTCACCGGCAATTTCTATTCCGCGTTGGGCGCCACCCCGGAGTTGGGTCGCCTGATTGGCCCAGAAGACGACGATTTGCGCGCTGCGTCGCCTACGCCCGTTGCCGTGCTCGCCTTCAATTTTTGGCAACGCCACTACGGTGGGGACGCAAGCGCGATCGGCAAGGTCCTAAAGATTGAAGGCGCGGCGTTCACCATCATTGGCGTGACCCGGCCGAATTTCACCGGAATCAGCGCAGATCGCCTGCCGGAAGTCACCATTCCGCTCACGGCTATGCCGTTACTCGAGCGGCTCCCGCACACGGTTCAAGGCGCCGAAGAGCAAAACATTCTGCGGCGGGCGGATGCACTTTTCCTCGAAGCTGCAGGACGCCTCAAACCTAACGTGCGTTTTGACGAGGCCCGCGCACAGATGAATTCAATTTGGCCACCGATTCGCGACTCCCTTGCGCCCCCAAGCTTGACGCCCCCAGAGCGATCCAGGTTCTTTGGACTGCATTTAAAAGTAGAACCTGGCGAAAAGGGCTCTTCCGTTTTGCGCAAACAGTTCACCGAGCCTCTATACGTGTTGCTCACGATTTCCGGCCTGGTCCTGCTCGTGGCCTGCGTCAATCTAGCGACCTTGATGCTCTCCCGCGCAGCTGCGCGCAGCCACGAAATCGCCGTGCGGATCGCCTTGGGCGCAAGCCGTACCCATCTGGTTCGCCAGACGCTCACGGAGAGTCTCCTGCTATCTGTCACAGGCACGCTTGCCGGCTTCTTGTTCGCGTATTGGTGGAGCCACACGCTGGCGGATTTCATTCTAAGCGAGTTTTTCAACGCGCCCGCGCAATTAAACCTGGCGCCAGACATTCGCGTGCTGCTGTCCTCTGCAGCTGTTGCCATCTCAACGGGAGTGTTGTTCGGGCTGGCGCCCGCATGGCGCGCCACTCGGGAAGATCCGAATGTTGCCCTGCAAAGCAATTCTCAGAAGTTCTCCCGAAGCACGGGCCGTCTGGGAAAGAGCCTAATCGTGAGTCAAGTTGCGCTCTCATTGGTGCTGCTAGCGGCTGCCGGGCTCTTCATACGCACTTTGATGAAGTTGCGCAGCATCGATCCTGGTTACCAGGCATCGGGAGTATTGGACGCATCTCTTTATCCCAAGCCTGGAGGCTACGAGAGCCTAGACAGGGTCAACTACTACCAAGAATTAACGGCGCGCGTGTCTCGCCTTCCAGGAGTAGAGTCCGCCGGAATCGCAAAGATGTCACTCGGATGGCGGGCATGGAAAGAAGACGTTCGCGTCGTCGACGCGAATGAGGCGTTGTCCAATGTGGATTTGTCCTTCGTTATGCCAGGCTTCTTCAACACCGTGGGAATCTATCCGCAACGCGGCCGCATGTTCACTTGGCGCGACGACGACAAATCCCCAAGAGTTGCCGTTGTGAGCCAAAGCTTCGCCAACAAACTTTTCCCAGGACGCGAAGCGATGGGGCAGCGCCTAGAGATCACGACGGAGGCGTCTTGGCAGAAAGTCGAAATCGTCGGCATAGTCTCCGACGCCAGCCTTTATGACATTCGCCAACACGCTCCGCCAACGCTCTATCTCCCAACGACCCAATACGGCGAGATGATGGGCTGGTCGCAACTGATGCTGCGCACTAAAGCGGCACCCACTGCGATGGCCAATGGCGTGCGCCAAACGGTGGAGTCTCTCGGCCACGAATATGTAGCCAAAACCCACTTGATCATCGAAACCATCGATCGTTCCCTCCTCCGAGAGCGACTCTTCGCGATTCTTTCTGCATTTTTCGCCGGTTTGGCGCTGCTCCTGGCGGTCATTGGGCTCTATGGCCTAATGGCCTACAACGTCTCGCGGCGTACGCAAGAAATCGGCGTGCGCATGGCGCTAGGAGCGCCCCGCCAAAATATCCTGTCGATGATTTTGCGCGAGACCCTCGGCCTGACGAGCATCGGCCTTGCCATCGGTCTCGCTGTTTCGCTGACCACTTCGCCGCTAGTTGCCAAGATGCTGTACGGAGTTTCGGCGCGCGATCCCATGACGCTCGCCACCGTGTCAGCCGTGCTCGTCACCGTAGCCGCTGTCGCAGCTTCGCTTCCCGCCCACCGCGCCATGCGCGTCGATCCGCTCATTGCTTTGCGATATGAATAATGCGGCTATGATGTCAGGCAGTAAGGTCGATTTGCCCAAAAACCCAGCCATCCGCGTGTCCGCAAGTCCTCGCGCGAAACAGCGCGGGGAAGTTAGTCCAGCGCACGTGCCCAATACGTGCCCATTTCGAGGATTTAGGTGTGCTCTCTGCGTCTGGTGACTTCGCAGAATCAGTAAGTTACGACGGCTCAATGCGGGCCGACATTTCGACTCCCCCGCCTCCACCAGCTTAAGACATTTATAATCAATAGGTTGCGGCTATCGGAGGTAACGCCCTGCGTTCCCAATAGGTTGCCATTGAGTTCCGTACTGGAGGCCGCGAACCCGAATCACCCCCCAAGTCGACGGCGAGTCGGGTTTACCTACGCTATTCTGGTTTGCAAAGAACAGCTAGCGATTCCGATCGCGTTCCGAATCTCCCGCGTGCTCGTTGATGAAATCACTCAGCTTCACCGGATCGATTTTCACTTGCATCACCACGACCTCATTCGGTTCCACGCTCACCAGCAACAGCTTCATGTCATTCCCGCTGGCCTGCGCGTAAATGTAGGTCTGCTCGCCGCTGCGGCGCGAGAAGCTTCTCACCAGCGGCTGCCAGCCGGAAGAGCCAGCTCGCTGCACTAACTCGTCCAGGCGGTTGTCCAGTTCTGTCCCGGACAAATGCTGATCTTCAAAAATGGCTGCCTTCAAAACTTTCACCCCGCCCATGTGTGTGCACTTCACCACCACTCCCGCAAAAGCCATCAAGAACCGGTAATTGCGATGAACGTGATACTCCGCTTCGATGCGCCGCACGATTCTGCCGAAATCGTCCGCATACATGTTTTCCGCCAGCGAGAAAAACCCGCAAAGGATCAACAGAAGACCGGCTGTCCGGTTTGCGCTAGCTTTTGTCATGAGACGCCTCCCGTGTTGTCTTCTTTTTGACGTGTTCCTTCTCCTTGTCGCCAGGAATCCCAAATTTTCCGCCCAGGGCGCTCAGCTTATCCAGGTCGACCGGGCCAACAATATTTACAACCGTCAGCTCCTTCGGTTCGGCCACAACAATCGCGACGCCCGCTACGTTGTTGTGACTGTCTTTCATCACGTAAATCTCGTCATTTTCGTTAGCGCGTTTGTCCCGGCTTTCCACGATTTTGTTCCATCCCGGCGCGGCCAGCTGCGACCGTATCTCCTCCACATCCGACGCACTGTATTGGTTCGGCTGGTCGAATTCGAAGCTTTTGACGTAAATCCCTTTCAGGTTCTTGATGAGACTCTTCACCTGCTGGCTTTCGGGATCGTCCTTGTCCAGGTCCAGGAACTTGGCCGCGAGCTGCAGCATGTCGCCGTCGAGCGTCACGTTGTTAACTTCCACCGCCTTGGCACTCAGTTTTTCCAGCTGCGCCAATTTCAGCCGGGCATCCTGCGCGCGTGTGGGAAGCGCCAGGCAGAAGACCAGTACTCCCACAAAAAACCCAATCAACCAATTGCTCCTCGCAGCGGTTTTCATGACGTCATCTCCTCACTCAGGGCGTCTGCGCAGTCTTCACTCGTTCAATAACGTGGTTCAGCTTGGCGTTCGTGATGCGCAGCGCCAGGAGCGCTTGCTGCTTGGCAACTTCCCCGGTGCGCCGCTCCTGTACGCCCCGATAATGCACAAAACCCAACGACGCACCCACGATGAGCATCCCGGCGGCAGCACCCGTCAGCGCGGGCCGCCGCAAGAGCCCATGCCAGAGTTCACCTAACTGACTTCCAGCCTTCGGTGTCGACGTGACTCGTGCTTGCAGCTGATTGACTCGCGCCATCACGCTCTCGGTAAAAGACTCGCCTGGATCTTTCCGCCGCAGCGCCGCGCGAAGATCGTCTTCAGAAAATTGCATAACGTGCCTCTTTCAATTTGCGTGTCAACTTCTCTCGCAGCCCTTCCAGCGCGCGGTGAAGCGTGCTTTTTACCGTGTTCACCGGGATGTTCAGAAGTTCGGCGATCTCGCCGAGGCCCAACTCTTCCTCATAGCGCAGGACAACCACCATCCGCTGCTTCTCGGGAAGTTGGGTCAGCGTCTGGCGCAACCTCTTATGCAAAAATGAGTCGGCCGGCGTAGCTCCCGTTGCGATCTCCTGCATCTCGTCCAGAGACGACTCGCGCCGGAAATACTTCCGGCGACTTTGGTCGATGCAGCGATGCACCGCCGTCCGGCGCAGCCAGTGCACCAGGTGCGCTGCGGACTGAATAGCAGACAGTCCTTGATGAAGCTGCAGGAAGACCTCCTGAGCCAGGTCTTCGGCGAGCCCGCGGTCCGCAAAGAAATGCCAGCCGATGCTGAAGACCATGCCTTGGTGCTCGCGAACGATCTCGGCAAACGCCCGGTGATCGCCTTGCGAGGCTTGTCGCAAGGCCATGTCCATCCTGGCTTCCGGTTCCGCGTTCAAGGGCCCCTCTATAGGAACAATACGCAAGTAAAGGCGATTCGGGCGCACGCTTTTATGACACAAAACCATCTTTTCGGTGAAGCCAAGCGGTCGGAGCTGTTTGACGACTAGGAAATCAGGGCCCGCAGGCTGACTTCAACCAGGCGGGCGAACCCCCTGAGCAAATGCCTGTTCGTCGCGACATACTCAAGAGCCGTGGACACGGCAAAGGCCAGCCCAGCAAGGTAAGGCAGTCAACTCCCGGTTTCTCGGGTCCCTGTGCTAGCCGGAATCGACGACCTTGAGATTCAAATCTCCTCCACTATTTTGCGTTTCGTTGCCTCCGAATCTCTTCGAGCCGCTTCTTCAAGAATTCTTGATACTCCTGCAATAACTTTGGATCACTCGGAGTGGAATAAATCTCGCTCGACTTGTACTTGCCTTCGTCAAACTTCTTTTTCGTCCACTCGTCATGAATGTGGATCTCATCAGCACGATCAAGGACTTCTTTCACCAACTGCGGCGGAATAAAATACACACCTTCGCGGTCGCCCACGACGAGGTCACCTGGCATCACTGTCACCCCGCCGATGCGCACGGGAATATTGATTCCCGTGAGCATGACACTTCCGATGGGGGTTGGATCGACCGACCGGAAATAGGCGGGCATGTCGATCTCCGAAATGCCGTCGAGGTCCCGGATACTTCCATCGACAACTAAGCCGCCTCTGTTGGTCGCTTTCATCACGTAGTAAAACAGGTTGTCGCCGACGATGGTTCCATTCACCTTTTTGCCGAAAATATCCACCACCAGCACATCACCAGGCTGCAGCATGTCGATCGCCGTTTGATTCGTCAGTTTCGGGATGCCATGGTCTTTGGCTTTGTTTCTGGCAATTTCGTCAATGTCCGGTCGCAGCGGCATGAATTGCACGGTAAAAGCCCGTCCAACCATCGTCTTGCCGGGATGCAGGACGTGAAATCCATCGGCATACTGGTTGTTGAACCCTCTTTGCTGGAGAACAGCCCAAACTTCCTCAGAAGAAAGCTCGCGCGCCCGTTCCAACAGTTCGTTTGGCACCTTGGGCCTGCCATCGGGGAAGCGTTCAAATGGCTCCTGCGCCGTGTAATCCATCAGATCCTGTTTCGAGAAGTTCAATAGTTGGGCCTCTATGGAACGCGGTGCAAGGAGTGAGATCACACCGGCGCAAAGAGCTGCTCTGACGAGGTTGCTGAGAAGATTCGTGGCGATATTCTTCATGTGACTCCTCCGACGCGGCGGGTATCTTGATTCGCAGCTGCCGCTAGGCGGCGCGAACGATATCTGCCTGCATTGATTCCCTCTCGCGCCCGGAAAACTCTCAAATGCGCTGGGATTTGTCAAACTCGAAGCTTGTTTGGACACTGCAATCTCTGTATTGTGTCGTGCGATGTTCAAGAAGTTCGCAAAACCGCTTCAAGAGAGTACAAACCATGGGCAATGACCATCGCCAACTACTGGATCGCCGCGAAGTTCTGAAATCCTCTGCAGCGGTTCTGGGCAGTTCCCTGCTCGGGGCAGAAGCGATGGACGCCTATCCCAAAGCCGTCAATACCAACTCGCGGCCTTCCGATTTGAAAATTACGGACCTCCGTGTGGCTACGGTTGTGAAGCCGGGGCCGAGTCCTTGCCCTCTGATCCGAATCGATACCAATCAGGGCGTGAGCGGACTCGGCGAAGTACGCGACGGCGCGAGCCCGACTTACGCTCTTTTCCTGAAAAGCCGGATCCTTGGCGAAAACCCGTTACAGGTCGACAAAATCTTCCGAAAGGTCAAGCAGTTCGGTGGACACGCGCGCCAGGGCGGTGGAGTCTGCGCCATCGAAATGGCCTTGTGGGACATCGCGGGCAAGGTTTATAACGCGCCGGTCTACGCCATGCTTGGCGGTAAATTCCGGGACAAAATTCGCATCTACGCGGATACCGAGGAATCCAAAGATCCCCAAATATACGCGCAGCGAATGAAAGAGCGCAAAGAAGGGATGGGACTCACCTGGCTGAAAATGGATTTGGGCATTGAGATGGTCGCGGACACGCCCGGCACGGTGACCAATCCCACGGACGTAAACCAATGGCAGGCGAATCAGCTTCCTCACCCCCTCTTGGGCATGGAAGTCACGAATAAAGGCATTGCCATGCTCGAGCAATACGTTGCCGCCGTGCGCGATGCGGTGGGCATGGAAATTCCGCTTTCGATGGACCATCTCGGACATCTTGGTGTGAAGTCCATCATCCGGCTGGGCAAGGCTTATGAAAAATACAATCTGTCCTGGATGGAGGACGTGATCCCCTGGATGTATACGGACTTGCTTAAACAGATTTCCAACGAGAGCCCCACGCCTATACTCACCGGCGAAGATATTTACCTGAAGGAGCCGTTTCGCGTCCTGTGTGAAAGCCACGCTGTCGGCAAGATCCACCCCGATCTTGCGACATCGGGCGGCATCCTGGAAACGCACAAGATCGGGGACATAGCCGAGGAGCATGGCGTACCGATGGCCATGCATTTTGCGGGAACCCCGGTTTGTTGCATGGCGAACGTGCATTGCGCCGCCGCCACTCAGAATTTCCTGGCCCTCGAGAATCACTCCCTCGACGTGCCCTGGTGGTCATCGTTGGTTCAGGAAGGCGTCAACAATCCGATTGTGAAACACGGCTGGATTGCAGTCCCCGATCAGCCTGGTCTCGGCGTCACTCTCAACGAAGACGTCGTGCGACAGCACTTAGCCCCCGGCACCGGTTACTTTGAGCCCACGCCGCAGTGGGACCACGAACGGTCTTGGGACCGCCTCTGGAGTTAGACAGTGGTTGGTAGGTGCTGATTCATTCTGACTTCGCATGTCACGACACGTTTTGCACCGTCCAGAAAACCCCGTGATTCGAAACAAGTGCGTTACTGCGAAGCGCTGCTAAGCTTGGATTGCAGAACGTCAGGCGCGGGGTCGCGGCGGGAGCAATTCTGAAGGCGCGCGAGGCTGTCGCTCCGCGGGCGGGACGATCTTGCGCGGATACGTTGCGTGGTAATTTGCCAATGTGATTTCGCCGAGGTCGAATTCATCGCGCACGGCGTACTGGAGTTCGGGCTTACTGACGAACAGCCGGGTTCCGGAGCATACCGGCAGACGGATTTCGTGGTCTTCGTAAAAGTAAAACCTCGAAAGTCCAACCGAGAAAAACTGAACCGGACTGAGATCGAAATCGGGCCCGGTGTCCGATCCGAGATCGGAATACGTGGCCGGCGACGTCGCCCACGATTCCTCTGCGGTGGCTTCCCTCGCCACTTGGCACTCCGCGTTCGGAAGTTCCGCCACAATGAGGACGGGTTTGGGCCGCTTCAGCGCCGAAAAACAGCGCAGCCAATTCAGCGACATATCGTCAACACATTGTGCATTGCCCGGCAAACTGGCCCGATCGCCTACAACGGTCACGGAAGTCGCCGCGCCTAGCCGGAATAAGCGCATGCCCAGGACAACGTGGGCCTTCACGGGCGTATCCTTGATTTCGTCGTAAAGCTTTTTTTCGATGTTGATGCGGGGCCAGGTTCGAGTACGGCCGTAAGCCAGGACGTTCGAGAGCGAGTGCCAGTGAGAACTCCAGCGTCGGCTGCCCGGCAATTCCAGGTCGAGCCTGATCGCCTGAATTTCGACGACGGATTTATCATCCAGGTCTGCTATTCGAAAAGGCAGCTCTAGCGAAATCTCCTCTTCCATCCATCGCCCGGGTTGCCGCCGTTCGTGCGCAAACGACAGAGCCCGGTCGAAAGTGAGTTTTGCCGGGAGCGGATGGTCTTTCCTTGCCAAGGGGTACATGTGGCGAAGGATTCGTTCGTAAGGCGTCAACGCCAGAGCCAGAACCATGAGGGCGATGGTTCCAACGATTACGAGACGCGAGAGCAGCGTCCTCCGGCGGATGTATTGCAGCAGGATGACACTGGTGCAGCAGGCGATGTAGAGGAGGACTTGGACGCCGCCCGCGTCGTCCACCATCCCAGAATTCGGAATCAGCGAGCTGATGCCGTCAATCCCGAGGATCAGCAGGAACACAATCAAGAGCGCGAGCGAAGACTGACCGATCCCCGAGGTGACGGCCGACAGAGCCATGGCGCCCACCAGAAGGATCAACACGAACATCAATTGAATTTCGACAAGGCTCCCTAAATTGGACAGCACCGGGAAATGTCCCAGCCTCAGCAGAACGATTTGGCTGATGAACAGCGGAAAGTGGATGAACGCCAGGATGGCGAGTAATTTTGCCGCGAGGAGTTTGTACCACACATAGGGGCGGGTGACCCAAAATTGCCGGTCACCGACCAAGGATTCACCCTGGACCAAACGAGCGACCAGGAACGCCCACGAGAGAACCATTAGGGCGGGAAGCATGTTCAGCAGAACGCTGACGAGGCGTATATCAACCGTCTGGTTGGCCCATTCTCTGGGCTGGTTCCATACGTATACAGCGAGCAAAGCCCATGACACCAGAACTTCCGGCCAGTGATGCCGCGCGTCCTTCTGGAAGATATTAAGGATTTGGCTCACGAATGGCTCCGCTTCACCTTGCCCTTTGATTGTTCTTGGCGGTGGCTATAAAGACGGCACGCAGGGACATGGGCTTGTACTCAGCCTTGCAGATCGGCCCAAATCGACGCGCAATCTCCGCCTCAAGCTTGTCCTGACTGAAAGCTGAGTCCACGAATCGCAGGACACAATCCGCGGCGCTCGCGTGCAGCCAGTTGGCAGGCAAGTCCTGCGGCACGGCGGTGGGCGCGTCAAAGGTAAGCTCCACTTCACGAAACCGCGCGATCAATGACGCCATATCTTCCGAGAAGCGCAGACTCCCCGAGTCCAAGTAAGCCACGTAAGTCGCAAGGCCTTCGATTTCCGCGAGGTCGTGCGAAGAGACAAAGATCGTGGAGCCGGCCGCGCGTTCCATGAGCGCCTTGCCTAGCTCGTCGCGCACGAGGGGATCCAGGCCGCTAAACGGCTCGTCGAGGACAATCAGTTTCGGGCGGAAAGCGAGCGCGCTCGCAAGGGCGGCCTTCATGCGCATTCCGCGGGAAAGCTGCTTCAGCTTGCGGTCAAGCGGCAGGTCAAAATGCCGGATCAACTGCCCTTCCAGTTCTGTGTCCCAGGTGGGATAAAAAGGACGAAGGTAAGCGAGAAAAGCGCCGACGCGCATCCAGCCCGGCAGTTGCTGGTTTTCGGAAACGTATCCGATGGATTCAAACACTCTGCCGGAGACTTTCTTCGAGTCCACGCCTAGGACGCAAGCGCTTCCGCTGGATGCCCGGAAGATGTTCATGAGGATCTTGATGAGAGTCGTTTTCCCTGCGCCGTTGGGGCCGACCAGCGCATGCACCGCTCCCTGCGGAACGGAAAAATTCAGTCCCTCCAACGCGCGGACACGGCCAAACCGCTTGCCGAGCCCTTCGGTTTGTATCGGGTTCACCGCGATACTATAGCAGGTATCAAGCGTATCCCTGCCAGAAAGGACTCGCCTTAGCGGAGGCGACGGAGCCACGGCGTTCCGCGAGGCTCAGCACCGTGGTTCGGAGCCCTAGCGCCTGAGCTGCCGACGCAGTATCCATACAGCGCGCTTCTACTCAACCATCGATGCCAGGAAAGCTTCTCGGCAAGGGGGATCCGGCGGCAAAAGACACGGGAAGCAAAGGCCTCTTGATGGTTATCACGCGTCGGTAATAGCGAGGTTAACGTTAGAGCCACAACGGTCTGCGAAGCTCCGCCGTAGTCGACAAGCCTCGCGATTGGCTTGGTAATTTTTTGGGTCCTCTGGCAGAAGTGACCTTATCTCTCGTACAGTTTGGTATAATGCAGGCACTTTTGCGGACGAGGACGTCTTGCTGGCTCGTGAGCAGTGCCCGAAAGACCCGTCTGGCCACGGCTGGATGCAGCTCTATGGTTGTCCCCATTGCGAGCACGAGGTTCGTGTGTGTTTGACCTGCCAGATGGGAGTTGCGCCGCCCGTTCCGCCACGCACGTACGCCTTCCCGTCCTTGCCGCCTCACTTTTGTGCTAACGTGAACCCTCGCGTTCCGGTTGCCGTTGGTTTAGTGCTCGTGGAAGAGACCTGAGGAAGTCTCGCGAGTTTGCTGTTCGTGGCGCTGGTTGAATCAGTGGGGTGTCAGAATTCCGGCTCCCCCTTTGCAAGAAATCCGAACCACCTTTTTGGCTTTCCATAAGCGGCACCTTAATGTTGGTATGATAGCCGGATTACGGCAGCGACCCGGCGCGGAGCCACCGTTTTTGGCAAGCCGAGAGAATTGTGATGGGGGCCGATGGGATTGGAGGGTGAGTGTCGAAATTCGATAGAGAGTGGTCGAGTCGATTTGCGGTAGCGGTGGTCCTCCTTTCAACGGTGGTGATGTCTGTGCCGACCACGCGCCCACAGGTGCAGCCTTTGCCGAGCGCGCAGGCTCGAAAAAGGATGGTGCGGGCCGTAGACAAAACCTTGCAAGAAGGCCTGCATGCGAAGTTGCCGCCGCATCTTTCCACTCTGCTGGGCCTATCGCAGGAAAAAGAGTGTCCCGTAATGCAAGGCGTGGTGCGGACCGGGAAGGCAGTGCAGGGATTTGATGTTTCAACGGCGAATAAAAACGACGTTGTGCTTTTCGTTGTGAACGAGGCGACCAACGACCAAACCCTGTATTTGACCTCGAAGGAGGGCGTGCTGCGGAAGGTGGTCACGGTCGAGGATGGCGTGGGCCGGGTTCAAAAGGTCACCGGCGAAGATCGGAAAGGGTTCGAGAAAGAAAAGCAGTTTTGGTTGGATCGTTTAGCCCCGGTCGGCGGGAGTTAGTATGGAGGCCTCGTCATAGTTCAGGGTTTACTGCATTTTGATGTCTTTCCTGAGTCGAAGAACCACTAACCTAACCCAGGGAATAATCACCGGCAGACCATCCCCGTCTTGCTCGACTTTGTCACTATTGCCCCCTAACCTCCCGAAATGCGTGCGAGTTCGTAAGCGTCACTGATGACGTGGGCACATATGCCCTATGTGCTAATTGCCCACCAAAATAGCCCCCCCTATTCTGCAATAGCAGAAGGGCATCCTCGAAGCGCACACGGATCAGGTCTATAAGCAGCCAAACCCTTGTGACGAAACCAGAGAGGCGTGGAGCCTGATGCGGGACGGGATGAGCCGAACCATAGCGCTCCACAGCGGAATCGAAAGACCGACGTGGATCCAAGGAGAAACCAAGTGAGCAAAGTCGCCTGCAAGACGTTCTTTGTGGCGTATCTACTCGTCATTAGCCTAGTGGTCGCTGCATGCAGCGGCGTAAAGGGCGGTACCACCGGTGGAAGCGGAGGAAGCGGGGGCAGTGGCGGTAGCGGCGGAAGCGGGAGCGGGAGCGGAGGCACTGGAGGAACCGGAGGAAGCGGAGGGTCCACAGGGCCGTTCACGATTGGCGGAACGGTAGTTGGCCTCAGCGGATCCGGGCTCGTGCTCGAAGATAATGGCGGCGACGACTTGACTGTCACGAAGAGCGGCGCCTTCGTCTTTAAGACCGCGATTGCTGGTGGAGGAGCTTATAAGGTTACGGTGAAAACGCAGCCCACTAGCCCATCCCAAAACTGCAGTGTCACCAACGGCAGCGGCACGGCTACCGCGAATGTAACGACCGTGCAGGTCACCTGCGGAAATATCTTCACCGTTGGCGGGTCCATTTCTGGATTGATTGGTACCGGAATGGTGTTGCAAGACAATGGCGCGGACAACCTGACGCTCAGCGGCACCGGCAATGTGAATTTCACCTTTGCCACGCCCCTCCCGGCCGGAGCCTCCTACGCGGTGACGGTTCTTACCCAGCCCTCCAACCCGGCACAAACTTGCACGGTCCTCAACGGCACGGGTACGCTCAACACTAGCATTACCAACGTACAAGTCATTTGCAATCAGCCCGCCTTCACCATCGGCGGTTCGGTTGTCGGACTCGTTCCCGGTACAGGGAATACCGTCGAATTACAGGACAACGCCGGTGACGATCTGTTCGTGACCGGGAACACAAGTTTTACGTTCCCCACGCCGGTTACGAACGGCGGTATTTACAATGTCTCGGTCTTTTTGCAACCGACCAGCCAGCCCCAACCATGTAACGTGTTTAACTACACCGGCATAGCGACGGCCAATGTGTCAGACGTGTTGGTCGATTGCCAGCACAACGACTGGAATTGGATATCTTGGTACATCAGCGGCACAAATAAATCCAACAACTACGCCACGGCCTCGACCCCTCTTCCGACTCCGGATCTCAATACTCCGGGCGGCAGAGACTTCGCCATGACCTGGAACGACAGCTCCGGAAGGAAATGGCTCTTCGGCGGCTTCGGGTTTGCCCTGATATCGCCCTCAGGCGCGCAAGTTCCCGGGCTCTTGAACGACCTTTGGTTTTGGGATGGCGTTTGGACGCCGGTCAACGCTGGCCCTGCCGTGAAAGGCATCTGGCCCGCGCTGGAGGCAGAGGACATGAACGGCATTTACGGCACACTGGGCACCGCCAATCCCTCCGTAAATACTCCCGGTTCACGATGGGGCGGAGTGAGTTGGACCGATGCAACTGGAAACCTCTGGATGTTCGGCGGCCAGGGATACGCCGCCAGCGGACTGGACGCGGAACTGCTTAACGACCTCTGGGAATTTGTTCCCGGCACCAGTCTCAATCCTGATGGAAGCTGGCCCGGCAACTGGATATGGCGCGGAGGATCGAACAGTTTCAACCAGAGCGGAGTTTACGGCACGCAAGGAACGGTGGCGGCGACGAACCTGCCAGGAGGACGCTGGGCTGCTGCAAATTTTGTGGACAATGCCGGAAACGTCTGGCTATTTGGCGGCCAGGGCGTGGACTCTGCCGGTACCATCGGCCTGCTGAACGACCTGTGGGAGTACAATATTGCCAGCGGCCAGTGGACCTGGGTATCCGGAGCGAATACTGCTAATCAAAATGGTGTTTACGGAACGCAAGGCACAGGAGCCGCAGGAAATGTGCCGGGCGGCCGCCAGGCTGGCGTTCTTTGGGTCGATGCCTCCGGAGATGTCTGGCTCTTTGGCGGATTCGGCCTTGACTCGGCCGGCACCGGAACTCCGCAGGGTGCGATTCTCAACGATCTGTGGGAATTCAAGGGCGGCCAGTGGATTTGGATCTCGGGCGGAAACACGGCAAATCAGAACGGCGCCTTTGGCACACAGACGGTAGCGGCCGCAGGGAATGTTCCGGGGTCACGGTGGGGAGCAGTGGGTTGGACGGATGCTTCCAATAACCTCTGGATCTTCGGAGGCTGGGGGTACGGCTCCAAAATCACGCAACCGACTGGATTCCTTAACGACATTTGGGAATACCAGCAGAGCAGCGGACAGTGGATTTGGTGGAAGGGCACCAGCAACGTCAACCAAGGCGGCGCGTATCTCACCAACGGGATACCGTTTGTGAACAACCTGGCCGGCGGGCGCCGCGGGACAGCTATATGGCAACCAGACGCTTATCATTATGTCTGGATGTTTGGCGGAGAGGGCTATGACTCTACGGCTGGAGCCCCTCCGGGCTACATGAACGATCTGTGGACCTATCTGCCCTTCCCATGAGACGGTCGGTAGGAGCTTAAAGGAACAGCGGGACGGGAGCTTTCGCGGATTTCACGAGGAGACAAGGAATCTGCGAAAGCTCCCCTCCACTTGATGGGGCTGCTGAAAACAGGAATCCGCTAATTTGCCGGCCTGGATCTGTTACATTTCTTAGCTTAACGGTTCATTGGTCGTTCAGTCTTCGGTGTTTTGTCCGCTCGCGGCACCGCCCCAAGGTTTTGCCTCTGTATTCCCGACGCTTCGAGCAAATGAGGAATGGTTTAGGACCAGATGCGACCTGCCTGCGCGAGCCAGCCAGCCCTCAGGCGGTCGTTCGAGATTCAAGCCTGTCGAATAAGGCATGAAGAGTCCCTGAGCGATAGAGCATCGCTCCGAGGGCCGTCCCGAGGGTGTTTGTCAGAATATCAGTCGTGCCGGAGTCCCGCATCGGGATGTACCACTGCAGAACCTCGATCGTTAGGCTAAAGATGGCGCCTAGAACGATTGTTGTGGGCACCGCTCTTCTGCTCGCTTGCCCCCAAGAGAAGTACATACAGACGAAGAACCCAAAAGGCACAAATCCGGAGACGTTGATGAGAACGTCCCGGAGATAGGCCCGGTTGAAAGAGAACTCTCTCCATGGAGATTTCAAAAATGGCTTGAATGGGATGCGGAAACTCCGCGGAATCACAAGATCAGACCCCGAAGTCATGTGATTATGCACGATGTCCCCTACCCCCTCATCAAAAACATACAATGCCCCGGGCTGGTCATCCTTGAGGACTTCGGGCCGTCCGTGAAGCCAGGCCTGGTAGTGTTCCGACACTTGAGCTTGCGTAAGCTCCCGACCGAACAGGGCCATCCCCAAAAACTCTCCACGCCACGTGTCGTACGCGTCGGGAGAGCTGCCGACAATGAGCTGGCCAGAGAAATTCTTGTCCGTAACCCTAAACGTGGAAGATTTCTTTGCGGGAACTCCGTTCACGTAAACGGTCGTACCCTGGGCGCCAGCGCTGATGGCAATAAAACTCTGCTGATGGGCTTGAAAGGCATGCGAGACCGACAGCGAGGTTGTCGCGGAGTGACGGCTGCTGGCAAACGGCTCCTGCAAAACCAACAAGGCATCGCCGGCTTGGCGAACGCGGAATTGCTCGGGATTTGCACCGGAGGAGACCGCCAAAAGGGGGGTCGAATATTTGTCCTGAGCGGGTTTGAGCCATATCTCGAGACTTATGGCGGCGGGCGTGCCGGAATCGGGGAGTTCGAGCTTTTTTGAACTCAACACGATTCCGGCTCCGCTGAAGCGCAGGCCATGCTCGTTCCCCAGCCAAGTCACACGATTCTCAGGGTGCAGGCGAAATGGCCAAAACGCGGCCACGAGCATGACGCCGAAGATAAGCAGACACAGGGAGGCGAGGGCTTTTTTCTCCCCTACGGTTCGGAATCCGGAGAGATTCATTGGTCAGAAATTACTCATCGTGTTGACGGAGACAGATAGGCAGCGAACCAGGTCGAGAGCATCAAGGCATCAGGCCCCGGACACTCGCCAATGACCCTCGGCGGAGTGCGGCGCCGGGAGCCCCGCCCGTGCCACCGGAATCGCCGTTTGCAGCATCCCAGGCCTTGCGCGTCAACTGCTGGATGGACTCCAGTTTTTTCCTAACGAGGGATTTATTCACAACGGGCAGTTCCTTCGCGATCAGGCCGTCGAATGCGATCTCGACGTCGCCCAATTCCCTCTTTAGCGAGTCGATGCGCGCGACCTGGTAGTCGGCGGGACGTCCTTCGTAAAACACGAGATCGCCGTAAAGTGCGGTAGTCTTTTCGCGAATGCGCTCTTCGCCGGTAATGGCCCCGCCTTCCTTGGTGGCGACAATCTTCTTGCGCAACTCGTCGGCCTTTTCCGAGAGATCCTCGAGTTGCTTCGCAAATGCCGCATCGTTTTTCACTTTGGCGCTGCGATCGGCCAAAGCGTCACGGACGGCGTTGATGCGGTCGACGTCAAAGCTCATGTCGCCGAGCAAATGATAAACGCGCATGGCCGCGTCCAATTCCGTCTTGCGATCTTCGAGGCTGAATTTCGCGCGGGGATCGAGGGTCACAACAAGCTGCGTAGTGTAGGTCTCGGTGCCTCTGGTCATCTTTACCGTATAGGTGCCAGGCATGACGCGCGGACCTTGCGCAGCTTCAAACGCCGCAGTGGCTGCGGGCGGAACGCGCGGTGCCTTGAGCCGCATCGGCCATTCCACGCGGCTGATGCCGCGACGGCTGTTCGGCGGGAGAGTGTCTACGAGCTTGCCTTGCGCGTCAAGAATCTCAAGCTTCATCTTTCCAAAAATATGGCGTTTTTTCTGATAGTAGGTGATCACCGCGGCATCCGGAGGATTCGGACCGGTGAAGACGGCGCTTCCGTCAGGCCATCCGCCGTTAGCCTCGAGTCTTTGCTCGGCAGGCTTGGCCGAAAGGAAAGCGGCCTCTTGGCCCATGATTTCCGGGGTCAGCTTTCGAAGCGGTGTGATGTCGTCCACGATCCAAATGCCCCGTCCATGGGTCGCCAGCACGAGGTCCGATTCGCGGGGATGCACCACGATGTCGCGTACAGCTACGCTTGGAAAATCGTGGCCTTTGTACTGCGCCCAATGCTTTCCACTATCCAAAGAAATCCATAGGCCAAATTCCGTGCCGAGATAAAAAAGATTCTGCGCAACGGGATCCTCTTTGATGACGTGGGCATAACCGCGAACGCCGCTATCGGCCGCGACCAGGGGCGTCCAGGTCTTGCCGTAGTCTGTGGTTTTGTAGACATGCGGGTCCATGTCCCCGAACGTGTGACGGTCGAAGGTTGCATAAGCCGTGGCCGCGTCGTAGAGCCCCGCTTCAACCCAGGAAACCCACGAGAATTTCGGCAGGTTCGGCACATTGCCAACGACATTGGTCCAGGATTTTCCGCCATCCCGAGTGAGCTGAAGATTGCCGTCATCCGTGCCCACCCAGATGGTTTGCCCGTCGCGCGGCGACTCGCAGATCGAATAGATGGTCGTGTGCATCTCCGCGTACGAGTTGTCCACGGTGACGCCGCCCGATTCTTCCTGCTTCTGTTTCTCGGGATCGTTGGTGGTCAAGTCGGGCGAAATGCGGTCCCACGTTTGGCCATGGTCGCGCGAGCGGAACAAAAACTGAGCCCCGATATAAATCGTTCCCTTTTCGTTGGGGCTCATGTGTATGGGCGTGTTCCAGTTGAATCGCAGCTTGCCTTCCCCATAGTTAGGCTCGGGCTTGATGGGCCGGCCCTCCAGGGTTACGCGGTTGACTCGTCCAAGGAAACCGCCTTGTGACTCGGCGTAGACGTAGTTTGCATCCGCGGGATCGGGAAACGCCCAGAAACCGTCTCCGCCAAGGATATTTTCCCAGCGGCTATTGGAGATTCCGCCTGGATATTGTGAGTCACCTACCCAAACGCTGTTGTCCTGCAGCCCGCCGAAAACATGATAGGGATCGGAGTTATCCACGCTCACGTGATAGAACTGCGAAATCGGGAGGTTATTGCCCTTCCACCAGGTATTTCCTCCGTCGTAAGAGAACCAGAGGCCGCCGTCGTCACCGGCGATGAGATGATCCGTGTTGTCGGGATTCACCCACAAGGCGTGAAAATCCCCATGCGCGGCGTTGCCAACCCCGCTGAAGCTTTTCCCGGCGTCCTCGCTCATAATCAAAGTGAGATCGGGCTTGTAAAGCTTATTCTCGTTTTTCGGGTCGACGATTAGATTCGCAAAGTAGAATGGGCGCCACACCATCCAGTTGCTGCGATCCCCTTCCCGCCACGTTTTTCCGCCGTCATCGGAACGAAACAGCGCGCTTCGTGTCGATTCGATCATGGCGTAGACCACGTCGGGTTTGGAAGGGGCAATGGCCACGGCAATGCGTCCCCACGGTTTTGCCGGGAGTCCTTTGGCGCTCTTTTCATCAAGTTCCTGCCAGGTTCTACCGCCGTCGCTAGTTTTGTAGAATCCGCTGCCGCTGGGCGATGTTGGGCTTTCACCTCCGGACCGGAAGGTCCAGCCTTTCCGGCGGAAATCCCACATGCCCGCGAAAAGAACCTTGGGCTCCTGCGAATTCATCGAGATCATCGAGCAACCCGTCGACGGATTCGGACCCTTCAAAATTTTGTCCCAGGTTTTGCCGCCATCGGTGGTCTTGTAAACGCCGCGATCTTCGCTGTCGCTCCAGAGCTTTCCCGGCACGCACACGTAAACCGTATTACTGTCTTTCGGGTCGACCAGAATCCGGGAAATGCGCTCCGAATTGGGCAATCCCATGTTGTGCCAACTGTCGCCTCCGTCCGTTGATTTGTAGATGCCGTCACCTAGGGAAACGCTGTTGCGTGTCCAGGCTTCGCCGCTGCCTACCCAAATAGTCTTGGGCGATTGCGGATCAATGGTGATCGCGCCGATGGATTCGAGCGGTTCCTTGTCGAATACCGGCTTGAACGTCGTGCCGCCATTGGTGGACTTCCAGACGCCGCCGCTCGCCGCTCCCACGTATACCGTCAGCCGGCCATTCTCTTTAACCGCGGCGATGGTTGCGACCCGGCCGCTCATCGCGGCCGAGCCAATGTTCCTCGCTCCGAGGCCAGAAATGGTGTCCGAGTCGAACTTGGCTTCCTGCGCTAAGGCAGGATCCGCGAAAAGCAGCGCACCAGCAACCAACATCATCACGGCAGCAACGTAGCAAATTGATTTGTTCATGGCGGCGGTATCCTCGGCGATCTTGTAACGCAACGGCATCCTCCAATCGAGCTAAATCGAGGGAATTGCTGGCGCGGCAGATTATTTTCCAGCCGCTGGTTTCTTGGTTTCTGGTTTCGTCGCCGGCATCGCGAAAAGCGAATCGTTCAGGTCCACGTTCTGTTCGATCTTTTCGACGGAGAACTGTTGGCGCGAGGAACTTCCCTTTTGCGCCTGTTCCACCGCAAACGGGTAATAAATTCCATTCACCTGCTCGTAGTCTCCGTAATACATCTCTGACTCCTGGAGGGCGCCACGGATGGTGGTCTGAATCTCCACTTTCAGCTCAAGATAGGAATCCGTATCCAGGTAATAGTAGCGAATGTCCCCATTTTTCATGCTGAGTTTGATCTTGTAACAATCGGTTCCTTCCATGGGATCGTGGCCCACCAACTCCGCCAGGTGCCCTTTTTCTTTGTAGTCCACCAGCGGGCCGTCCATGTCTCCGTCCACGATCAAGCTCTTCATGTCGTCTTGGGACATCAGGTCCGGATCTCTGCGCCCGCCGAACGGCGAAATCTGCCAGCCCGTCTTCCCGTCGTACGCCTGGATTTGCGCCATGCCCTGGATGATGAACTCTTCGCGCACCTTGCCGGGGCGCTTGTTTTCCTGGCGAAACTCCGCGCGAAACGAGCCGTCGCTGAACTTCACGGTCGTCCGCAAAGTGCGAATGGCCTTCAGTTTTTCCAGCCCTCCGCGAGCTTGGATATTCTTCGCAATGATGTCATCCACGGTCTGCGCGCTCGCGCCGGCCCCGATCAGCGAAAGTGCGGCAAGCCCAGGCAGGAGAAACCGGCAGGCTTTGGCGAATTTCGCCCCAACCGCCGCGCGAGTTTCGGTTTTCATGCGTTCCCCCAAGAAGGTCGCTGCTTGCTCTCGATTAGATGGAAAGACTCGGACTGCACCCTTGCTGTACGGACGGCACCGGGATCCTCTTAGTTAGCAGACTTTCGTGCCGGTGCCAAGAGAATTCACCATGGCGGGCCTCCCGCGCTGACCGCGAAGGATGGCCAGGGCATGCTCTGGCTAGAATTCCACATGCAGTCGCAGGGAAGGTACGAGCACCGGCCCGCGGTCTTGGTTATAGCCCGGATTGCTGATGTGCTGGAGCCCAGGAGCGATGTAGATTCCTCGCCACACGTGGGCGGTATAGTAGGTTTCCACGATGTTTTCCCGGCCATAGCGAAGCGCACCGTCACCCAGCAAGAAACCCAGCCCGCCATCGGCGAGGTAAACCTGGTGGTCCTTCGCAATTCCGTTCGTGACCACGGCCACTCCCGCACGGTCGTATCGACGATGCCACAGCGCGCCGTTAACGCCCAGGCCCGCGGCAACGGTCAGATCGACTTCGGTATAGGCAAAGGACTCCGTTTTGCCGTTGCCCCATCCGAAACGCGCGAACGCGGTTAGGTCACGCGCGAGATTCTGCTCCAAGTTGATGCCGAAGCCGTACTTGCGCGTGATGCGCCACGGGTGGTTGGTAATGTCTGGCCTGGGAACCAGGCCTTGCTCGAATTGCGCAACGGCCTCGCGATAAATGCCCATGTTTGCGTAATTCGTGAAGGCCAACAAGCGGATCACGCCGGCTTTCTTGCGGATCAGACCGTGCCGCAATTCAAATTCGAAGTTCTCCGCATGCGCCTCCCATGGCTTCCACACCAGATCAATGCCATTGGCCACCTTGGGCATCAGGGCCTCGGCGAAACGGAACCCCCAATTACCGTCTTCGTAGTCTGCGGTGACTCCAACCGTGTAGCCGCGCGTGTCGGCGGCGTAGTCATAGGCGCCGTTGTTGTCGACAGTCCAATTGGTAAACTGAAAGTGAGTATCTGACCCGACGGAATTCTGATCGAAGAAATCCACCATGCTGAACTTCCCGAAGCGGATTTCCAACCGCCGGCGCGGCAGTTCGCTAAACAGCGACAAGAAACTGCGATCGTTCTGCACCTTGTCCTTGCTTAGGGCAAACACTTTGTGAATCATTCCCCGGGCAAGATAGGGGGCTTTGCTGAGGAACGGGTTGCGCACGATATCCAGGTTGGTATTGCCGGCGAGACCCAGGCCCGTGCTTAAGGCCGCTCCTCCCGCCTCTTCGATATCCAGCAAGAACTCCGTCGAATCATTCAGCCGAATTCCGGTGTAGAGCGTCAACACCCGAGACGTAGCTTTCTGATAATCGGGGCCCAGACTGTTTGTTCCGCTGTAGGCGGCGTGGAAGGGAGGATGGGTTTGGAAGATAAAATTCGACTGTCCGGAAAGCCACACCCGGTCCGATTCGAGGCGCGGGAACATCGTCAGGAGGGGATCATCCGGAGCTTGGGTTGGCGCCGGGGAACTCGTTGAGGGCGGGGCTTTCGGCTGGTCTTGCGCCCGCAAATCTTGCGATGCCGGCAAAAGTCCTCCGAGGCTCAGAACAAGAGTCAAAAACGCTTTTTCCAGGTCTCGCCGCATTCCTATACAGACTCCGCTTCTGCCTCGCTCCGGCTCCGACCGTTCGGCCCAAGAGTACCGGTCGCGGATGAACGAATGATGAATCCCCGCCGGGTCGGCTCTTGAATCCCTTAACCCTATGGTTTAGTGTCCTCGGGGGCGTTGTATTGCCCGGCTTCTTTTGATACCATACCCCCATAGGGTAGGCAAGCAAAAATGTCGCATCTTTCACGGGAAAAACTCGACCTCGTCAACCGCACCAAGAAAGTCATCGGCCAGCTCGAAAGCGTTTTGCGCGGGCTCAACGACGACGACTCTTGCGCCGAGGTTCTCCAGCGCCTCGCCGCCGCCCGCGGCGCCATCAACAGTCTGATGGGGGAATTGATGGAAGATCACATCCGCAACCACATGCCGCGCAATTCCAAGTCCTCGGAAGAAGCCGCTGACGATGTGATCCAGATCGTCCGTACGTACCTGAAATGAGGGCGGGCAAGACCGGTTGCTTGGGACCGAAGAGTCGCCTTTCTACTCTTTTTCTATATCTTCGGTGCATCCAATTCGGCTGCTCGGAAATCGAATCATTGCAAGGAGATTCTTCGTTGCGCAGGACAATTTCCATTCCACTACTTCTTCTTGTGCTTTTCATCTGCGTCCCTCCGGCTCACTCGCAGGCAGGCCCCGTCGAAGGCCAGCATGAGGTGCAGATTTGGACCGGCGGGGGCCACGGCACCAATGGCAGTCAATCGAGCGACGGCGTCTGGAACGTCGGTCTGCGCTATGGTCTGATTCTAACCGCGCCTCATGGCCCCGGCTTTCTCCGGGGCCGTTTGGAATACGCCGTCGAAGCAGTGCCGGCCTTCTTGGTGTTTCAAAGACAAAATACCGCGTACGGCGCGGGGGTGAATCCGTTCGCGTTCAAATGGGCGTTCGATACCGGTGGAAGTGTTGTTCCCTATTTCGAAATTGGCGGCGGCACTCTGTTCACAAATACCCAGGTCCCGGCGGGAACCTCGCGGATTAATTTCACCACCAGCGGCGCCATTGGCTTGCATTTTTTACGGAGCAAGCACAACTTCAGCACCGAGGTCCGCTTCATGCACATTTCGAATGCTGGTCTAGCCAGCCCCAATCCCGGTATCAACACGGTTCAACTGCGCCTTGGCTTTGGCTGGTTCAGTCAAAAGGAATAGCGCGGGATGAGAATGCTGACTGTTCTTTGTGCTGTTATTGTGGCGATCTTATTGCTCCTGGGAATCGCCGCGGTCCGTGCCGCACACGACCGAACCAAGGCACCCGTCCCGGGGACGCCCGCGCCGGACTTTACGTTAAACGCGCAAGACGGCAAACCGGTGAGCCTCAGCGACTTTAAAGGGCACTGGGTGGTCTTGTATTTCTATCCCAAGGACTTCACCAGCGGCTGCACCAAAGAAGCGCGCAATTTCCAACATGACCTGGCGCTATACGAACAAAGGAACGCGGTCATTCTCGGCGTCAGCGGCCAGGATCAGGTTTCCCACGAAAAATTTTGTGCCACCGAGGGCCTGCACTTCAAGCTCCTGGCCGACCCCCACTGCGAACTTTCCTGGCGTTACGGGTCGGTCGTGAATCTCGGAGTGGCCCGCCTCTCCGCGCGGCACACGTTTCTCATCGATCCTCGAGGCGTGATTCGAAAGATGTATTTGAAAGTCGATCCCGCCAGCCATAGCGCCGAAGTGCTCGCGGATTTGTCCGAACTGCAAAAGCCTTCACCGCAATCCTGATCGCGGCATTGGTAGCGTCGTCCTGGAGCGCGGCAACGATCTCCGCCCCACACACAACCCGGCTTACAGTAATGGGCCTCGCTATCGCTCAATTTCCGCAGGAAGCATCAGCCGACACGGCGGGCATGGCGGACACCGGCGCAAGGTTATTCTTTCCAAGCAGCTCGTCAAAAACTTCTACATCCTTGTTCTTCAATTCCTGCCAGGCCGCGAGTTCTTCCTTCCACGCCTGGCACACCCGATGAAGCGCTGCAAACGATTCTTCCGAGGGTGCAAAGTCCGCTCCATCCACAAGCGCCATCAACGCAATCAAGCTCTCGTTCACGGTGATCAAGCTCATCCCTTTCGGCGTTTGCAGAATCGGGGTGGCCTCGCCTTCGAAAGCACGCAGTTTCGCGTCCAAAGCCTTCGCGGAAACGGCAACCGGATCCTCCTTGGGCCGCTTCCCCAGCTCGCCCAGCCGTTCGCGCAATTGCTTCACCTGCAGGTAGGCCTCATAGTTTCGCCCGAGCACCGTTCGAATCTTCAGTTGCAAGTCCAGCGCGCTCACCAATTCGTTTCGCGCGGCATGGACGCGCGGGTCCTGCTTCACTTCAAGTGACTGTCGCAGGGTTCGCCCTCCCGCCTTCAGTTGAACTTCGTATTTCCCCGGCAGAACCAGCGGCCCTTCGGGCGGCAACGGCGTCGAACCCACAATTGCCGCAATCGGATAGTTATAGGGAGATTGCACATGAACCGCAGGAGGATCGCCATACCGCAAATTCCAGACAAAGCGGTGCATCCCCGGTGATATCGGAAGCGGTTGCGGATGGGTGAGCCAGTATTCCGCGACAAACGGGGCCCCGCGTTCTTCCTTCGGAAGCGGCGCACTCGAGTAGCTGCGAATCAACATCCCGGACTCATCGCGGATTTCGACCTGAACGTCGCCGGAAAAATCGGGCGGCAGATAGTAATCAATGATGGCGCCATCCGGTGGATTCTTCCCCGTCGGAACCTCCGGCGGCAGCGGCGTGTTTTGGTTCTGGTCGCGCCGCACGCGAACTGCGCTTCTCGGCGCAAACAGGTGTACTCCCCCCGACGGCATGCTGGCATTCACCTGCCGCAGCGGCGTTACGTCGTCTAAAACCCACAACGAGCGTCCATACGTTGCCGCCACCAAATCATCTTGCTCAATCGCCAGATCGTGAATTGAGACCACCGGCATGTTCAACCGTAGCGTTTGCCAGTGGTCGCCATCGTCGAACGAAACGTAGACGACCCTCTCCGTTCCCGCGTAGAGCAAGCCTTTGCGAACCGGGTCTTCCCGTACGGTGCGCGCAAAATCTTTTTCGCCGATTCCACCGACAATTTCCTGCCAGCTCCCTCCATCATCGCGCGTGCGAAAAATGTGCGGTCGCAGGTCATCCAGGCTGTTGCGATTCACCGCGGCATAGGCCGTCCCGGGGTCGAAGTGTGATGCCTCGATGATGGCCACCGTGCTCCACTCCGTGATGGCTGCCGGTGTCACGTTTTTCCAGGTCTTTCCCCCGTCTTTTGTAATTTGGATGTTTCCGTCGTCCGTCCCCACCCAAATCACTCCCTCTTTCACGGCCGAGGGCGCAATCGTGAGGATCGTGCCGCGCCGCTTCTTGGTGTCCTTTTCGTCCGCGCGAATCCGCGTCAAGTCAGGACTGATTTCGTCCCAGCTCGTGCCCGCATTGCTCGTCTTCATCAAGAACTGCGTGCCCAGATAGAGAAGGTGGGGATCCTGCGGAGAGAAAACCATCGGAATGGTCCAGTTGAAACGGTACTTGCTTCCTTGAGGAATCGGCGCGGGGGAAATATCCCGTACTTGACCCGTGGTTCGGGAAAGCCGAACCACGCTGCCGGCGGGGCCGGCGTTGTAAACGACGTCCGCGTCCAGGGGATCGGGAATGGTGTAGCCGCTTTCCCCTGGACCAACTTGGTGCCAGTCCCGCTCGGTGATTTGTCCGTTGTTTCCTCGGCTGGCGATTGCCGCCGTGCCGCTGTCCTGCTGCGGTCCGTATACCCAATACGGGAAATGGTGGTCCGTCGCAACCCTGTAAAATTCCCCGGTAGGCTGGTTGTACCACGGGCTCCACGTTTCGCCGCCGTTCACGCTAATGGTTGCGCCCTGGTCGGTCCCCAAGATCATTCGTACGGGATTCGTCGGATCGATCCACATCGTGTGATAGTCATCGCCACCAGGCGCGCCTTTGATGGCCGTAAAATTCTTTCCGCCGTCTGTCGACCGATAGAAATTCTGCAGCGGCACGTATAACACGTCTGGATTTTTCGGGTCCGCGAAAATCTCGCCCATGTACCAGAACGTCTCGATTCGCGGGTCTTCGGTTATCTTGCGCCACGTGGCTCCGCCATCGTCCGAGCGGAACAGACCGCCTTTCTTGTCCTTGGCTTCAATAATCAGGTACACGCGCTGCCCGCGGGTTCCCGGCGCCACCGCCACGCCCGATCGCCCCCAATTTTCCGTTGGCAGCCCGTTTCCTTTGATTTGCGTCCAACTGATGCCCCCGTCCTTCGATTGGTAAAGTCCGCTGCCCGGTTCGAACGGCTGATCTTTCACGTCGGGCTTCCATAGGACATGCCAGAGCGTCGCATAAACTACCCTTGGATTCCCGGGCTCGAAGCAGAGATCGACCGCGCCGGTGGTGTTGTCCTTGAATAAGACCTTCTTCCAGTTCTTTCCGCCATCGGTCGACCGGAAAACGCCGCGTTCCTCGGTCGGCCCATAGCCATTGCCGATCGCCGCTACCAGGACGGTGTCCGGGTTCCGCGGGTCCACCAGGATGCGCGCGATATGCCGGGTATCTTCGAGACCCAGGTGTTGCCAGGTTTCCCCACCGTTCGTCGACTTGTAAACGCCATTTCCATACGAAACGTCGCCGTAAATCGTGTTCACTCCCGTTCCCGCATAAATAATGTTGGGATTCGATGCGGTCACGGCAATTGCTCCCATCGATGCGGCGGGCTCACCATCAAAAATCGGTTCCCATGTCACGCCGCCATCCGTCGTCTTCCATACGCCGCCGCCATCGGCGCCCAGGTAATAAACGGCTGGATTTCCCGGTACGCCAGCGACCCCGTTCACCTTGCCCGCACGAAACGGCCCGATCATTCGCCACTTCATTTCCGAATACAGCGAGGGAGGAACCTCCTGTGCGAACGAAATCCCAGTCATTAATATTTGCACGGTCAGCAGAAGCGCGGGATAGACGATGCTCGGGAGACCGTTGTTGGTCGCGATCCGCTTTTTGGCCCTCCCACATTCACCCTTTCTCATGGTTGGTCATCCCCATCGGTCTCGGCTGAAGGGCCCTGAGCTCGGGGTTTGTTGGCTTCCACTTCCGGCAGCCCAGCTTCTTTTAGCTGTTTGTTCAACGCCGGGAGGTCCTGCTCTTTCGCGTTTTTCCAAACAGATAGTAGGGACTCGAGCGCGGTTCGTAGTTCACCAAATACTGCCGTGGCCTGCGATGTCGGTGCCGCATCCGCACTATCGGCGACCGCGAGCATGCCCGCAAAATGCTGGTTGAGCGTAGAGAAGTTCTCCGGCTGTTTCCCCCTTGGCGGTGATCCGTAGAAACCGCTTTGCGCTGCGCCTTCCAGTTCAGCAGCCTTCTTGTCTAACGTTGCGATGGCCTCGGCGAGCCTGCCCTTCCCTGCTCTTGCCGCCAACTCTTTCAATTGCGCCCGCACCGAGCGAACTTGCGCCAGGGCTTCGTAGCTCTGATTCATGCCTTCGACCGAACCGCTTTCCATTCCAAACTGCTTTCGCAAGTCCGCTAAAGAGGCGGTGATGCGCGGGTCCATTTTCACAACCAAGGGCTGCGTGTAAGTCCTGCCGTCCACCGTCAGCTTCACCGTGTAATTCCCCGGCAACGCCCAGGCGCCTAGCGGGTACTTCGGCGTGTCGTGATAAATCGCGGAAATTGGGAATTCGTGCTCCAGCGCTTCTGGAGGCGCGTAGTGCATATCCCAAACAAACCGATGCATTCCCGCCTCTCGGGAAAGAATTGGCATCGGCCGCACCCAATACATGGGAATGGGATTCTCCCTGGCGATGCCTTCCATCGGTTCAGGTTTGTCGGTGCTGGAGTACCTCCGCACCACCCGATTCTGTTGGTCCAAAACCTCCACGGTCACAGGACTCCTCGACGGCGACGCCAAATAGTAGTCGATGATCGCTCCATCGGGTGGATTCTTCCCTGCCGGGAATTCGGGAGGCAACGGCGTATCGGGATTGCGGTTCCACCGAAAACGAATCGCCGTCTCCGGGGCAAAGAGATGCGCGCTTTCCTTGGCAATTTCGGCATTCCATTGTCGCAGCGGCGTGATGTCGTCCAAAATCCAAAATGAGCGTCCATGCGTCGCAACAATCAGATCGTCTCCATGAGTCGCGAGGTCGCGCATGGAGGTGTGCGGGAGGTTGAGTTGCAGCGGCTGCCAGTCATCGCCGTCGTCGAGAGAGACGTAGACCGAACCTTCCGTGCCGGCAAACAACAATCCCTGTCGCTCGGGGTCTTCGCGTACGACGTTGCTCGCGCCCCCGTCGGGAATGCCTTTGCTGATTTCCGTCCAAGTTTTCCCAAAATCGCGTGTGCGGTAGATATGCGCGCGCAAGTCATCCAGCCGGAAAGAATTGATCGCCGCGTACGCCGTGCCCGCGTCGAAATGCGAAGCTTCAATGATGGAGACTTTGCTCCAGGGCTTTAGTTGCGGCGGCGTCACGTTCTGCCAGGATCTTCCGCCGTCCCGCGTGATGTGCATCAACCCATCGTCCGTTCCCGCCCAAATGGTATTCGCTTCTTTGTAGGAAGGCGCAACCGCATAGATAACGCCTCCGTGTTTTCCTTTCTCCGGATCGCTCGCGGCGAAAGCGCCAAGATTCGCGGGAATCTCATACGATCCCCGCGTCAAGTCTGGACTGATCGGCTGCCAACTGTTTCCCGCGTCCGTAGTTTTGAAGAGCACGTTTGCCGCGAAATACAGGGTGTGCGGTTCGAGCGGTGAAAAGACCACCGGGAGGGTCCGCACGTAGCGATATTCGCCGCGGCGAATGGGCTCGGGAGCGACCTGCGCGTATTCACCCATGTCCTGTTTGGTGCGCGTCAGCCACGCGCCGTAGAGCATGTTTGGATCGAGCGGATCGACGGCGATGGCGCCGTACTCGAAAATGCCCGGAAGTCGCCAGTCGCGAAAGGTAATTTCACCGAAGTCGCTGCGGCTCACGGTCGCCACCGAACCGCTTTCCTGCTGCGCGCCATACACCCAATAGGGAAAGCGATTATCGGTGGTAACGTGATAAAGCTGCGCGGTGGGCTGGTTGTACCAACTGCTCCACGTCTCGCCGCCATTCACGCTGATCACTGCGCCTTGGTCGCTTGAAAGCGCGATGATTCGTGGGTTCTCTGAACTAATCCAGATGCGCTGGTAATCGTCTCCGCCGGGAGCTCCCTTGAAACCCACAAACGTTTTCCCCCCGTCGGTGGATTTCCAGGTGGTTGTGTTGGCAACGTAAACAACATCGGGGTTGTCCGGCGCAACCGCAATTCCCATGGCCCCTGGACCTCGCCCGCCAATCCGGTGATCCGAATTGATGAGCTTCCAGGTTTCGCCGGCGTCATGCGAAACGTACACGCCGCCATTTTTGTTGGCTTCCACCGAGGCATAAATACGGCTCGCTTCGCTCGGCGCCACCGCGATGCCGATGCGGCTCAATCCTTCGTCCGCGCCGGGCAATCCTTTCGTCAGCGGACTCCAGTTCGTTCCTCCATCGGTCGATTTGAAGACTCCACTGCCGGCGGTGACAAACGACGCACCGCTGCGAATCTCCCAAGGTGCAACCCGAGCGGCCCACAGCGTTGCGTAAATTGTCTGTGGGTTCGACGGATCAAACGCCAGGTCGGCAGCGCCGGTGTTTTCATCCTTATACAAAACTTTCTGGAACGTCTGACCTCCATCGGTCGAGCGGAAAACTCCGCGTTCGGCGTTCGGGCCGTAGGGATGCCCTAAGGCCGCAACAAAAAGACGGTTCGGATCTTTCGCATCGACCACAATCGCGGCGATCTGCTGTGCATCGCGCAACCCGAGGTGGGTCCAAGTTTTTCCTGCGTCAGTGGACTTATATACGCCGTCGCCGGTTGCCAGGTCCGGCCGCTGCAAACCTTCTCCGCTGCCGACGTAAATTACATTCGGGTCCGAAGGGGCCACAGCCAGCGCACCCACCGAACCGGTGGGCTGGTCGTCAAAGATAGGATTCCAGGTATTCCCGAAGTCGCTGGTTTTCCAGACGCCGCCGTTGACCGCGGCCATATAAAAGACATTGGGTTGATGCGCGACGCCAGAAATGGCCACGGTGCGGCCACCGCGAAAGGGCCCGATCAAACGCCAGCGCATCTCGCCAAACAGCTTCTGATCGGTTGGCCCGGCGTGCGCACTGGGAGGTGGGAGCGCGTTCACGTGGGACTGGCGCGCTCGCGCCGGTCGGACAAAAGACCAACAAAACATGAGTCCGACTAACGCTCCCCGATAGAACCATTGTCCTGCTCGATAACTCCCACCGCAGCGACGCATCCGGCACCTCCCCGAAATCGGAGAGCATACTCTGCCGAGCCGACGGGAGCAAATGGATGGGAGCGCTGGCGCAAGCGCGGGATTATCTGAAGGCGCAACGCGGCTCGAAAAATTGAGGGCGCAGCCGCCGTTAAGCGATTGCGCCCTCGTTCAATTGTGCCGCAAAGTTTTTAAGGCTTCCCGGCTCAATCTGGGGAGAGACTAAGCCCGCCGTTTTTTCTTTGCAAGAGGTTTTTCAAGTCTTACCTGTGGATCGGTGTGCATAACTGTGCAAAAGTGGCGAACGCAATCCCTCAGGAGCGACAGCGACTTATCCCCCGCCTCGCCGAGTGGGACCCGCCAATCGCGCCACGATCCGGCAGAATCGCCCGTTTACCCACCAACGCCACCGAAGACATGCATCATCTGCTCGCGGGCCTGCTTGGAACATCATAGAATCGTTCGGCAGACTACACGGCGGAGGGACGGGCATGGGCATGACCTGCGAGACCTTCAGCGCATGGCTCGGGAAATATGGCCGGGCCTGGGAAACGCGGGATGCCAAGGCTGCGGCCGAGCTTTACGCCGAGGACGGAACCTACCAAGTCACGCCGTTCGTCGAGCCAATGCGCGGGCGAGCGGCGATTCTGGATTATTGGACGCACGTTGCCGAAACCGAGGGCCAAGTCCAATTCAGCTACGAAATCCTCGCAGTGACGTCCGAGCAAGGCATTGCGCGATGGCGGGCTTCGTTTCTAATCGCCCCCCAGGGACTCCAGACCAAGCTAGACGGAATCTTCGTCCTTGCCCTTGATAGCCAAGGAAAATGCACCTGGCTACGCGAGTGGTGGCATAAGCAGCAGTCGAAATGACCGTTCTCACACTTTTTTCCCGCCAGAGCGGAAGATTTCTCCCGGGATGGCCTTGAGGAAGTTGCGGCCCCAAATGCCGATGAGCAGCGCTGCGGCAAAAAGCATCACCGCATCAAGGCTGGCGCGGCCCTGGCGCGTCCAATACATCTTGTCCTCCAGGTTGAGCCAGAGGGCAAATTCATCCAGCGTAAGGGCGGCCCCGACTCCGTAAAGCAACGACATCAGACGACTGGCAAACAGAGAGGAAGCCTTTTCCCCCGTGCCAACCTCGATTAACCAGCAAAACCCGACGACGAGCAGTAACAAAATCCCCCAAACCAGGTGATGAATGTGGGTGCCGCGGATGTAAATGTAATGGAACGGGCCAATACCCCGCGCCGCGCCATAAGCCGCGCCCCGCGCCAGGGCTAAAGTGAGGAAGAACCCGACCGCCGCCAGGAATAAGCGGCGCCTGGGACGATCGCGCACGTGCCGGTGAAACAACTCGGCCATTCGCGGATGCCGTAGAAACAAAAGGACTAAACCCACAAGAAGCGCAGACAAGCCTAAAAGTCCAGTCCATGCCAGCATGAAAGCGTCCCTCCAAGTCCTTAAGAGTAATCGAAATTCACCCCTCGAGCGCGGCCCCGATTAACAAATTGAGCACACCGGGACCTTCGGGCTATTTTCTGGTTTGCTCGGCTCCCTTAATTTGTGAGGAAAGGGGACAAGCGTATGAACACAAAGTTGTGTGCGGTCGTGGGCTGTTTACTGCTTGCCGGAGTCTGTTCGGCGAAGGACCATGAAGACTATCAAAAAGGAACCTTACTGCGGATGGATTCGGCTCCCTGCGGCATGCAGGAAAAGGGCGGGAAGTCTGTGACCGGCGAGCTTCTGGGCACCGATGCGCAGAACAAAAAGACCCAGGAAGTGCTCTGCCAGGAATACGTGTTGCAGGGCGAGAAAGTCGTTTATCGCATTCGCCCGAAAGATGACAAGCATCCAGCCTTGCTGCCAATCGGCGAAACCGCGCAATTTCGACTGCACAAGGACAAGTTGGTCCTGAAAGTGGCTGAAGGCGACGACAAGGAGCGCGAGTACATTGTCGTGTCCATGAGTCCGCGGGAAGATCGCCGCGAGGCGGTGGCGAGCAAGAACTAATCCACCCGAATACTTGGAGTCGAAAACGGCGCTTCGCGAGGGTGCGCGCGCCGTTTTTTGTTTCGGCGCTAAGTTGATGACCGAGGCGCATAGGTCTCGAGGCGCTTCTTGTACAGGAACAGCACGCTCGGCCCGAAAGAAATTAGCATGATGGGAACGCCGGTAACGATCCCGAAACTTGTGACGGCGGGTGCCGAGCAGTCGTGACGGCGACGCACGATAACGTGGCACGGTATGGCAATGAGCATCTCGAGAATGCTGCCCTTCAAGAGCCACGAGACCGCATGGTTGATGATCTCGGAAGATTTGCGAAAGTAGAGATAGAAAAGCACTCCCCAGATGAGCCACACGGCACCGAAGAAGATATAGGGATTCGCAAACGAGCCTTCTCCAAACTTATCCCCTTGAACCGCCACACCGATGGCGCCTACCACCGCGAAGGTAAGCACGGCGGTGAGGATGGATGCCACCAGGCAGGTTAGAAAAATGTGCGCGCGGGGCTCGAATCGTCTTTGCGCGGTGTCAACCGAGAGAAAGAGAAGCAGTGCTTGGCCCGAGAACAGGACGGCGACGACCACCCAGGTCTCCCACGCCCGGTATGTTTCCGCGAGATCGCGCAAGAATTGCGGCAGGCCCTGGTATTGGCTCTGAGCGAGCAGAACGAAAACCGGCAGGAGGAGAACGAGAAGAATCAACGCGTAGAAGGCAGAGATGACAACCCCCCATTGGCGCATGAATCCCCCTTCGCAAAGGGATGACGACCGTGTTTATCACAGAAACAAGCGTGACACCCGAATTAAGAATTGCCCGCGGCGACAGGCGGCTAGGGAGCGTGGGCGGCCACGACTCCCAAGTCCGCGATGTTGTCACCCTTTTTCAAGGAAGGCAGGGCGTTGACGTGGAGCACGACTCCGGAAACCGGCGCGCGCGGCTCGGCGATGATTTTTCCGAAATAGTCGGTGATGGTGCCGAGTTTCATTCCCGCAGAAACATACGTGCCTCGCTTGACGAGCGGATACCAGATTCCGGGACCGTCGGCGAGAACGTCAGACAGCTTCTCTATCCAAACCGGATTTTCGATGAATCGTGGTTCGCCCGGCAGCATCTTAAGGGCGCGCATGGTACTCAGCGTGCCGTCGACAAGAAGATTGACGTCGTCGGTTTCGACCGTTCCGGCGTGGCCCGCCTCGACTACGATGGATGGCTTGCCGCGGACGGTGGCGGTGTTGTCGAGATAGCGCGTGGCGTTCGGATCGGTGGGCCGCTCGCTCCAGATAATGATGTGGTCGAGGCCGAAGGCCAGCACCATTTCCTTGGAGATGTGGTCTTCGACCGACTGTCCCGTTGGCCCCCAATACGCATACGGCCGGAGACTCTCGTCGAGATCACCGCCGTGATAGTCGATGAGGTAGTCACACCCGTCGACGACTTGCTTGGTGATGAGATAAGACGCGCGCTCGGTCTGCGTGCCATCGGCTTTGCCCGGATAAAAGCGGTTCATGCTTTTGTTATCGATGGGGTTGACGTGCGGAACTTTTTGCTCAAACGAAGCGATGTTGACGAGCGGGACGAGAATGACCGTTCCCGTTAGCTCCGCAGGATCGAGTTTCGCGATGAGTTTTTCAATGGCGATGATGGACACGTATTCCGTGCCGTGCGCTCCCGAGACGAGCGCAAGCACTTTGCCAGGCTTCGCCCCGTTCACCACCACCACTGGAATATTCGTGCCCGCATCTACCCCCGCGGGCACTTCCAGATAACCCGTGGCTTTTTGCCCCGGGGTGGCGGAAGCGGTGCCGACGCGAAACGCTTGCCCAGCCAGCAACGTCGGCGAAAACGCAAGAACGGTAACCACGGCAAAATAACGGCGCGAAGTCATTGGAACTCCTTGGGAACGGGAGCATACCCCGGGGGCGGAAGGAAGCAAAGCTCGGAGAATTTGCCGGACCTGTTGATTGTGCGTGCGCATCCGCCGGCGCCTGTCGAGAGCCTGAGGCAAAATCGATTCAGGTGGTCGAGGGCGACAGGACCTATGAGCCCAAGACACGGTTGGATGACGCCAGGGCACAAGCGCCTCAGAAGCAATGCGAACTCCATGCCCGCGCTTCTCCTCTTGCGTTTCCGGGGCGTTAGTCAGCTGCTTTGACTACGGGCGCGGCCGGCCGCTCCGGTGGGCGTGCGGGAGCGGAGTCCCCTTTGACGTAGTGGTTGTACCACGCCATAAAACGCTCCATGCGGTCCTTGATATGCGATGGAATCGTGAAACCGTGATATTCGCCCGGGTACACCACCAGTTCGGTTGTGCGCCCAAGCGTCTTCATGGCTTCGTACATCTGCTCGCTGCCGAGAATCGGCACGTTCCAATCGATGTCGCCGCCCATGAATAATGTGGGAGTGCTGATGCTGGCGACACGATAGAAAGGTGAAATTCTGTCCCATACGTCTTTGCTGTCCCAAGGATGGCCGAGTTCGATATCGTAATCGCGCTGGTAGTGGTCGTGACCGTAGAAACTGGCGACAAGCGCGACGCCCGCACCGGAGATGGCGGCTTTGAAGCGCTGGGTCTGAGCAATAATGAAATCCGTGGAGATACCGCCGTAGGACCAGCCGCCCACGCCGAGCTTGTCGGGGTCGGCGATGCCTTGGGCAACGGCGTAGTCCACCATTGCCACGTCATCCTGATAATCCTTGTTGCCCCAGTCGGCATAAATCGCCGCGCAGAATTTCTGGCCGTAGCCGGAAGACCCGCGCGGATTCGGGAGCAACACCGCGTAGCCGTTGGCGGCATAAAGTTGCGCAAGATGGTAGAAGGCGGCAGCGTATTGGCCCACCGGTCCCCCGTGAGGATTCAGCAACGTCGGGACTTTCTTTCCCGGCTTGTAATCGAGCGGTTTGTACAAATATCCAGCGACGGTGGTGCCGTCCTTGCTTTTGAAGTGCACGTAGTCCGCTTGCGCGAGACGCAGTTGCTCGAACAGTGGGTCATTGGTTTTCGTGAGGCGGGCTGGCTCCCTGGCGCCGTTCGGGAGGTAGAAAATTTCGTCGGGACGATCGATCGTACTGATTTGCGCGGCAAGGGAATCGTCTTTGCCCAGCGAATATGTTCCGACGGCAAGACGGCCCCCGATGGGGCGCGTGATTTCCCCACCGCCCGTAGGGATCCGGCACAGACTCTGCGTCCCGTCGTCTTCCGCCGTGAAGTAGATGTACTTGCCGTCCTTCGAAAAGCGCGGGCGGCGAATGCTGCGATCAAAGGCAAGCGTGAGGACCTTCGCCTGGCCGCCCGCCGAGGCAACTACCGCGAGATGCCGGGTGTTGTAATAGAAAAGATGCGGGTCCAGCTCGGTGACATACGCAATCCATTTGCCGTCAGGGGACCATTCGGGTGCGGAGTCAGGGCCGGGATCCGGCGTGACTTGGCTGAGGTGGGCTCCCTGGTCGGTATTGTCCGCGGCAACGACCCAGATGTGCGACTTGTAGTTAGCATCAGCGTCCGGTGTGCGATTGCTGCTAAAGGCGAGTGACTTGCCATCCGGGGACCAGGCGGGCTCGCTGTCGTCGAAATCCGCGGAAGTGATTTGCGTGGCAGTCTTTGCGGACACATTGAACACGTAGAGATGCGTGCGCCGACGATCCAAGTAGCCAACGGTGTCACGCTTGAATTGCAGCCGGTCGATGACCAGGGGGATTGGAGTCCTCGGTTTAGGCGGTGTCGCCGGCGCGGGCCTTTCCCTGTTCCTGGCAGCTTCGAAGTCCTCGGGCTTGGGATCGCGCAGCACTAGCACGAGTCGGGTGCTGTCGGGAGACCACTCGAAATCATCGACGCCTTGCACGGTGTCGGTCAGGCGAACGGCTTCACCGCCACGACGGTCGAGCAGCCACACTTGCGGCTTGCCGCCGTCGCGCGCCGAGAGAAACGATAAGTACTTTCCATCAGGACTCCAGCGCGCGTGACCGGAGGAGACGCCTTCCGAGGTCATCGGAATCGCGTCGCCGCCATGCGTCGAAATCATCCACAAGCGCTGTTCGTTCTTGTCCTCTTTCAGCATTCTCGTGCGAACCGCGTAGGCAATCCATTGGCCGTCCGGGCTGATCTCCGGCTGCGACACATCGCGAATCTGGAAAAAGTCGTCAATGGTGATCGCGCGAGGCGTCTTTGGTGCAGATTCCTGAGCCATGGCCAGCGTTGGAATTACGAGCAGGGAAAGAATCATGCTGGAGAACCGATTCTTCATTTAGGTCGCTCCTCCAAAAAGAGGGTCGAAAACGGGAGCGAGTTTAACAGAGGATCCTCCGAGCGGCGCAGGAAAACGAAAGAGCCGCCGCGGCTCTGTTTTACTCTCCCGATTGCACGGCGGAACCTGGCTGGGCGGGCGCAGAGTCGCCTTTAACGTAGTGGTTGTACCAGGCGACGTAGCGCTCGAGGCGGTCCTTGATGTGCGAAGGGGTTTTGAATTCGTGATATTCGCCCGGGTATACGACAAGTTCGGTGGTGCGGCCCAGCCGTTTGAGCGCTTGATACATCTGCTCGCTGCCCAGGATGGGAACGTTCCAGTCGATATCTCCTCCCATGAACAGCGTCGGGGTGGTGATGCTCGTGACGCGGTAGAACGGCGAGATCCTTTCCCACACGGCCTTATTCTCCCAAGGGTGGCCGAGTTCGGCCTCATAATCGCGCTGGTACTCGTCGTGGCCATAAAAGCTCGCGAAGAAGGCGCTGCCTGCCCCCGAAATGGCGGCTTTGAAACGGTTGGTCTGCGCAATGATGAAATCGGTCGAGATACCGCCGTAGGACCAGCCACCGACGCCAAGTTTCGCGGGGTCCGCAATTCCCTGCTCAATGGCGTAGTCCACCATGGCCATATCGTCTTGGAAGTCCTTGTTGCCCCAGTCGGCCCAAATAGCCTGGGCGAACTTCTACCCGTAGCCGCTAGACCCGCGTGGGTTCGGGAGCAGGACGAGATAGCCATTGGCGGCGTAAAGCTGCGGCAGATGGTCAAATGCGGCGTAATACGCCCAGACCGGCCCGCCGTGAGGCCGAAGGATCGTGGGGTACCTCTTGCCGGGGACATAGTCGAGCGGTTTGTACAAATAGCCAGCGACGGTAGTGCCGTCCTTGCTCTTGAAGTGCACATACTCGCCGTCGGAAACCTTAAGGTGGTTCATCAGGGCGTCGTTCGTGTGAGTGATTTGCGTGAGCCTGCCGCCGCTCAAAGAGAAAATCTCGTCAGGCTGCCCGACCGTGGAGATCTGTGCTGCAACGTTCCCCGTGGAACCGTTGCCGATGGAATAGCCCTTGACCGTTAGGCGCCCGCCGATGGGAGGCCGCTCCCCGTGCTGGCCGTCGCCAAAGCTCATGGCGCCCGTCGTGGGGTCGACAGTGTATAGCCGGAGAGCTCCATCATCGTCCGCAATGAAAAAGATCTTTCCGTCGGCCGAAAAATGCGGCTGGTCGGCGTTGCGGTCGAGCGTGAGGGTGAGCACTTTGGCGGAGCCGCCCGTCGAAGGCGAGACGCCGACGTGCCGGGTGGCATAGTCGAACAGGTGCGGATCAAGCTGGGTCAAATAAGTGATCCACTTGCCGTCCGGAGACCAACTGGGAGCGGTGTCCGCGCCGGGACTGCTGGTGATCTGCGTGAGATGAGCGCCCTGCTCCTGGTTGTCGGCGCTCACGACCCAAATGTTGACGTCGTAGGTCGCATCGGGATCCGGTCGCGAGCGATTGCTGCTGAAGGCGATGGACCTGCCATCCGGAGACCAAGCGGGCTCGGAGTCGTCGAAGTCGCCTGAGGTGATTTGTGTCAGCGTTTTTGCTGCTAAGTCGAATACGTGCAGGTGCGTGCGGCGGCGGTCCAGATAGCCGATCTCATCCATTTTGAACTGCAAGCGGTCGATGAGCCAAGGTTTTTGCACCTTGCGCTTTTCTGCGCTCGCACCGGCGGGGTTTTTCCTCTCTTTGGCCGCTCGGAGCTCCTCGGCGCTGGGGTCGCGGAGAACCAAAACCAAGCGGCGGCTGTCGGGAGACCAAGCGAAATCTTCGACGTCCTGGGGCGTGTCGGTGAGGCGCTCGGCCTCACCTGCCAGACGCGGCAGCAGCCAAACCTGCGTTTTGCCCTCGTCCCGAGCCGAGAGAAAGGCGATTCTCTTGCCATCGGGGCTCCAGCGCGCGTGCGACGAAGAGGAACCGGCCGCCGTGAGAGGAAGAGCGTCGCCGCCGGCAGTCGGAACCATCCATAGGCGATCTTCGTTTTTGTCCTCTTTGAGCAGCCGAGATTCGACGGTATAGGTGACGAACCGGCCATCGGGGCTAAGATCGGGGTCGCTGACTTCGCGGATTTGAAAATAGTCGTCAATGGTGATCGGGCGAAGGGCTCGAGGGGGCTGCTGAGCCAGAACGATGGAAGCAGGTGCCAGAACCAGACAGAGTACCGGGAAAGCAGCACAGGAGGGCAGCCTCATTCGAATGCTCCTTGGGGAATGGATGAAACGCGACGGCAAAGCAAGGGAGCAGTCTAGCATGCAGCACCAGCCGGCAGGCGGTTAGGAAGGAGGCGAGGCGGTTCTCGGCTTCGGGCGCAACCGGCTCGAGAGTAAGCTCAGGCCGCGAGGGTTGCAAAAAACTTTGGTCCGCACACATTTTTCTCTTGCATGCAGAAAGGACTCCTGTATTCTGCACCTGCGAACTCGCTTCACCGGAGCGACGAGAGCGATGTTCGTTTAGGAGGACGAGAGTAAGAATTGAGTTCGATATCGCTTCCTGCCCAATTCCCTTCCCGCGCAGTCTCAAAAACAAAAAGGTCCATCGCCAAACTCACGCTCTGGCCTCTCGTGGCAGCGACATTCTTTATGGTGTCCGGCGGCACGTACGGGACCGAAGAAATCATTCATGGCGCGGGTTACGGCCGCGGGATTCTGATCCTGCTGTTTCTACCGTTCGTCTGGAGCCTGCCGACGGCGTTCATGATCGGCGAATTGTCGAGCGCCTTGCCTGCCGAGGGCGGCTACTACGCATGGGTACGGCGCGGCATGGGGAACTTCTGGGGATTTCAAGAAGCCTGGTTGTCGCTCGCGGCAAGCATTTTTGACATGGCGATTTACCCGACTCTGTTTGTGTTTTATCTAAAGCAGATGTCGCCATGGTTTGGCGTTGGGAATCATGGAATCTACGCAGGGCTGTTTGTGGTGGTGACCTGCGCTGCGTTGAACATCGCCGGGATTCGCGTCGTAGGACTGACATCCCTCTGGCTGTTTTTCCTGCTGTCAGCGCCGTTTGCGCTGGTTGTCGTTCTGGCACCTTTCAAAACGGGAGCCTTCGCCGGTTCCCACGCAGCACCCACGATAACCGGGCTCGGCTTGGTTGGCGGCATGCTGGTGGCGATGTGGAACTACATGGGTTGGGACAACGCGTCGACCATCGCGCAGGAAGTCGAGCGGCCGCAGCAAACCTATCCTCGAGCGATGATCGCCGCGGTTATTGTGGTTGCGCTGAGCTATGTGCTGCCTTTTGCCGCCGTGTACCTGACCGGCGCCCCCTCCTCCCTTTTCGCGGAAGATGGCTCGTGGGCCAGGGTCGCGGGAACACTGGGCGGAACCTTCGCAGGATTCCAGTGGCTGCGATTCCTGATTGTGCTCGGCGGAATGATGAGCGGGTTCGGAATGTTCAACGCGCTGGTAATGAGTTATTCGCGTCTGCCTTTGGCGATGGCGCGAGATGGCATGCTCCCGAGAGTGTTCAGCAAGACGAGCCGGCGGACCAACACGCCGTGGCTCGCGATCGTGGTTTGCGCAGCGTGCTGGGCGCTGTGCCTGGGACTGGGATTCAGACGGCTGGTAACGTTGGATATCATGCTTTACGGCGCGAGTCTGATGCTGGAGTTTGTGACTCTGGTCGTGCTGCGGATCAAAGAACCGGGTTTGCAGCGCGCATTCCGCGTTCCGGGCGGACTGCCCGGTGCGGTGTTGACCGGTGTATGTCCGTTGCTACTGCTTTTGCTAGCGGTAATGGAGAGCGATCACGAAACTGTGCTTGGAGTCAACGGACTCTTGTTTGGCGCTCTGATTATGCTCGCCGGGTTCGCAGTTTACTTGGTCAGTGGAGAGCTGAAAATCCTGCGCGCCAAGCCCGTGGTGGCGGAGAAGTTCGAAGACCTGGAAACGGTGTAGGCTCCCTCCAAGAGGGCTCCCATTCGCCCTGCCTGATTTGCAGTGAAGACACCCATGAGTTCCCACAGATGACTTGGCTTATGCCGTAGACGTTTCGAACCGCAATCCCCGCGAGAACCAGAGCCTGTAGGCGGTTTTCTTTTGCGCCGGTGAGATATACTCGACACTCGTTCGAAACGTTAAATCACCTTTGGAGACGACCTTGAAACTGCGCGCCGTTGTTCCTGCCTTTGTGTCCCTGCTGCTTGCTGGAGCGTCCGTGCAACTGATGGCTGGTGCAGACACATCAAAACCGGTCGACGAAAAACTGTTTCAAGAGTTGCGTTGGCGCTTGATCGGGCCATTTCGCGGGGGACGCGTGCTGGCGGTGACCGGGGTGCGCGGCCAGCCCGAGACCTATTATTTCGGCGCGGTTGGCGGTGGCGTATGGAAGAGCAACGACGCAGGACGGACCTGGAAGCCTATTTTTGACTCGCAGCCGATTGCCTCGATTGGAGCGATTGCGGTGGCCCCCTCGGACGCGCGCGTAATTTACGTGGGATCGGGCGAGGCCGACATGCGGTCTTCCATTTCGGTAGGAAATGGGATGTACAAGTCGACCGACGCGGGAAAAACGTGGATGCAGATTGGATTGGGCGACACGCGGCAAATTGCAAGGATCGTAGTGGATCCCGGCGATGCAAACCGCGTGCTTGTGGCGGCGCTGGGACACGCGTATGGACCGAACCAGGACCGCGGCGTTTTTCGCTCAAAAGACGGAGGCGCGCACTGGCAAAAAGTCCTGTTTCACGACGAAAACACTGGTGCGATTGACCTCGCGTTCGAGCCGGGCAATCCGAAGACGATTTACGCCGCGCTGTGGCAGACGCGCCGCCCCCCTTGGAGCATTTACCCACCCTCGAACGGCCCAGGAAGCGGCTTGTATCGTTCGAATGACGGAGGAGATCACTGGCAGCTGGTGAAGGGACAAGGATTGCCCTCGGATGGACTGGGGCGCATGGGAATCGCGTTTGCGCCCAGCAACCTGAAGCGCATCTATCTCATTGTGGACGCCAAACAGGGCGGGTTATACCGCTCGGATGATGCCGGACAGACTTGGCAGCAAGTCTCAAAGGACCGCCGGATTTGGGGGAGGGGCTGGTACTTCAACGAAGTTACCGTCGATCCCAAGAATCCGGACATCGTGTATGTGCCGAACACATCGATCTATCGGTCAGCGGACGGAGGAAAGAGCTTCACCGTATTCAAAGGCGATCCAACGGGACCGGACTATCACGAACTTTGGATCGATCCAGATGATTCCAAGCGCATGATTCTGAGCTGCGACCAAGGGGCGGTCGTGACGCGCAACGGAGGCGAGACATGGAGCTCGTGGCTCAACCAGGCGACCGGGCAGTTTTATCACGTCGCGACGGACAATCAGTTTCCCTATTGGTTGTATGGGGCGCAGCAAGATAGCGGGCCCGCGGCCACCGCCAGCCGAAGCAGGTACCGCTTTCTGAACCTTCATGATTGGCGGCCGCTGGAAGCCGGGGATGAGAACGGCTACATCGCGCCCGATCCGCTGAATCCGGGAGTGATCTTCGGTGGATTCGTAGCCCGCCAGGACCTGAGCAACGAACAGATCCAGGAGATGCCGCCAACCATCGCGCAGCCAGGTTCGTTCCGTCGCACGTGGACGCTGCCGCTCGTGTTTTCGCCGCTCAACGCCCACGTTCTTTACTTCGGGTCGCAGATCCTGTTTCGCACGGAGGACGGAGGAAATTCCTGGCAAGCCATTAGCCCAGACTTAACACGCGAAGATCCGGGCGCGCCCGCAAACTTGGATCCGGCAACGGCAGCGGATGCTCCAAAAGGAAAGCGGCGCGGCGTGATTTTCACCATTGGCCCCTCGTATATGAAGGAAGGGGAGATTTGGGCGGGAACGGACGACGGGCAGATTCAGTTGACGCGCGACGAAGGAAAAAACTGGGAGAACGTCACGCCCAAAGAATTGACGCCTTGGAGCAAAGTGACGCACATCGAAGCATCGCATTCCGACCCAGGAACAGCCTATGCGGCGGTGGACCGCCACCGGCTGGAAGACTATCAGCCGTACCTCTACCGCACGCGGGATTTCGGGAAGAGCTGGCAGCGCATTTCGAACGGGATACGAGACGGCAGCTTTTTGAATTGCGTGCGGGAGGACGGCTATCGCAAAGGATTGCTGTACGCGTGCACGGAGAGGGGCGTGTACGTTTCGTTCGATGACGGCGACGACTGGCAGTCGCTCGAACTCAACTTGCCGATGACTTCGGTGCGCGACCTGGTGGTGCACGAAAACGATTTGGTGATTGCCACATTTGGGCGCTCGTTCTGGGTGCTGGACAACGCAACGCCCCTGCGGCAAATCGATGCACGCGTATCTGCCGCCGATGTATGGCTCTTCCAGCCAGCAACAGCGTATCGCGTGCGATCGGGGAGCGATCAGAGCACACCGATTCCCGACGACGAGCCGATGGCGGCCAATGCGCCCAATGGCGCGGTGCTGGATTACTACTTGAAAGAAAAATCCGTGGCGCCGGTTCAATTGCAGATTTTCAACAGCGACGGGAGGCTGGTGCGGCGGTTTTCGAGCGACGAGGCGGCACCCAAGGTGAATCCGAACGATTTGCCTTTCCCCCCTTCCTGGGTACGTGAACCACAAAAGCTTTCCGACGAGGCGGGAATGCACCGCTTCGCCTGGGATTTGCGGTATTCGCCGGCAAGAGGCGGCCGCGCGTCGTTTCGGCGGCCTTCCGGAGCGCTGGCCTTGCCGGGAAACTACACCGTGCAACTAACGGCGCACGGCAAAAACACTACGCAAACGCTGACCATCAAGCTGGATCCGCGCGTGAAGACGACGCAGGAGGAATTGACCCGGCAATTTGAACTGGCTTCGAAGCTTTCCGCGCGGGAGGGCGAAGTTTCTTCGGCCCTACAGCAGGTCGCCGAGCTGCGAAGACAGATCGAGGCGCGCAGGAAAGAAGCGAGCGGAAGGGCCGATGCCGTCAAGGCACTCGAAGAGCTGAATCAGAAGTTGGAGGCGATGGTTCCCCCGGAAGGCGAGGGCGGGTTCGGGCTGTTCGGGCTGGCGCTGCCGGCCAAAGAGGGGGAGACGCTGCCGAAAGTTGCGTCGGCCCTAAACGGATTGATGACCATCGTGGAAAGCGCGGACGCGGCGCCCACGGATGATGCCGAGACGGCCAGCGCGAAATGGGACAAGGCTGCGGAAGAAACGCTGGCGCACTGGGCGGATTTTCAAAACAAAGAATTGGCAAACACAAATACATTGCTCGGGAGGGCGAACCTGAAGCCGGTGACCACCACGGACGCGTCAGGGGTTCATTGAGCTCGAGCGCCTTCGGCGCAACTCGGGCGGCGCGGCCTGGAACGCGCAAGACCGATGGAATCTGCTCGAGTTGGCGACATGGCCTGCCGCACGCGGCACGGGTCGAAGGACAGGTGGCCCCGTGAGGCGGATTTGATATGCTGCTCGACGTGGGAAACTCTAGGCGGTTAAGACTCCTCGCGATTCGTGGAATAGGCTCGCTGGCAGTTGGCGCCGCGGTGATGGCGTTCGCGCTCGAGATTCCCTCGCAAACGCAACAAGCACCCGGCGCGAGTACATTGCCGCCCGCTTCCGCTGCGACTGCGGGACAAAGCGGAACGCCAGCCACGGCTGGTTCTGCGCCTGGATCGCAAACGGCGCCGAGTGGCTTGAGCATCGTTGTGCTGGACCCCGCTCACGGCGGAACCGACCCCGGCGCGCGCGGAACCGGAGGAATCCAGGAAAGTGAAATCACGCTGGAATTCGCAGCGCAGGCGCGGCGAGCGCTGGAGCAGCAAGGATTTCAAGTCGTCCAGACGCGGCAAGGGAACGACAACCCGTCGTTTGATGACCGCTCCGCGATTTCGAACGCGCAGCGTGGGGCGGTATTCATCTCGCTACACATTGCCTCGACGGGGATACCGGGAACGGTGCGCGTCTATGTCAATTCAGACCTGCCGCCGGTAAAGACAGCGAATGGGTTCCTACCTTGGGACCTTGCGCAGGCCCCGTTTCTTGGACTGAGTAGGAAGCTCGGAGACCTGGTGCAGGGAATGCTCACGCAGCGGTTCAAAGGCTCGCCGGATGCGGCGCAAACCGCAACCATTCGGCAGCTTCGCACGACGGCGGCGCCGGCGATTGCGGTGGAGGTCTCGAGTGTGGTTGTGAACAACCGCGCAGACCTGGACCACATGGCGCCGGCAGTCGCGGATGCCATTGCGCGCGGGGTGGCAGCGTTCAAGCCGCTGTATGCGACCGCGAGCGGAGCATTGCCGTGATAGAACCCGCAGCAGCGCCCGTTAGGGGGCGCTGGAAATTCTGGCTGACCACGCTGCTGGTATTTGCAGTGATTGGTGCGGCGATTGTTGCCCCGATTCTCCGGAAACGGATGACGCGCGCGGCGCGGTTGCAGCAGCAAAGCGAAGAACAGGCGCGACGGGAACTGATACAGGCAATTCCGGTGAACCCGGGCGATCCTCGCGTGAAGGCAGAGCTTTTCTGGCTTTCCGATGCGGATAGTTCGATGCTGGCGCCGGTGGCCGTGGAACTCCCGCTTTCAAGCGATCCGGTGCTGCGTTCCAAGCAGCTGCTGAACACACTACTGGCCGGCCCGGTGGATGTTGGGCTACGCACGTTGCCGCCGGACGCCGTGCTGCTGGCATTTTATATTTTGCCCGACGGCACGGCGATCGCGGATTTTTCCGAAGCGCTGGCAACCTCGATCCCCTCGGGAATTCAGAGTGAGCAATTGGCGGTCGCTTCCATGACGCATACGCTGGAAGCAAGTGTGCCCGAGTTGAAACGACTGAAAATCCTCATTCACGGGCAGGAAGTGGAGACGCTGGCGGGTCATGTCGACTTGACGGGAACGTTTCTGGTGAACGCTGACGGGGGCCAGTCCGCTCGGAACCCCGCATCGCCCCCCGCTGCCAAAACCGGAGCGCTCGTGGTCCCGCCGTTGACAGTGACCTTCGGCACCGTCAAACTGACACAGCGGTGACAAAAATCCCGACACCGGAGAACGCGAGAGAGAACCAGAGCAGGAGGAGCAGTGAGAAGCGACGGCCGAGCCGCAGACCAGATGCGCCCACTCAAGATCACGCCGGATTTCATCTCAACGGCCGAAGGCAGCGTGCTGATCGAGCTGGGAAACACACGCGTCATTTGCACGGCCACCGTGGATGATGGTGTGCCGCCCTTCTTGAAGGGCAGCGGTAAAGGCTGGGTAACCAGCGAATACGGCATGCTGCCGCGTGCGACGGAAGAACGCACGCCTCGCGAGGCGGCGCGGGGAAAGCAGTCGGGGCGGACGCTGGAGATTCAACGATTGATTGGCCGCTCCTTGCGCTCGGTGACCGACCAGGAAGCGCTGGGAGAGCGCACCGTGTGGCTGGATTGCGACGTGATTCAGGCCGATGGCGGAACGCGCACGGCCTCGATCACCGGAGCATTCGTCGCGTTAGCGCTGGCGTTCGAGCGCCTCGTGGCTGCGGGCATCTTGAAAAGTTCGCCGCTGATTGATTCGGTTGCGGCCACGAGCGTCGGGATTGTGGATGACCGAACGTTGCTCGACCTTGCCTACGAAGAAGACTCGCACGCCGAAGTAGACATGAACGTGGTCATGACCGGCGGTGGGCACTTCGTGGAAATCCAGGCAACCGCAGAGGGCCGCGCGTTCACGGGGAGCGAAATGCAGGATCTGCTCGCACTTGCGGCCGCGGGAATCCGCCGGCTCACCGACGAACAACGCGCCATCCTGCCCCTGAAATTCAGTGCGCGCGCCCGTTAAGTTGTTCCTCGCTTCTTCGAACCCTGGAAAGTTGCAAGAGTATCGCACGTTGGCGGAAGCCAGCGCTCCGACCTCCCTTCGCGTCGATCTTGCCTTGGTGCCGGCATTTGCGTCTCTTCCCGCGTTCGAAGAAAAGGCTCCCACTTTCGCAGAGAATGCGGCAGGCAAGGCGCTCCATTATTCGCGAATCGCGGAAGGGCTAATTTTTGCCGACGATTCCGGGTTGGTGGTGCCCGCTCTCGGCGGCGCACCGGGCGTCGTCTCGGCAAGATACGCGGGCGCGGACGCTACGAATTCGCAGCGCATCGCAAGGCTTTTGCAAGAAATGCGCGAGGTAACCGGCGAAAAACGCGCTGCGCATTTCATCTGTGCCATTGCGCTGGCGCGACAAGCGGGACCACTAGCGGTGGTCACAGCCCGCGTGGATGGGGAAATTCTCCCGGAGACACGGGGCACGGGAGGGTTTGGATACGATCCGGTGTTTTTCTTCCCTCCCCTGGAGAAAACCTTCGCGGAACTCTCGGCCGAAGAGAAAAACCTTCATAGCCATCGCGGAAAGGCCTTTCGCAAGTTATTCGTGGCACTTTCCTCCATGCTATAGTCTTGGCTCCTATGGCCACGAAATCGAAGAAAAAGAAATCGGCGAACCAGAAACCGCCGCTTGCGAAACGGAGGCCTGCGAGGAAAGCAGCCAAAGAGCCGAAGCAAGATCGGGCTGCCGGCACCGACCCGAAGCGAGTGGCGGCAATTCTTGCGAAACTGGACCAAGCGTATCCCAACGCTACGTGTGAGCTGAATCACAAAAACGCATTTCAACTGCTGATGGCCACGATTCTTTCAGCGCAGTGCACCGACGTGCGCGTGAATCAAGTGACGGAGACCCTGTTCCGGAAATATCCCGATGCACAAGCGTTGGCCTACGCCACGCCAAGAGAGCTGGAGCAAGAAATTCGCCCCACGGGTTTTTTTCGCAATAAGACCAAGTCCATAATGGGCGCAAGCAAGGGCATCTTGGAAAACTTTGGCGGAGAAGTGCCGCGAACCATGGAAGAAATTCTCACGTTGCCGGGCGTAGCGCGAAAAACGGCAAACGTCGTGTTGGGAACCGCTTACGGGATCCCTAGCGGCATAGTCGTGGACACCCATGTCCAGCGAATCGCCAACCGCTTGGACCTGACGCGCAACGAGGATCCGAAGAAGATCGAGCAGGACTTGATGCAAGTGATTCCGAAGGACAAATGGATCCTTTTTTCTCACCAGATCATTTGGCACGGGCGGAGGATTTGCCAAGCGCGCAAGCCGAAGTGCCTGGACTGCAACTTGGAATCGCTTTGCTACGCAAAGGACAAAACGGTCTAACGGCCCGTCTGAGAAGGAACGAAGTTTTGTGACGCAACCGACAGCAGCCTCCCATCCTCGGCCTTAAGATAACTACAATGAAGATGGCCGCGAAGGTATTTTCGAGCCTGCCCAAGGAAACCTACATCGCTGGGCTCACGCTTCTTGCAATTGCTTTGCATCTCGCCCTGCGCTATGTGGCGGCCTGGCCGCCCCGAACGGCGCTTGTTCCCCTGTTCGTGGCGCTCATCATCGGCGGAATTCCACTTGTCTTTGAGCTAGCGAAGAAACTCTTCAAGATGGAATTCGGATCGGACCTTCTGGCAGGCATCTCCATTCTCACCGCGGTTCTGCTGGCGCAGTATTTGGTCGCGACCATCGTGGTGCTGATGCTCTCGGGCGGAGCCGCCCTGGAATTCTATGCGTCGGCGAAAGCCTCCTCGGTACTTAATGCACTAGCAAAAAGAGTTCCCAGCATCGCGCACCGGCGCGAAGGTTCCCTGCTCCTTGATGTGAAGCTCGAGGAAATCCGTGCGGGAGACGTGCTGACTGTGTTTCCACATGAAATCTGCCCCGTAGATGGTGTGGTGCTCGAGGGCCAGGGGGTCATGGACGAGGCCTACCTCACCGGCGAGCCTTACCAGATCTCCAAGACGCCCGGATCACAAGTGATCTCCGGCGCGATCAACGGAGATCAAGCTCTAACGATTCGAGCTGAAAAGCTCGCCGTCGATTCTCGCTACGCGCGGATCATGCGGGTGATGCGTGAAACGGAGCAGCAGAAGCCACGATTGCGGCGCCTGGGCGATCAACTTGGCGCATGGTATACGCCGCTGGCGCTGGCGGTGGCCGGCGTTGCCGGAATCCTGAGCGCCGATGCGCATCGTTTTTTGGCGGTCGTGGTTATCGCCACGCCGTGCCCGCTGCTGCTGGCAATACCCACGGCAATCGTTGGCGCGATCTCGTTGTCCGCACGGCGCGCGATCATCATCAAAAATCCCGGGATCTTGGAGCAAATTGATTCTTGCCGCACACTCATCTTCGACAAGACCGGAACTCTCACGTATGGCAAGCCCACGCTGACCGCGGTCATTTGTTCCACGGGCTTTGATCGCACGGAGGTGTTGCAGCTCGTCGGCAGCCTCGAGCAATATTCGAAGCATCCTCTGGCCACCTCCATCGTGGCGGCGGCAAAGCACGAAAACATCGCCATGCTGCCGGTCGAGCATGTCAGCGAGCCACCTGGCGAGGGACTTGTTGGCATCGTCGCAGGCCGAAGAGTTCAAATCACCGGTCGCGGCAGAGTCGCGGCGGAGCATCTTCCCCTGCCGCCCCCGGCGAGCGGCTTGGAATGTTTGGTCTTGATCGAAGGCCGTTATGCAGCGGCGCTGCGCTTTCACGACACGCCGCGAAGCGACAGCCGGATCTTCATCGAGCACCTCCGCCCGCGTCACGGCGTGCGCAAGGTGATGCTGGTCTCCGGCGACCGGGAATCGGAAGTGAGATATCTGGCGGAAACTGTGGGAATTACCGAGGTGCACGCTGGCGCGAGCCCCGAGGAAAAAGTGGAAATCGTCAAGCGCGAGACAGCGCACGACAAGACCTTGTTCGTGGGCGACGGTATCAACGACGCTCCTGCTCTGCTCGCGGCGACTGTGGGCGTGGCGTTCGGATCAGCCAGCGACATCACCGCGGAGGCCGCGGATGCCGTCGTGCTCGAGGCAGCTCTTGGGAAGATCGATGAGCTCATGCACATCGGGCGGCGCATGCGGCGCATCGCGCTGGAAAGTGCTCTCGGCGGCATGATCGCCAGCGTGGTCGGGATGATTTTCGCCGCGGGAGGCTACTTGCCTGCGATTGGCGGGGCCATCTTGCAGGAACTGATCGACTTGTTCGCCGTGCTGAACGCCGTTCGCGTGGCCTTGCCGACCGACGAGTTGCAGGACTTTTAGACACAAAGGCGTGCTCAACACTCTCCCGATCTTCCTCCTTATTTTTCTGCTCAAGGTGATACCGGCATTTGCTCGACCGACGATGCTTTATCATTCCCCGGGGTTCCGCTTCCTGGAGCTGATGGCTGTCACGTCGGCTTTTGTCGGGGCGGCGGCCGCCAGGCTAGGGCGGTTCACGCTGGCCGGACGGGTCGCATTTCGCTAGTTCGCCTTGCCTGGAGTCGTTCGGCCCTGGCCGCTCGGCTACGGATTCCGCTGCTTGGAAGAATCCACGGGAGGGTGCCCCGGAGGAAGCGCGCCCTTGGGGGGAGGAGCGGAGGGGTTCAAGATCTCGTTGAAATTCGGCATCGCCCCGGAATGTACGTCCGGGTTCGTGTGCGGATTTTGACCGGGATCCGGATGTTGGATCATGCCTCCCAAAGATTGCGATTTCAGCACCACCCAGGCGCCATCGCGTTTCTCGAGATTGTACGCGATGTGCATGCCGGCACCCGGCGTACCGCTGTTCTTGGGTCGAAACTCAACTTCCGCATGAGCCTGGTTGCCATTGACCGAGAGGCTTTGAATATCCATGTCCATGGCGCTCATATTCAACGTACCGATGGAGGTCAAATGTTGCAGAATGCCGGAGCGGATGGCGTCGTGGTCATTCGCTTGCTTTTTGCACGCACCAATGCCGATCAGCAATACAAGAACCCCTATGGCCGGGGCCAAGCGCTTCACGCGGGATCCTCTCTAAACGATGAATTGCTCCTAACAGCTTGCTTTCAGGCCTTATGCAGCCCGTTCGGCACAAGCGGCAAATCATTAAGGCGAATGCCCGTGGCATCGAACAGCGCATTGCCCACGGCTGGCGCGATCGCCATGATCGGCGTCTCGCCCGCTCCGGCCGACGGGAGGTCCTTTCGGTCGAGGAGAACCGCGTCAATCACCGGCACATCGCGGAAGCGCGGTACACGATACGTGGCAAAATGCGGGTTCTTGATCCGTCCATTCTCAAATTCGACGGCTTCGAACAGCGCTCCGCCAAGACCTTGAATGATTGCACCCGCCACCTGGTTGCGCAAGCCGTCGGGATTGACGATCGCGCCGCATTCGAATGCTTCGACGACGCGGACAACGCGCACGCCACCCGTAGCCCGGTCCACAGCAACTTCGGCGCACGCTGCGACATAGCTCCCCTTCTCGGCGCCGCAAGCAAGGCCGAATCCTTGCCCCTCTTTCCCTTTCTTGCGCGGCCAGCCGAAGGATTTCGTTGCCGCTTCCAGCACGGCTCGCATTCGTGCGTTGGAAAGATTCTTCAAACGAAATTCGAGCGGATCCATTTTTACCGCTTGCGCCAGCGCATCCATATGCGTTTCCCGTGCGAAATGGTTTGCCGTCGCGGCCAGGCCGCGATAAGACCCGCTGCGCAGAACCAGCGGCACCTGGTGGTATTGCGTCAGTTGATTCGCCACATCGTAGGGCGTTTCGATCCCCGACATGCCGGAATGGTAGTTGTGAAATTCCCAAGCCGCCAGCCTGCCGTCGGCGGCGATGCCGCTCTTGACTTCGATCACACCCGCGGGACGGAAGTACGCCCAGGTGAACTCCTCTTCGCGTGTCCAGACAACTTTTACGGGCTTCCCCGCCGCGCGCGCCAATCGTGCGGCTTCAATAGCCGCGTCGCTGGTATGCTTCCCTCCGTAGGCTGCCCCCGTGTCGGGAACGATGACCCGAACGCTGCTCTCCGGCATATGAAAAACGCTCGCCAGTTCGTCGCGATTCGCAAACGGCCGCTGCGTTCCGGTCCATACCGTGAGCTTGCCGTCGGCAAACTGCGCCACTGCGGCACGCGGCTCAAGCGGAGCGTGCGCGATATACGCCACGTTGTAGGTTGCATCGAGTCGATGCGCCGCGCCGGCAAGTGCTTCTGCGACCGAACCTTTCTCCCTCCGGGACCGCTCGCTTGACGAAGGCTCGGCGTGGTTCTTGAGGTACGAAAAGATCTCTTTGCTCGAAACCTGCGGCACTTCTTTCCACTGTGTGCGAATGGCGTCGAGCGCTTTTTGCGCTTCATGCGCGCTCGGCGCGGCAACGCCAACAAAGTCGCCATCTCGAACGACGATAACGCTGCTCATGGCTTTTGCGGCGCTGTCATCATAGGAATCGAGCGTCGCGCCAAACGACGGCGGCCGCAGGACTCTTCCGTAAAGCATTCCGTCCAGCCGGATGTCGCTGGTGTAGTTGTGACTTCCCGTGACAAACGCGCGGCCATCCACCTTCGGAAGCGGCTTGCCCGCAATCTTCCATTCCGTCGCGGGTGTGATGGGATCCTCCGCGGGCAGATTCTGCGCCAGCGTTTTGCCGCGCGCGAGATCCGCGTAAGTCAGTGAACGTTTCGAAACCGGATCCGTCACCTTCGCGTCCCCGGCGACTAGCCCTTCCGGCGCGACATTCCACTCCTTGGCCGCCACTCCGATGAGCAGATTGCGCGCTGCTTCGGCCACGCGGCGAAATTGTGGCGTCATCGTCGGGGTCGTTCGGCTCCCGAACGTGCCCGCGTCAAACGGCGTCAACACCGTATCCGCCATCACCAAACGCACGCTTGCGAAGGGCACGCGCAACTCATCCGCGACGGTCTGCGAAATGGAGGTGCGGATGTTTTGCCCCATTTCCGCCTTGCCGGTAAACCCGGTCACGGTACCATCCTCCCCAATGTGGAGCCAGGAGGTGATTTCCTGTGGCAGTTCTTCGCTGTGGAACGACGGCGAGCCCGGAGCGGTCTCTTGCGCCGCCAGCGCATCCTTGGCCACCACGAACACGGCGATCCCCGCACCTACAATCTTGAAGAACTCGCGGCGCGCCAGTGCAAATTGATGGATGGGCAGCGCGCTAAATTCGTAGCGTTCCGGTTCGGCAACCGGTCTTTCTCTCATGGTGTTCATCGCGCACGCTCCTCGATCCTCTTCGCTGCTTGCCCGACTGCCTCGATGATGCGTGGGTGCGTTCCACACCGGCAAACATGCCCTTGAAGAACCTGAACCATCTCCTCTTGGCTCGGATTGGCGTTCGTCTCGAGCAAACCGACCGAGCTCATCACCATTCCGGAAGTGCAATACGCGCACTGAAAGGCGCCCGCGTCGAGAAACGCTTGCTGCACGGGATGCAGCTTCCCGTCTTTCTGCAACCCTTCGATGGTCGTGACGGGTTTTGCCGCCGCCGCGCTAAGAGGAATCTGGCACGAACGCCTAGGCGCGCCCGCCAGCAACACCGTGCAAGCGCCGCACTGCCCTTCTCCGCAGCCATATTTGGTGCCGGTGAGGCCGAGTTCGTCGCGCAGGACAAACAAAAGTGGCGTATCCGGAGGATAACTAACGGCGTAACGTTTGCCGTTAACTTCGATTTCCATCGACTTTGCCATGAGCCCTCCTCAGCAACAAATTTTCCGCCCGATCAAGGTTTGTGGCAAGTGTCGCATGCCGTTTTCGCGTGATTCAGTTCGTGGCAGTTCAGACAGACGTACATCGTCGTCACGCTGGTGACCTCCGACATTTGCTCCATATCGCGCACCTGGCCGTGGCAAGTCTCACAACTCAATCCGGCTTGAAGATGCGGCCGGTGACTCCACGCCACTCCTGGCAACACCATGTACACGCGCACCCAGGGAACTGCCTGCTGCGATTTCGCGTATCCTCGAAGCTTCTCAATCGGGGGTTTGTCTTTCGCGACGGCGGCGTGACATTGCATGCACCGGGCGGTATCGGGAAAGGTCATCAGCTTGCCGGGTTCGGGATTCGTATGGCACGCCTTGCACTCCATGCCAAGCGCCAAATGCCTCTTATGGCTGTATGGGATCGGCTGCACCGGCGCCGGATGCGCGCTTGGATTGTCGGGCACCGCGCTCTTTGCCGCCGGCCGCGGTGTCCCTTGCTGTGCGGCCAAGGTTGCGACGGAGACTACCAGCGCCCCCAAAGTCCTTCCCGGAACGGTCCAGGGGACCGGCCTTCTCGCTTTCATCTTGGTTCACCTCGCGTAGGAAAACCTTGGTGATTTCGCTTACGCGGTTACGCTTTCTTGTTCACCACTTCCTCGATGCTGGTCCCGAAATCCTTGAGGATGACCGCCGCCGCGTTTCGTCCGGGCCCCCCGGTCACCGACCCGCCAGGATGTGTCGTAGCTCCGGTTTGATACAAACCGGGAATCGGCATGCGATGCTGCGCCCAGCCGGGCATCGGCCGCATCGCTCCAACTTGCGACGCGCACTGCGCGCCCGCGTGTGCGCTGCCGTGCCAGAAGTGCGGATTCATGCGCTCCAAATCGAGCGGGCTTTCGATGAAGCGCGCGAGGATCTTGTCGTCGGTCAAATTCGTCGCGTACCGCCGCAGGAATCGAAGGTAAGCCTCGGAAACCTCGGTCTTGATCTTGTCCCAATGCTCCGGGCCTTCTTTCAAGTTGTACGGTTGCCACCCGACCACTTTGACGGTGTGCATTCCTGCGGGCGCGCGCGTTGCGTCCGCCACCGTGCAGCTTATAACCTGCATTGGCGGATCATCGAGATTCACCACGCCACGCGCGTCATCGTAGCCAAATCGCAGCGCCCGCTCCGACGAAACCAAAATGCCTGCCTCGATCGGTGACAGCGTGCCTCCTTCGACGGCAAACTCCGGCGGCTCGCTCATCGCGTAGTGCGTCACAAACATGGGGTTTTCTGCCTGCCAGGTTTCCACGCCGTCGATGAAGTCGTCTCCCCACAGCTCACGCGGCGCCATGTCCACCAAGTGCTTGATGTGGATGGTCGAGACCACCGCTTTTTCCGCTCGATACGAGCTCCCGTCGCTGCACTCCACTCCAACGCATCGACCGTTCTCGACGATCAAGCGTTTCACCCACTTGCTGGTCAGCAGCGTTCCTCCGCGCGCCTCGATGAACCGCGCCAGCGCTTGGGTAAGCATTCCCGATCCGCCCTTCGGAATGGGCCGCCCCGAATGCTGCTGACGCGCTGCGCCGTACGCCAGGCGTCCGGTCATCGGCGCATCCGGCGGCTCGGCCGCCAGATGGGCCATGAACAGCAGGAACGTTCGAGAGTGCTCGTCCTCGAATGTGTCGCGAATGATTTCCCACGCAGACATGGCCATCCGCCGCTGCCATAATTTGCCGCGCGGCAATTGTCCTAACTGATCGTTCAGCGGTTTGCCGAAACCAATCGGCGTAAAACTGGCACCCATCACGGTGGGTTTGATGGAGTCAAACTCGGCTAGCATTTTGCGATAAGCCGCCGCATCCTTCTTCGAAAATTTCCCGAACTCGTCGCAAGTTCGATCCACGTCGCGCCATTGCGTCAGGTAACTGCCATCCGCAAAAGGAACGTGAAAGATTGGATCGGGATCGATGTACTGTAGCCCGTGGTGCCGCAATTGGAGTTCATCGTTTTTGATCATCGGATTGTCGAGAAGAAATGCGTGAGACGTGGAACAAACGTCGTCTTGGAAGCCCCTTAGCGTCAATTCCGCGGTCTTCACCCCGCCTCCAACGATCGGCCGCCCTTCGAGCAACAAACAGCGATAGCCAGCCTTCGCTAAGTAGGCGGCGGTGATCATGCTGTTGTGCCCCGCGCCGGCCACCACAATGTCAAAGCGATCTTCGTTGCTCGCTTGCGCGCTCAGGGAAAACGGCGCGGCTGCCAGAGGCGCCAGGGCCGTCGTTTTCACGAATTCGCGCCGGCTGACCTTGCTCATGAAAACACCCCCCCTCAAAACGAGCTCTGACACCGTTGCTGTCATTACTCACTAAATCTCGGGCTGGCGAAATGAGGACCGAGACCGCGGGCACGCCGCTCTTGCCGATCGCTAAAGCACCTTCATGGGCTCGCGAATCGCTTCCGCCAAATCGCTCAGAAACTCCGCCGCTCTTGCGCCATCCGCCACGCGATGATCGCTTGAAAGCGTCATCGTCATCATCGGCCGCACGCCAGGACTGCCTTCCACCACCACGACTCGTTCTGAAATCGCCCCGACCGCGAGGACTGCCGCTTGCGGCGGGGTGATAATCGCGGTAAACGCGTCGACCCTGTACATTCCCAGATTGCTTAGCGTGAAAGTCCCACCGGTGATGTCCGCGGGCCGCAGCCTTCCGGCTCTCGCCCGTTCCGTCAATTCGCGTCGCTCGGCGGAGATTTCTTCGATCTCGAGCGTGTCCGCTTTGTGCACCACCACGGCGACCACTCCGTCCTTGACCGCCACGGCAACGCTCACGTTGATGTCGGCATTCGAACGGACGCCTTCGCCGGTCCAGCTTGCATTCACTCGCGGATGTTTCTGTAGCGTCCGCGCAACCAGGGCAATGAGCAAATCCGTAATCGTGTGAACCGTACTCTGCGGCTTGCCCGCCTTATCGCGCAAACCCTTTTGCGCCTCAAGCAATCGGCTTGCGTCAACCTCGCGGACCAAAAAGAAGTGCGGCACGCTGGTCCAGCTCTCGGTGGTGCGTTCAGCCATGAGCCGCGCCACTTGGCTGGGTCTCGCGAGACCTCCCGTCGCGGCCGGTTCTAGGGAAGCAGGAACTGCCGCTTTCGAATCCGCAAACCTTTGTACGTCTTCTGCCGTAATCACGTGATCGGGTCCCGTGCCATGCACGAGCGCAAAATCCACGCCCAATTCTTTTGCCAGACGCCGCGCCTTCGGTGAAATCTGCGGAGGCCCACTGGCAACCGTTGTCTTCACAGCAGCCGCAAGCTCGGCCACTCCCGCAGTTTGCCGCGCCGCTCCGCTTCTTGCACGCGCTGCGGGTGCGGCCGCCGCGACCTTTACCGGCGGGTTCTCTCCCGGAGCCACCAGCCAAGCAATGGTTTCCCCCACGGGAATCACCGCGCCCACATCCGCAGTAATTCCCGCCAGCATCCCATCTCCCGGCGCTTCCACTTCGACCACCGCTTTGTCGGTTTCAATCTCCAGCAGCGGCTCGCCTTTGCGCACACTCTCGCCTTCTTTTTTTCGCCACGCCAGAAGTTTCCCGGTCTCCTGGGCCATCTCCAGCGCCGGCATCACCACGCTGATTGCCATCATTTCCCTCGAGGAGCCGATTTCAGTCCGTCGCCGCTACTCCCTCCGTCTTCGCGCCGGCTTCCACCATTTCTTTCACGCGCCGGCTCGGCGGCCGTTCGTTTTCGCGCGTGGTCGAAAGCGGTCCGTTGACGGTGTAGTAGTGAGCTCCAGCCACCAGCAGTTCTTCCGCCGGGAATCGCGTAATCACTTCATGGCCCGTCGCCGTCACCACGATTTCTTCTTCAATGCGAGCTGCGCTCCATCCGTCGCTCGACGGCCAGAACGTTTCCAGAGCAAACACCATTCCCGGCTTGATCTCGTGCGAGTGCTCGAGCGACACCAGCCGGCTAATCACTGGCTTCTCCCAAATCGCCAGCCCAATGCCGTGCCCGAATTGCAGCGCGAACGCCGCCTCCTCATCCGGGAACCCGAACTCTTCCGCTTTCGGCCACACGGACGCGATCTCCGCGGTGGTTCTTCCCGGCCGCACCAACTCGATCGCGGCATCCAGATACTCCCGGCACCGCTTGTACGCATCGCGCATCGCGTGGGAAGCGTAGCCAATCGTGAAACACCGGTAGTAGCACGTGCGGTATCCCATGTAGGAATGCAAGATGTCGTAGTACACCGGGTCGCCGGGCCGCAACACGCGGTCGGAAAACACGTGCGGATGGGGGCTGCACCGTTCGCCCGAGATGGCGTTCACCGCCTCGACAAATTCCGACCCCAGGTCATACAACACTTTGCTCACCAGCCCCACCGCCTGGTTCTCGCTCATTCCCGGCCGCATCGCGCGGTAGAGCTCGTCGTAGGCCGCGTCCACCATCATCGCCGAATGGTTCAACAGCGAAATCTCGTCTTGCGTCTTGATCACCCGCGCATCGCTCATCAACTGCTGGCCGTCGACGACCTTGATGCCTTCCTTCTCGAGCGCAAAAAGAATCGGAGGCTCCACCACGTCGATTCCCAGTGGCTCCTTGTGCAGCCCGCGCTTTTCCAATTCCACCTTGATTTTCCGCGCCACATTTTCCGCGCGACCCATCTCGGGCGACATCGCTCCGCGCAGCAACGGAATTCCCGCGCGCGAGCGCTCACCCAACCAGGGACAATTCTGCTGGTGATGCCGCGCGGCGCTCCCGAAGTCCCACAAAATCGGCTCGTCATGCTGAGGAAGCAAAGTGAACCGGCTGATCTTGTCCTGGGCCCAGGTTCCAATGTGAGTCGCCGTGATGTAGCGCACGTTGTTCATGTCGAAACACAGCAGCGCGCCCATTTCCGATTTCTCGAGCAGGGCTTTGGCGCGCGTCAGCCGCTCGCGCCGCAACCTGTCAAAGTCAATGCGGTTCTCCCAATCCACCGCCATCGGCCCGTACGTTTTCAGCGCCATGTCCCACCTCCGCTATCTGGAGCCTTCATCCCTTCGCGCACATCGCCCGCACCGCCTCAAAAACCGTCCGTTCGGTCGGCACGGTCATATCCTCGAGCGGCGGCGAAAATGGAATCGGCACGTGCATCGCGCCCAGGCGCTTCACCGGTGCATCCAGGCTATAAAACGCGCCTTCCGCAATCACCGAGGCAATCTCCCCGGTGACGCCGTATCGCCCGTATCCTTCATCGACCACCATAGCCCGTGAAGTTTTCTTCGCAGACTCCACCAGTGTCTTCTCATCGAGCGGCGAGGTCGTGCGCGGATCAATGACCTCGGCACTGATCCCAGCCTTCCCGAGCATTTCCGCCGCGCCCAGCGCCACTTGCACCATGCTGCTGGTCGCGACAATAGTGATGTCTTCGCCCTTGCGCTTCACGTCCGCCACGCCAAACGGAATGGTGTACTCCTCTACCGGTACCGGCCCTTTCACCTGGTACATCATCTTGTCTTCAAAAAAGACCACGGGATTTTCATCGCGGATGGCGGTCTTCAACAGCCCCTTGGCGTCGTACGGAGTCGAAGGCATGGCCACCTTCAGTCCCGGGACGTGGCTCAGCCATGCGTGCAGCGACTGGGAGTGCTGTGCCGCCGACCGCCGCGTGGCCCCCAGCGTGGTTCGCAGCACCATCGGCACCTTCCACGTTCCGCCGGACATGTAATGCACCTTCGCGGCCTGATTCACCAGTTGATCCATCGTCAGCGTCAGAAAGTCGCCGAACATGATGTCCACAACGGGCCGCAGTCCGGTCATCGCCGCGCCGACCGCCATCCCCGTAAATCCCGCTTCCGAAATCGGCGTGTCGAGCACGCGCTCCCGGCCGAATTCTTGGACTAGCCCGGCCAAAACCTTGAACGGTGTTCCCGCTTCCGCCACGTCCTCGCCGAAGATGCACACGCGCTTGTCTCGGCGCATCTCTTCCGCCAGCGCCTCGCGCACCGCTTGCGCAAGGGTCAACTCGCGTGCGGCCACCTCAGGCATACACATCCTCGTCCGCTTCTTGCGGTTTGGGATATGGCGCAGCGATCGCAAACTCAACTGCCGCTTTCATCTCCGCTCGGACTTCCTTCTGGATCTCTTCGAGGGTGGCCGCATCCGCCACTTTTTGCTGGATCATCCATCCGGCGAGGTTCTTGATGGGGTCGCGTTTGGCCTTCCACTCCTGCTCCTCCTGCTTGGACCGGTAGTACTCGCGGTTGATGTCGCCCACGTGGTGTCCGTAGTAGCGATAGGTGTTGCACACTAGAAACGCCGGCCCTTCGCCCTTGCGCGCGCGTTCTACCAGGCGTTGCGCCGTGGCATAAACCGCGCGCACGTCCTGCCCGTCCGCGCCTTCCGCATGCACACCGAAGGCGGCGCCGCGCGCAAGCAGGTCCCCGGCGGTGGTCTCGGAATAATGGGTGTATTCGTTATAAAGATTGTTCTCGCACACGTAGAGTACCGGCAATTTCCACAGCGCCGCCAGGTTCATCACTTCATACAAAACGCCTTGTCCCAGCGCTCCCTCGCCAAAAAAGCACACCGTCACTTGCCCCGTGCCCAGCCGCTTCGATGAAAGCGCCGCGCCCGTCGCAATTCCCGCGCTTCCCCCGACAATCGCATTCGCTCCCAAATTCCCTGTCGCCGGATCGGCAATGTGCATTGACCCGCCCTTGCCCCGGCAATACCCCGCTTCTTTTCCCAGCAATTCGGCAAACATGCGGTCCGGCGATGCGCCCTTTGCCAGGCAATGTCCGTGACCGCGGTGCGTGCTGGTGATGTAATCTGTCCGCTGGAGCGCTTCACAAATCCCTACTGCCACCGCCTCTTCCCCGATATACAAATGCGCCAGTCCGGGCATCAGCGCTCGCGTATAAAGCTCGTTCACCTGCTCTTCAAACTCGCGGATCATCACCATGCGGCGGTAGATGCGCGTCCACTGTTCCGCCTTGACGCCTTCAATCACCTTGCCTTGATCTGTGGCAGTGGTCATTGGGAAACTCCGGCCATCTTCGCCAAAACCTCAAACACCACCGCGAAATCCTTTTCCGCCACTCCCATTCCCCGAGCCGCCGTCAAGAATTCATTCGTCACCGCGGTTGTGGGCATCGGCACATGCAATTGCCGCCCCAGTTCCAGCGCCAGCAGCATGTCTTTCTGCATCATGTTGACGTTGAACCACGCCTCTTCCGGCATTTTCAGCACGAATGGCCCGCGGTACTCGACCATCGGCGACGCAATCACGCTGTGCGTCAGCACATCCACGGCGGTCTCTCTCTTGATCCCGCTCCTTTCCGCCAGCAGCACCCCTTCCGAAAACGCCAGCATTTGCACGGCCAGGCTCAAATTCACACCAATCTTCATCACCAGCGCTTGCCCGTTCCCTCCCACATGCGTGACTTTCGGTCCAATGTCCAGCAGCAGCGGCCGCACTTTATCGAACGTTTCCTTGCGCCCGCCCACCATCACCGAAAGCTTGCCTTCCTGCAACGTGCTCACGCTTCCGGAAACCGGGGAGTCCAGCAGGTCGCCGCCTTTTTCTCGCACCTTCTCGGCCAGCTCCCGGCTGAACGTCGGACCCACCGTGCTCATATCCACAAAAATCTTGCCCGGCCGCACACCCGCGAGGATGCCCTCGGGCCCATTCATCACCGCCGCCAACGCCGCCGAGTTGGTGACCATCGATAGAGTGATGTCGCTCGCGTCGACTACCGCCCTTGGCGTGCCCGCCCACTTCATTCCTTTCTCGATGAGCCACTCCGCTTTCGAGCGCGTCCGGTTGTATCCGGTTACGCGGTGGCCTTTGCCGAGCAGCCGGTTCACCATCTGGCTGCCCATCACCCCCAAGCCCACAAATCCCAGATTGGCCATGGACCTTACTCTCCTGCCTGAAACCTTCGTTTTGCCTCTACGCCCGCCTCAGCCGCCTCGCGCCTTCCGCGAATCCTCTCGCACCTGCCGCATGTGGGCCTTCATGGCCTCCCGCGCTCCCGCGGCATCGCGGTGCTCCACGGCATCCAGAATCTTCTTGTGGTGATACTGCCCCCGTTCGGGCCCGCCTTCTACCTGGAAAATCCCCATACGCTGCTCCCTGAGGAGCCCCACAATCGAATCGATCAGCGACAAGATGATGGGATTGCCAGCGGCCTCGGCCAGCGCCAAATGAAAATCGAGGTCTGCCTCGATGAAAGCGTCCGGATCTTTTTTCGCGCCTTCCATCACTTCAAAGGACTCGCGCATAGCGGCCAGATCTTCCCCATCCGCCCGCTCCGCCGCCAGCGCCGCGATTTCCGGCTCCATCATCTCCCGTACTTCCGTCAAATACCGCGAACCTTCCGCCTGCCCGGCCTTCACCATGCGGTCGAGCGAGAGCCGGATCGGGTGGGAGCTGGTCTCCATAATGAAGGTCCCGCGTCCCGGATAAGCCTCCACAAAACCTTTCTCTCGCAGGGCCTTGACGGCTTCCCGAACCGCCGTGCGGCTCACGCCGAATTGCTGGGCTAGTTCCCGTTCCGGCGGGAGCCTGTCTCCCGTCTTCAGCGCGCCTTTTTGGATGGATTCTTCGACCTGCTGCACAATCTGCTCGTACAAACGGGAGGAACGCACAACTTTGTACATCATTCGGTCTCCATCAGGGACAGAGCTCTCTCGCCAGGTATGGTATTACCGCTGGACCATGCAAAATGATTGATTTCCCATGGTTTAGCACGGGACTCAGCCCCGACTGGTCGGATTGTCAGACCAATCTACCAGACGCCCCTTCCCTTTGCAACCGCCCCCCTCCCTAGCTACTCAATCCACACGGTCTTGATGTTGGTAAACTCCCGGATCCCGTGGACTCCCAATTCCCTTCCGTGCCCCGACCACTTCACCCCGCCGAACGGCAGCCGCGGATCGGAGGCCACCATGCGGTTGATGAACACCATCCCGGCTTCAAGCTCGTTAACGAATCGCTCGCGTTCCTTCTCGTCGTTGGTCCACGCGCTCGCTCCCAATCCGAAGCGGCTATCGTTGGCAATTCCGATGGCATCGTCCAGGTCCTTGGCTCGAAACACGCTCGCCACCGGGCCGAACAGCTCTTCCTTATGTGCCGGGGAACCCTTGGGAATGTTGGTCAGGACCGTCGGCGCATAGAAATTTCCCGGCCGATCCAGGGGTTTGCCACCGGTCAACACTTTTGCGCCTGCTTCCACTGTGGCTTTCACGTCGCGATCGAGGTCTTTTAGCCCTTGTGCCGATGACAGCGGCCCCAATTCGGTAGCCTCGTCAAACGGGTCTCCTACCTTGAGCGCGGCCATCTTCTCGGCGAACATCTTTTCAAACTTGTCGGCAATCGCCTCGGCGACAATGAATCGCTTGGCGGCGATGCACGATTGCCCATTGTTGAAGATTCGCGCTTTCACCGCCGTGTTGGCGGCTGCTTCCAAGTCCGCGCTCGGCATCACGATGAACGGATCGCTGCCCCCCAGCTCCAGCACGACCTTCTTAATCCTCTTCGCCGCGCCCATGCCCACTTCGACCCCGGCGCCTTCGCTTCCCGTCAGTGTGGCCGCGGCGACACGCGGATCTCCCAGCACGCGGTCGACTTTTTGCGAGCCAATCAACAGCGTCTGAAACACCCCATCGGGAAATCCCGCTTTGTGAAAAATTTCTTCAATCATCAGCGCCGATTGCGGCACGATCGAAGCGTGCTTCAACAGCCCCACGTTTCCAGCCATCAGCGCCGGAGCCGCAAACCGCAACACCTGCCAGAACGGAAAATTCCAGGGCATCACCGCCAGCACCGGGCCAAGGGGCAAATAACGAATGAAGCTGCGTTTTGCCGTTGTCTCCACCACCTCATCCGCCAGGAATCGTTCCGCATTTTCCGCGTAATATCGGCAAACCCACGCGCACTTCGCAGCTTCGTCGATGGCCGACCGGAAAGTCTTCCCCATCTCCGTGGTCATCACCCGCGCATAGTTCTCCTTTTCGTTTTCGAGGATCGCTGCGGCGTTCAGCATCAGCCGAGCGCGCCCGGCAAACGGCGTGTTGCGGTAGCTCAAAAATGTGTCCGCCGCTTGCTCGAGTTTGACGTCAAGCTCGGCATCCGACAGCGATTCGAACGTCCTCACTACCTGTCCCGTCGCGGGATTCACCGTGGCAATGGCCATTTCTTTTCTTCCTCCAGGGGTCGACGCGTCGCTACGCTGCTTGCTCGAATGAGTCTGATCGAGACGATCGGTTCCCGATGGAGAGGAACCTCGACAAAGGTCCGAGCCTCTGTGCTTGGTCCAACCACTATACCCCATTCTGCATCGGGCAAAAATCGCGAGCTTTCCTTTTCCCTTGACACTCCTCGCTGCCGAATGGTACAGCGGTCATACCTTTTCGGCTGACCCATGCTTTTTGGCCAGCCTTCGACTCTAGGGAGCCTCGCCAGCATGCGCACTCGAAATGGCCCCGAGAAACTGCGCCCCAAAATCTTTAAGGGCGGCGACCGCGTTACGCCGGAGGGTGGCCCCGGCCGCAACGGCCGTCGCCAGTTCCTTCGCACCGCCGCCGGCGCGGGCCTCGCACTGGCCAGCTCCTCGCTCTCCGCATTCGCCGACCATCACGGCCATCCCACGCCCAACAGCATCACGTACCTCGACCGCCGCATGTACATTCACAACATGGAGCTGCTCGCGCATTTCGCTCCCGGGCAGCGTCGCGGCGGCAAAATGCAAATGATGTCGGTCGGCAGCCGCCGCTACCTGTTCCAACAAGGCGACGTCATCGACATCAGCGACGTTCGAAAACCGGCGATGTTCAACAAAGGCGGGTTCGAAGGCTACCAGGTGCAGGTCGCTTACAACAAAAATCTCAAAAAGTGGATTCTCATGACCGGTGCACAAACGCCCATCACCGACTCCACGCCGGAAGCTCCCATGGGCAAGTACGACGACCCCCATCTCGACGACAAACGCAAAAACTACAAAGGCCTCCGGGGCGTCCGCATCTACGACGCAAGCGATCCCGCGAGGATTGTGAAGATCTCCGAATTCAGCACCGGCGCAACGGGCCAAGGCACGCATCGCAACTATTATGACGGCGGAAAATATGCTTATCTCGACACCGCGCCTGACGAGACTTTCATTCACCAGCCGTCTTACTTTCGCGAACTCGTCAACGGCAACATGATTGTCGATGTCTCAGAACCCGGCAGCCCCAAAGAAGTGTCCATGTGGTGGGTACCCGGCTCGCGCAAAGGCGAAGAAACCGAATACGACAAATGGATGTGGTCGAAGCTGGTTCCGCCAAGGGTCGTTGCCGATCAAACTCCCTTTGCGGGCCTCCATGGCCCGGTCTACGTGCCGAAGAAACTGGAGGAGGGCGGCAATCGCGGCTACGGCGCGTTTGGCTGCAACGGTTTCATCATTCTCGATCTTTCCGATCCCGCGCACCAAAAGGAACTCGGCCGTTTCGAACCGCCTCCGCAATATTCCGGCATGGGCATCGCCTTCCACACGATTTATTGCGGGATTCTTGACCGCGGCTTTGTCATTTCAAACGGCGAAACCACCAACTCCGACTGCAACCAAATCTACCTGCCGAACTGGGTCATCGATATTCGTGACGAGCAGCACCCCGTTCCCGTCGCCGAGCTTCCCCGCCCCGTTCCTCCGCCGGAAGCCCCCTATCGCGATTTTTGTTTCAAGCGTGGCCGCTTTGGCGCGCACAATCCGCCCCATCTCAAGGCGCCGGGAAAGCCGCGTCAGGAATTCATCGCCTATTCCTACTTCATTGCCGGGTTGCGCTGCTACGACATCGGCGATCTTACCAAGCCCGAAGAAGTCGCCTATTTCATACCGCCGCAGGGCGGCGACTTGAAAAAATTCGGTAGCTACGACCGCACCGTGGACAACGTCTTTGTCGAATGGGACCGCAACGTGATCTGGTGCGCCGCCGACACCGGCCTCTATGCGCTCGCTTGTCCGAATCTCGGCAAACCCATTCTCGATCCCCTGCCCGTCGTGGAATGGTCGCTCGACAGGCTTAACGAAGGCGCGCCCTGATGGCTCCCTTATCCGGTACAAGGAGCCCGGGCAATCGACGCCATTTCCATGTTCGTGAATCCGGAGAAACTCCATTGAACTGCCGCAAATCATCCGGTTGTCGCTCTGACCGCCAGGACGCGGTGTTCCGCGACTTGAGGGGCGGATTGTGCGTTCCGTGCGCTTCGCCCGAGCGGAGGGATGTGCTTTTGCCGTCGAAATCCAAGATGAGTCTTTTTCGACTAGTGGCCGCGATGTCGGCTTCGACGCTGTTCGCGACGATGGTAATCGCGCAGGAACCCATGCCCAGCAAAATCAAATTGCTCACCTTACTTGGTCGCCCGCTGCAACTGGTTGCCGCCGAAAAGCTAGACCTCTTCTCCAAATTCGGGGTCGCCGTCGAAACCGAGAATTCCCCAAATTCCCAGGAATTGCGCGACAAGCTTGCCGCTGGCAACGGCGACCTCGCCTATCTCGCCGTTGACAACGCGGTCGCCATGGTCGACCTTGCCCACCAGGACGTTGTCATCGTCATGGGCGGCGAAGGCTCGCAAAATGAACTCATCGCGCAGCCGGAAATCAAATCCATCAGGGATCTGCGCGGCAAAACCCTCATCGTCGATGCGCCGAACACGGCTTACGCCGTGCAACTCAAGAAGATCCTTCTTCTCAGCGGCCTGGAACCCGGCAAAGACTACGCCATCAAGCCCGTCGGCGCGACGCCCCAGCGCTTGATGGCCATGCGCGAAAACAAGTCTTATGCTGGCTCGATGCTCGGCCCACCCAGTTCCATCATTGCCAAGCGTGAGGGTTTGGTCAGTCTGGCCTCCGTCGAAGGGTCCATCGGGCCGTACCAGGCCGCAGGCTTCTTCGCCGAGCGCAAGTGGGCCGAAGAGCATCGCGAGCCACTCACGAGTTTTCTCGCGGCGGTCATCGAAGCGCAGCGCTGGCTCATGGCGCCCGAAAACAAAAAGGAAGTCCTGGCGCTGCTGACCAAGGAAGCGCATCTCGGCCCGGAAGTCGCCGCGGAGACCTATGAAAACAGTGTGACCAAGCGCGGCGGCTTTGCCAAGGACGCCGCCTTCGATCTCCAAGGTTTTCAAAACGTCCTGAAGCTGCGCGCGGAAATCGAAGGCTCCTGGGGAGGCCATCCGCCCGCGCCCGAAAAATATTACGACCCCTTGTTTTACGAAGCGGCTCTTTTAAAGCTGAAGAGTAAGCCCTAACAGGCTG
>DATAIH010000056.1:0-31199 GCA_036262755.1 Candidatus Acidiferrum sp.
AGCGCCAGAAACCGGATTGATTCCGGCAGGCCGAGGAGCAGAGCCGCCAATAGGCAGGGCGCTGCCCCTCCAACCACGAAAACTGCCCGCCAACCGAAGGTTCTGATCAGCATCGAGGCGGCAAACCCTCCAGTGGCGGCACCGATCGAAAACCCCGTGAACATCAGCATCACGCACGTTGAACGCACCCGCCTTGGCATGTACTCAGAAGTGAGCGCGATTGCGTTTGGCAACGTGCCGCCTAGTCCAAAGCCGGTTATGAGCCGCAGGACTTCCATTGACCTGATAGACGTCGCGCTCGCGGTTAGCAGCGAAAAAACACCGAACCAGACGGTACAGAACAGCAGGATCGTTCGGCGCCCGAATCGGTCCGCCAGGGGGCCAAAAACCAGTGCGCCGCAGAGCATGCCAACCAGGCCGGCTGTGAGGATAGGGCCCAGCGCGCCTCGCGAAATGTTCCACTCAGCCGAAAGAGTCGGGGCGACGAAACCCATAGCCTGAGCGTCAAACCCGTCCATAAGCACCGACAGAGCACACAACGACAGAACGCGCAGGTGATATTGATTGAACGCCTGTCCATCAATGGCTTGCTGGAGGTCGAGCAGCGGTGCTGTTTTCATGGCTGCTTCCCGGAGGTGATCCGCTCCATCTGGGAGTCGGGCTTCTCCTTGAGCGCGGCGGACATTGGCGGCAGATAGACCTCGTTCATAATGCGGAGATACTCAAGACACTGTCTTACGCTCCAGGAGTCCGGCGCGATGCTTTCAGGTCAAGCGAAATTAGCACAGACCTGAAATCAAAAGACATCGAAAAACGGTATAAGAAAGACGTTCTCTGGTCGCCACCGTATTTCGCCGCTAGGTTGTGGCGGTGCCCCCATCCACCAAATTGAAGGCACATCGAGCAGCAGAAAACCCCGCTTCAACTTTTCAAGGAGGTCACCGGTGCTGTGTACCCCTGCCCTCAAGGGCGAGGTTTTACGGCAGGACAGATAACGACGCAACTAGCTCGCGGCCTAACGGGTCTAGACCTGCCCTACGGCTAATCTCTCGGAGCCTCTGCTGAAGGTGGCCAATCTTTTGGATTACCGTGGTCGTCTATTACGGGCGATTTCGAGCCTGGGGGCAGAACCTGTAGCGACTTCAAGAACTCGATCAGATCGTTTTGTAGGTCTGCTGGCAGAGCGTCGAAAGCTTTGCGTTGAGCAAGAGCCTCGCCGTTGTGCGCTTCGACCGCCTCTCTCGCGGTGGTGAATTTGCCGTGATGCATGAAGGCGCCACCCTGGTTGTAGAAGCCCCAGAGTTTCCGGGTAATGAACTTGCAATTGCCAGCGAAGAAGCCAGGCGAACCGGTTGGCTGGTTTTGGTCCAGAGGTTCGCACTCGGGGTCGGTATTGGGATCGCTGGTCGCGCTGATATCGTGGAGCTTGAGGTCGGTGTAAGCGGGCACCATGACCACACCATCGCGCGCTCGCAGGCGCGGCTGCGGGAGCAATTCGCTTGTTAGGTCTACGCTGAGGGCTGGAGCACTGAAGGGAAGGGACGTGTAGTTCGCCGGGCCAAGCGCACAGTTCGACGGCTTTGGACACTGCAAGTTCGGTGAATTTGGACCTGCGGCAGGATTGTAGGGATTGGGCTCGAAATAGATCCAGCCGGGCTGGCCAGGCAGGCCTGGATTGTTGTTGGCGGTAAGCGGAAGGGCGTCGACGTGGCAGCTATTGCAGCGGATTTTGTCGAACACGTGCTCGCCTTCCAGAACTGCATGCTCGATCGCAGGATTGTTGGGAATGACGCGACCCGGAACGGCCAGCGTGGCTTGGAACAGGGAAACCGCGGTTAAATCGGCGACGGTCAACTCGTTAGTAAATCCATCACCATCCGGGTCGGTGTTGAACCCGAATCGTTCCTCGGACTGCATGCCGTGATGATGGTTGAAGGCGTTGTTGCTGAACTGTCTGATGGAAACGACATTACCGGCCTGATGGAGTGGTCGGAGGATGAGACTCGGAGGCGTCGTGCCGCTGCTGGACAAGCTTGCCGCCGGCAGGCCTTCGACGCGAGACGTATTCCAGGTGCCGTCTGCGTTGTGTGCGATTAGCCCAAACGAAACGCCTTTCGCAACCAGAGCCCGACTCGAACCCCAGGGCGTGGCATCGCGCTCGGCTTGCAACTCGGCAGTCATCTGACGCGCCAACATCTCGATGAATCCTGAGCCGTTCATTCCGATGGTTTTTCGGTCGTTCGTGGCGTTCTCCATCGTGACGAATTTCCCGGATTCGTCGATAGCGCCGCGCATGGTGATCCCATCACCATGATCGAAGGTCAAATGATCAAAGCGCTGCGCTAGGACGAAGACCTCGGTTACGCGGTCGCCACCAGCTCCGGAGATCGGCACATTGTGACAACCGGAGCAGGCGTTGGCCTCGGGCGACGAGAGGCGATCAAAGTTCCTGGGGAATAGCAGCGGAGAGCTGGGATCAGAAATGGCAGCTCCTGTGCCCTTTGAAAATGGACGGCCCGCGCCTTCTTGCACGGTGAACTTGGCGTTGAAAAGCTGGGCGCCGTACTGGATCAGTTGCCGAATGGGTGTGGTGAACTCCTCACCGTCCTGCAGATGAACGGGAATGGCCACCTCACGCCCCACTTGTGAGCTCGCGCTCTGCCCCCACGCTGAAATCGCGATGAAAGACCACGAGATGATAAGCCACGTGCGAGTTCGTTGGCGAATCTTGATCATGGGGAATAGTCCTTTTGTTTTCGCGAGGGATTTGCCCGCACCCTCGATAGACAGTTGGTCGAACTGGCTCAGCCGGTCAAGACCGCCGGGCTCACAAGGGTGCTCTTCCGCGTAGCGGCGACTCCTTGGCTCCTCTTACGTACAAACCCAACAACTGGAGCAGAACACCTCACAGAACCGAGCCGCCGGTTCCTCATTTCCGGGTTACCCACCCGCGGCGGCGGAACCGGAACAAACCGTCCGTGTATGCCTACACAGGGGAAATTGAGGCCTGGTGGAATGGTGGACGACAGGATATGGATGAGACCCACGAACCGGATTCGCGCAAGCACCTCAGCTTGTCCGGCGTGCCAGACAGACCGGCGAGGCACCGTCATCGAGCGGTGTTGTGGTTATCGGTTCTCATGGGAGTCACAATCGCTGGAATTGTCGTTGCCGCCTTCGCGAGACGGAGTTTCGCTCCCGGCACTCAAATCCACTCGCTTGTGGTATTGCCATTTGAAAACCTCTCAGGCGATCCCGCGCAAGATTACCTAGCCGACGGGATGAGCGATGAATTGATAACCGACTTGGCTGGCTTCAAGGGATTGCGGGTGATCTCCCGCTCTTCCGCTCTGGCTTACCGCGGCACTCACAAGCCGCTCGCAACGATTGCCAGGGAGCTCAACGTCGATGAAGTACTCGAAGGGTCGCTAAGCCTTTCGGGAAACCGCGTGCGGGTGCGTGCGCAGCTGATTGAGGCAAAAACCGAACAGCATCGCTGGGCGCAGAGCTATGAAAGCGAGATAACGGACATTGTGGAGTTGCAAAGCAGCATCGCAAGACAAGTTGCAGAACAGGTGTCCCTGCACGTGTCGCCGTCGGAGGCGCGCGGCGCGGTTAAACTCCGGCCGCGAAATGCCGAGGCGTATGAGGACTACTTGAAGGGATGGTACTTTTTCGATAAGCGCACTCCTGGGGCTGCGGCACTGAGCGTCAGCTATTTCCGCAAATCCATCGCGCAGGATCCCAAATTCCCACTCGCCTACGCAGGACTGGCTGAGGCATTGCAGACACTCACGGCCGTGGACGTTGCCCCGATGAGCCAAACGCAAGCCGAAGCTTCGGAGGCCCTTCGGCACGCACTCGAATTGGACCCCGGGCTCGGGGAGGCGCATGCGGCACTTGGCCTGTTCGAAGCGCAGTGGAACTGGAATTGGGCTGAAGCGGAGCGGCAAATGAAGATGGGTTTGCAGTTCAGTCCAGGGAGCGCAATTGTACACAATCGTTACGCCGTGTATTTGCAGGCTGTCGGTCGGGTCGACGAGGGAGTGGCAGAGGCAAAGCGCGCGCGAGAGCTTGATCCGCTTTCCTTTTTTATGAATCGAGAGTTAGGCAGGGCGCTGTATCTAGCTCGCAAGTATGACGAAGCGATCGAGCAATTGGATCGGGCAGCCGAATTAGATCCGCATGCGAGCGTAGTCAATAATTGGCTGGGCTGGATTGCGGAGAAAAGGGGCGATCAAGCTCGCGCCATGCAACTCGCGCTTCTCAATGCGCCTCTCGACGGCTGGGACGCGAAGGGTATTTCTTTGCTTCGAAAAGCATATGAGAACCGGGATTGGAAACGCTTTTGCGAAACAGATCTTCGGCGATTAACCGCGAACAAAGATCAGCCTTCGGCGTCGTACTTTATCGCCGTAGATGAACTTCGGCTCGGCAAAAAAGAAGCTGTTTTCAACTGGTTGGAGACGTCCCTGGAGGGCAAGACCGTCTGGGTGATGTGGATAAGAGTCGATCCCCTGCTTGATGATCTTCACTCTGATCCGCGCTTCAATCAGCTGCTTCAAAAAATGAGGCTGCCTGCCTGAGCTACGATTCCCTAGTTGGATCCGGCTGAGCTCTGCAAAGCCACAGGGCGGCTGCAAGTCACGATCACCGACTTGCGGGGTGCGGCCGCTTGGTCCCAGTACCAAGACATCCGCCACGTTGTTGAAATAATTACATAGCCGCAAGGCGTGACCTCCGGAACATCTATTTATTTTCAGGCAGTTATAGCCGAAGTAACGGCATGCCCCCTGCTCGGTTACTTAGCGGGTCCAAGGGGGTAGAAATGAACCGATCTTTGAATGTTTTTGGTACCGCACTTTTGTCGGCCGTGTTGGCGATGGGGTGCGCTCACAGCGCGGCCTCGGACGCCGCAGCGGCTGCAAACGCCGACCAGAATGGTTCCAAAAAGGGCCTGCTGGCAAGTCTATTTGAGAGGAAGAAAGAAATCACCATCCCAGAAGGCTCGCCATTCGAGGTGACCTTAGACGAAACGCTTGCTAGCAACCGCAACCAAGCGGGGGATAACTTTGCGGCAAGCCTCTCCGAACCAATTGTGAAGGACGGCAAGACGATCATCCCAGCGGGTGCACATGTCGCGGGCCGCGTGGTTGACGCGAAAGATTCGGGCCGCCTGCATGTTCCGGCACGCTTGAGTGTGGCACTCAGCTCCGTGGAAGTTGAAGGCAAGTCGTATGACATCGAGACCGACACGATCCGGAGGACCGGACAGAATCACGACAAACGCAACCTTAAATTCATCGGCGGTGGCGCTCTGGGCGGCGCACTGATTGGCGGCCTGGCCGGTGGAGGCAAGGGAGCCTTGATCGGCAGCGCCATCGGCGCAGGGGCAGGCACCGCAGGAGCCGCAGCTACAGGCAAGAAAGAGATCTCGCTGCCTGCCGAGACGCGTATGACGTTTTATCTGTTAAGGTCGGTGACCGTCAGCGTAAAAGGTTGACCGGCGCAAATCCCTTGCCATACGACCTAGCAAAAAACGGGCGACGCAAGCTGCCCGTTTTTTATCGCGAAAGGTCGCTCGCTGTTGACGCCCAGATCAAGAACGTGCCGAGCGATGCCAAGAGGATCACCGAGCAGCTTGGAGCCGAATCGGCCTAGGACCGAAAGGAATCCGCTTAGTTCGCTCTGCGTGGGCGCAATAAGCCAAGCGCGTCACGCGGTGCGTTAGAGCCGGCTACCGGCCACGAAACGTAACACTTGTGGCAAATGAGCGGAGTATACTGTGCCGCAATGTAAGCTCGGGAGCGCTCGAGGGGCGGCGAATCACAGCCGATCAATTAGCTTCCTTCGGCAGATAGGGGCCGGCCTCTGTCTGTCAGGGCTTACGCCGAAGTCCTAGTCCAGATCATCCTTCACGCATCGACATGGTCTAGTAGCTCGAAGAAGCACAACCAATCTGCGACAATCAAATGGTGTGTAACAGATACCGATTGACGCAATCGAAGCAGTACCTGGCGGAACGTTTTGGAGCGGCGGATGATGAAATTGAAGATCGTCCGCGATACAACATAGCGCCGACGCAGCCGGTCGTGACGGTCCGCAAAGAGCACGGGAGAAAATCGCGCCACTTCACCAATATGCGTTGGGGGCTCATCCCCGCTTGGGCGAAAGACATGAGCATCGGAACCAAGACGCTGAACGCGCGGTCGGAGACGGTCACAACGACACCGGCGTTTCGAGATTCGATTCTGACGAAGCGCTGTCTCATCCCGGCGGATGGATTTTATGAGTGGCGCAAAATGGGGTCGGTGAAGCAGCCGTATTGCTTTGAAGTTGGGGAGGGCCAGGTCTTTGCGTTTGCCGGATTGTGGGATGAGTGGACGAGTCCTGATGGAGAAATCATTGAAAGTTGCACGGTCTTGACGACAGAGCCGAATTCCCTCGTCGCCGATCTGCACGACCGAATGCCAGTCATCGTGCTACCAGATAAGTACGAGTTGTGGCTTGACCCGGACGTGACGAACTTCGAGGCAATTCGCGACATTCTCAAACCCTACGATGCAAACCTGATGCGCCGGTATCCGGTCAGCATGAAACTCAACAATTCAAGAATTGACGATGCGGAGTCTGCCTCGCCTGTGACGTTAGACGCTGCCACCCAGGGGACCCTCTTCTAGAGGACTACCTGGCGCCGGACCAGGACTATAGCCTCGAACGCGTGAATCGCCGGAGACGAAGCGGTTAACACTCTACTCCTCGCGGAGCGCCTTGATCGGATCAATCTGGGTTGACCTGCGCGCTGGCAGGTAGCAGGCGAGCGTCGCCACCGCTGCCAGCAGGAATGGTGCGCCGACGAGCAGGCGCGGATCATCCGTACCGACTCGAAGGGCGTCGGAAAAAACGCTAGTCAGCGCCGACAATGCTTTTGCCAAGCCGACGGCGCCCAAAAATCCGAGAACCGTTCCCACGGTTATGAGCGCGGTGCCTTGCCGCAGCACCAGCCACAGCACCTGCGCCTTGCTTGCTCCAACCGCGGTGCGAATGGCGATCTCCTTGCGCCTCTGCGCAACCGAGTAGGCTGTGACTCCAGCGAGTCCGATGGCCGCCAACACCAAGCCGAACAATCCGATTCCAGCGTAGGTTTGGATCGCGAACCGCAAAGCGGCCCGGCTGCGATCCAGGTAATCGCCGAGAGTTTGCGCGTTGAAGATATTCAGATTGGGATCTAGGAGAGCAATCTTGTTGCGGATGGCGCCAAGCGTATCCGGTCCCGCATCCGACCGCACGAGAATGGTCATGCCGCCGGCGGGCGGCCGGGCAAAATTGCGCGGCGTGAGCGGCAAATAAATAATGGCCTGGGTGAATCCCTCAACGTCCGTCATGTCGCGGACCACCCCAACAACTTCATAGGAGTGCTGGTCGTCCCTGACGCGCTTGCCGATGGCATTCTGATTTGCGAAAAGTTTGCGTTCTGCACTCTCATTCAGCACTGCCGGCAAAGCGAACGATTCCGATGCGTCTGCCTGGCTTCGTTGATCGCGTTCTTCGAATTCCCGGCCACCCAGCAGCGGCTCGTTGAGCGCGGCAAAATAGCCCGCGCCGACAGTTTCCTCGACCACGGGCTGGAGCACCTGTGAGGACTCCGGCGAATCTTCCGCAGTCAATTGCCTGGGTTCCATTTCGCTGGAAAAGGGCGGATGAGCGGCCAGGGCAATGCTGTGCACCGCTCCGGCGGTCTTCAGCTGTTCGGGAAGTTTCTCGAATAGCGTCTGCGCTTTCTCCGGACTGTAGCCATCACGCACTGGATCGAGGGACAACAGAACCATCGTGCGCGGATCGATTCTGGTTTGGAGGCTGCTTGTCTTGTTAATTCCTATGACCAGGAACCCGGTCATCAGCAGAAGCGTGAGCGATGCCGCAACCTGGATTACCATCAGCAAGTTGCGCAGACCCAAGCGGCGGTAACCCGGCAACTGAAGCGCCGAGCCTTCTTTGAGAGCCGGCGTCAGATCGGCTTTTGTCGCCTGCAGGGCGGGCGCGACGCTGAACCCGATGCCGCACACGATCGCGGCGCCGAACGCGAATACGGTTGCGCTCCAATCCAAGCTCGAATGGGATTCGATCGGCAGCGTCACGGGCCGCGTGAAATGAGCGTTCAAGACCCCGAGACAGTACGCGAGCGCGAATCCTGCCACGCCGCCAAGAAGGGACAGCAACAGGCCTTCGCTGATCATCTGCCGGACAAGCCGGAAACGGCTGGCCCCGACGGATAGGCGAATCGCCAGCTCCTTTCGTCGATTGGCGCCGCGCGCCATCAGCATGTTGGCCAGATTCAAGCAGGCAAGCGCAATCACGAGTCCCATGAGGGCGACAAGGAATCCGATCAACACAGGCTTGAATCTCCGGGGAATCGGCACGCTGGTGCCTGCCGAAAGCAAGGTGATGCGCCGGCCTTTGTCCGAGCGCCGCAGCGAGTAGGTGTCCTGCTCGTCGAGTTGACGTGTGATCGCGTCGAGACCGGCTTCCGCGGACTCCATGGTGACGCCGGGAGCCAAACAGAGGATTGCCAGGAAGTCCTTGGCGTTGCGTTGATGCAAAACGTCGTTTGCGAGTTCCGGAGCTAGGGCGGCCGGCACGGTGAGCGGGACGAACAGCTCAGACGGATTTATGGCCAGGGCGCCATGGAAATCCTTCGGTGTGATTCCGACGATGCTGGCGAGTTGTCCGTTCAGGCGGAGCGTTTGCCCGATGGCGTCAGGAGAGGAATTGAGACGATTGCGCCAGAAACGATCGCTGATCACCACAACGGGCGCGTCACCGGGCTTGTCGAGTGCCGCGCTGAGCACTCGTCCGCGCTGCGGTTGGACGCCGAGCACGGAAAAATAATCCGGGGACACCAGTTGCCCGAAGACACGCTCGGGTTTCGCATTCAGATCGCCTTGAAACGTGACATTAAACGGGATGCCGGTCTGAAGTGCGGCGACTCCGGCAAACAGGCTCTTTTGCTCGCGATACTGCTCGATGTAGTAGTACGACACGGGCGCGAGATCATCGGCCGTGGATTCCTGAAACATAACCAGGTGTTTGGCATTCGCCGCCGGCAGCTCATGAAATAGCAACTCCCATTTCGAGCTGTACACGTTCGTCGTCAGCCCAATTCCGAGTCCCATCGAAATGATCCCGACCAGCGCAAATCCGGGCGACTTCACCAGCGCTCGCCACGCATATCGCATATCGGCCCGTATCTCGCTCAGGTATTCGACCGGTACGCGAATCGCGATGTCCGCGATCAGCCGGATCAGCCCCGCGGCTCCCTGCCTTTTGGCAATCTCTTCCACGACGTCCTGCCCGGCTTGCAACACCTCTCGGCCGTACGCCAATTTGAATTCGTGTGGAAATGCTTGGGCTAACCGCCGGTAAATCCGCCAAGCGAGACTCATTCCGTCACCACCGCTTGCTTCACTCGAATGCTGTGAACCAATTCCTCTAGGCGCTCACATTCCGCGTCGAGCACGCGCTTGCCAAGGGGAGTCAGTCGGTAATAGCGGCGTCGCGCGTCGTCCAATTCCGGGGCGGGTCGTTCGTCGGACTCCTCGATCATACCTGCCTCTGCGAGCCGCTTGATCGACCCATATAATGTCGCTGGCCACAACCGCACTTTCCCCGTAGTGCGATTCAGGACTTCTTGCATGATTCCGTAACCGTGCTGCTCTCCACCGGCAAGCGACAGCATGACGTGAAACCAGTGGGTCTTGAGGGGAATATGTCTTTGAACGTCGATCTCAGTCATGTCCATATCTATACCACATAATATCTATATTCGGCAATAGCCATGGCTGGCTGTCATCCTCGCGAGCTTGCAGAGTAGCGGACAAAACCCCAATACTTCCACGATGGTTTTTAGGAGCGGTCTGGCTTCTTCGGGACGAGGCTCTACCTCGGCACCGCGAGTCTTGGCTCGCGCATTTCTTTTGACTCGCTACGACTTGACCGGCGAGGTTACTTTGGCTTGGCTTCCATGCGCAAGCCGAGTTGGTCAAACAAGAAGGCCCACACATCCGCATCCTCTTCGATTTGCTCGTCTAGGCTAGAGCCGATCCCGTGCCCCGTGTTGGCGCTGGTACGCAAGAGAACAGGAGCTTTGGAGCTGGTGGCGGCTTGCAGCCGGGCAGTCATCTTTCGGGAGTTCGCCGGATTTACGCGCGGATCGTTGGCACCGGTGAGAAACAGCACTGCAGGATAGGCTGTTCCGTCCACGACGTGCTGATAGGGCGAATACGCGTACAGGGCTCGGAACTGGGCGGCATCCTTCACGCTGCCAAATTCCGTGATGTTGAAGATCGCATTGGGGGTAGTGACCTCGGACCGCAGCATGTCGTAAATTCCAACGAACGAAACAACCGCACGGAACATGTCCGGATGCTGTACCAGCGCCGCACCCATCAGCAATCCGCCGTTGCTCCCGCCGATGATTGCGAGATTCGATGGCTTTGTGTAGCCGGCATCGATCAGGTGCTTCGCGCAGGCGGCGAAATCATCAAAGACGTTTTGCTTCCGCGTTAAACTGCCCGCGTGATGCCATTCTTCGCCATATTCTCCGCCGCCCCGGAGATTAGCGACCACATACACGCCCCCGTGCTCCAGCCAAAGCCGCAGGTTGGGACGAAAATTCGGCGCCAGGCTAATGTCAAAACCGCCATAACCCGTCAATAGCGTTGGCGCGGTGCCATCGAGTTTGATTCCTTTGCGCCGAATGACGCTCATAGGAATCTTTGTGCCGTCCTTTGACACTGCCCACTCGCGAACGACTTCGGTATCGCTGAAATCCACCGGTGAAGTCTCGAACAAAGCCGTGCGCCTAGCCTTGGCTGTTGACGCTTCATACAGATACCAGGCACCGGGGGCCAAGAAGGATTCGTTGTTGTAAAGCAGATCATCGCCTTGTAGGGAACTCGCGCCATACACAGCCGAGGTAGGTAGCAACCCTACTTCCCCGTGAGAGTGACCCTTCTGATCAAAGACGCGAATGCGCGAAGGCCCTCCCATCGAGTCAATTACGTAAAGCAGAGTTGCCGAAGGGACAATCGCTTGGACAGCGGCGTCACTTTGCGGCACGATGGTCTCAACATTCGCGAGCGAAGGAGTTGCCAGGGGGAGCCGGAACACCTTCCCGCGCGGGGCATCGTTCTTGGAAAGCAAATAAAGAGCCTGGTCCTTGCCGAAAACTGCTCGCGTAATCTTGTCGGAGAATTGCGTCACTTGCTTCCAGTCATCGGTGCGCCCCGAGCCCAGATCCAAAAGGTAGTGCTCGAACTCTCCACCGTCCCCATTGGCCACTTGTGCCAGCAAGTATCGGCCGTCCGGTGAGGTATGGAGTGCCGTCTCTGCAATCCGCGGAAACTCCTTTCCAATCGAATAGGTGTCTGAGCTCACCGGAGAGCCCAGCTTATGAAAGTAAACCCGCTGATAAAAATCCATATCTTGCTTGAGCCGCTCGCCGTCAGCCGGATAGCGCGTGTAGAAAAAACCTGAACCGTCGCCGTTCCAGGCCACGCTTCCTCCGCCCGTGCCTTTGTTAACACGCGGAACGACGTCGCCGGTTTCTTTGCCGGTCGCGACCTCGTAGGCATGCACGGTCCCTTCCTCACTGCCTCCTTCTGAAAGAGACACGGCCACCAACCGCCCGTCCTGCGAGGGGACATAGAAATCAATGGCTGTCGTGCCCTTGGGGTTTAGCTGATTGGGGTCGAGTATCACGCGCTCCGGAGCTGGATCGTCGAGAGATTTGAAAGTGATTAGAAAGGGTTGGTTCTTTGGCGGCTGGTCCTTCATGGCAAAGAAAACATCGCGCGGCAGGCGAATCGCGAAGTAACTGACCGAAGTTGTATTGGCCACTTCGCGCAGCCATTTTCTGATCGGCTCACGCACTGCCAGCGCATCCAGATAGTTCCGCGTCCGTTGGTTCTGCGCATCGCTCCAAGCCCGCACGGCGGGATCGTCCCAATTCTCGAGCCACCGATAATCGTCCGAAACCTTAACGCCGTGATACTCATCCACAACGGGCTTTTTCAGCGTAGCCGGAGCTGGGCCCGGGTTCTGAGGCCTGGCCAACGAGGCCAGCAGCGCGCCGAACAACAGCGTCCAGACGCATCCGGACGCCGCTCGTCTCATCCCTGTTTCATACGGCAGCAGTCGCGGGAAAGTCGGTCTTCTCATCGAAACCTCCCGAAGGAGAATGCAGGAGCGAGGTGGAGAGGGTCTTCCGAAAAAAACTGCTTACGATGCGTCACGCTCGCAGACGCATACCCGCCAATCTAGCATGGACCGGACCGGTGAGCAAAAATCTCGGTGCAGGCGTGGAATAAGACTTCCTGAGGATTCTTGAGGGGCCGGCCGCACGCGTCCGCCCAGTACCGGCCAGGGCGGAATGGGAGGTGCTCACATGATTTTTACGGGGCCCAACTCGTCTTTCATGCTTTGAAAAGCGCGAGTGTTTTTCTTGGCTCCATCCCAATGGCCTTCGGGATACTCGCGCATGAGCTGCACGGTCAAAAAGCTACCGCGAAGTACGCTCGACTCGTGGTCCGACCACAGCTTGCTGGTAGTGCGGTCGCCGTAGCGATTGATGATGATGCGCGAAAAATTGGGTGCTTCGCGTGGATCGTAGCCGTGTTCGATGACATTTTGCAGCCCCAGCCTGTCCGCCTGATTTTCGAGCTCTCGCTGGTGGCCGTTGACCGCCGATGCGATTCCAATTTGCGCCATGAAAATTCCGGCGTTTCCTATGAACGCGCCCGCAGCGAGCCCTGCGATGGTCAATCCGACGCGTGCCCCACGTGTTTCCTCCACCTCGCGCCGATAATGCACCTGCAACACGTGAGCCATTTCGTGGCTCAAAACGAAAGCGAGTTGCGCTTCATTCTGGAGCACGCCAAGCAAGCCGGTATTGATGAGCAGTGTTCCGTCTGGCAGCGATGCAGCGTTAATCTCCGGATCTTCCACCACAAAAAAGCGAAACTCAATGGGCCGCCTGGTTCCTTTCGCGCCTTCCGGGATCAACGAGTCGCCCAGGTGCGAAACATATTCCCGGACGCTCGGTTCGGCGAGCAGCTTCATTCGCCCTTGGACCTTCTTGCCTTGCCGAAATTCGAGGACGTCGATTCCCGTCTGGGCGTCCTTGCCAGTGACGATCTCCAGGTTGTGTGGCATTTTGTAATCGTCGGGCGGTGCGGGCGGGCCGAGCTCGACCTCTTCGGCTTCGACCCGCCCGTCCTTGCGGAGTGTACCGGAATACTTCACGCGGTAACCAGCGAGGGTCTGGGTCTCTCCCGAAGCGTTCGCCGAGACCCCTTGTCCTGCCTTCGCCGGGCTCCATGCCCGCTTCGTAGCCGTGTCCAGGCTCAAGCGGTAACCGTCCAGTTGTAGCTCGCTCGGTTCTCCGGCCGCAATCTTTGTTGCGTCAGCCGGCTCTTCCTGCAAATACGCCGATCCACGAATTTTCTTTTCGTCTTCTGCCAAGTCGACGGTGAGCTTTTCGGCAAAGAATCGGTGTTTGTCGAGCCACTGGCCTTCGGCTTCGACCAGCATTCCGGGAGAAAGCGCCTTGGCGTCGAAGGGATGTTCGCCAGAGGCGTCTCTCCTGAGGACGCGGCTCGAGGAGGTTAGCTCGATCCGGTCCTCGAGAATCAGCACGGTGTTGGCTTCGGCTCGTGCAGTGAGGTAACCGCGGAGCTTCATCTTGGTAACGGCGCCCGCGATGGTGAAACTCGAGAGAACCAGGCAACTTGCCAGGGCAAACCCTAGCCTCGCGGAAGGCCGGAAAAACGGTTTTGACATAAGAACAGGCTCCCGGCTCTAAGAGGGTTTGGAAGCGGCCTCGTGGGCTGCCGTCTTCGCGCCCTCGGCCAGCGCTTTCTTCATCTCTTTGACGATTTCGTGTGCCGCGCCTTTCGCCATCACCTTCTCATTCCACCTGGGATCGACTTTCACGTGGACATGCAGGGCACAAAGGTTCTGTTTATCACTGCGTCGAACGACGTCGGCGTCCATCTTCAGGCTCTTGAAACCGGCGCCGAAGCCGATCAACGTGCTTTTGACGAGGTTGCCTTTTTTGAATTCGGTGATGGTTCCGCTGATCACCAACGATTTCGGCGCATCGACGTCATCTACTGTCTCGCCTTCGCCGATGACCTCGTTCACAAGCTTGGCTTTGGTCAGCTCGCTGCGCAACTCGGCGTAAAAGTAGTCCACGAAAGCGGGGCTCAACTCGACTCCTTCCGCAGTGGTGAAGTGCTTGGCTTCAGCCGTCTTGTACGGCGGGGCTTCGTCCTTTGGTGCTGCCGCCGCGCCAGTCGCGAACGCGGCTGCGATCAGTGCTACCGTGGCGATACGCATTGCTCCTTTTCTCCTCTCCTGTAACTGCCAATTGTTCGAGCCTCTGGAAACAGCTAGCGGCGGACGCAGCAAGTCTCGCGGCTGCTGCACGGAATCCCGACAATTCTCACCGAGACTCTCTGGGGGCGGCCGCCGGCGGGGCCTCGGCTCCTTTCGACAACGCTGCCACTGCTTCTTTCAGCTGTGCGCCGCGCAGGAAATTCCGAGTGGCATCGCGCAGAGCGCCCTCGATGTCCTGTTCCACGTTCTTCTGCATGTTCTTCTTGCGCATCGCGCCGTTGGCGATGGACGTTCCTGCCGCCTTTACTTCGAGCGATTCGCCGGTTTTGGGATTCTTGACCATGGCGGAAAACTCAACCTTGCCGAAGAAATCTAGCCCGGAGCCGGAAGCCAAACCAAATTGAAAAACGTAGACGCGTAGTACGAGGTCGGCGGAGGCTTCGTTGTCGGCTAGCAGGGTCGCCGCCTTGAGCGATTGTTCGAGCGAGTCTTTCATGATCGCGGTGGGCTGCTTGTCGAGAAAGATGCCGCCGCGCGCCTTCATGACCAGCAGCGGCTGGGGATTCCCGGACCGATCGATGACGCTGGCAATCCAGAATTTCGGCGAATGGTCAAATTTTTGCACTGAAACAGGATCCCCGAGCTGAATGCTGATGGTGTTTTCCGGAGTGGGCTTAGGCTCGTCGACTCGCGCCGCACAGGTAGTCTTACAGGGGATGGTGAAAAGCAAGAGAACGGGGATGCAAGAACGTAAGGTGTAGCGAAGGGACATGGGATTCTCCACCAGGCATCGAAGTGGGGCACCACTTCCACTTTTTCTATGGGCCGCCGCCCTCGCTGATGAGCCGTCGGCTCGCTCTGTAGGACCTGTCAGCCATGAGGTTATACGCCTCGCCCGGCGACCGCAAGGCGGAAGCACCGCGCGTGTGCTCAGATAGAGAAGGCCTAAGGGGCGTCGCACGCACAAGCGGGGTGATGAAGCTCGATCGCTCGCGGCGCCACGTGGAAGCTAGCCTTTCTGGCTAATGAGGCTCCCACTACGGCGTCCGTAGGGACTCCATTTTTCCAGTTCCAGTCAGTTTTGTGATTTGTCTAACCCAAACTCGCGGTGGGTAGTGAGCAGCGCCGTCTTGACCGCCTTCCCTTCGATCACAAACGAGATGTTGCTTTCCGAAGATCCCTGCGCGATGGCAATTAGATTTACGCCGTCGCGCCCCAGCGCGCTAAAGGTTTTTCCCGCAATTCCCGGAATTCCGCGCATGTTTTCGCCCACCACGGCGATAATCGCAATATTCGGATTGACGGTGATGTGTTCCACGTCGTGATGTGCCAGATCCCGCGCAAATTCCTTACGTAAGGCATGCACCGTTCGCTCGGCGTCCGAGGACGCCACGATAAAGCAGATATCGTTTTGCGAAGAAGACTGCGAGATCAGCAGAACGTTGGCGCGCACCTCCGCGGTCGTGGAAAACGTTCGCCCTACAACATCCGGCAGCCCCACAATCCCCGGCCCGCCAACACTAATTAAGGTTACGTCCCGAATGGCCGTCAGGGCCTTGACCCCGCCGCCGATGCTGCGTCCCTCCGGCGTGATCTTCGTGCCCGGCTTTTCCGGGGCGAAACTGTTGCGGATCCACACGGGAATCGCTGCTTGTACCACCGGGTTCAGCGTTTTCGGGTGCAGCACTTTCGCACCAAAGTACGCCAGCTCCGCTGCTTCGCGATAGGAAATCACCGGAATCGTGCGTGCGTCCGGAACCAGCCGCGGGTCTGCTGTCAGCACGCCATCCACGTCGGTCCAGATAATGACTTCATCCGCATCGAGCGCCGCCCCAAGAAGGGTTGCCGAAAAGTCGGAACCACCCCGGCCCAGCGTCGTCAATTGCCCGTCGGCCGTCGCGCCAATGAAGCCGGTCACGACGGGCACAATCCCTTTTTCGAGCAGCGGAGAGATTCGCGCCTGAGACTTCTCCCGCGTCAGTTCCATCTGCGGCTCCGCCCCACCATGAAACGCGTCGGTTACGATGAGTTCACTGGCTTCGATCGCTTCGCACGCCGCGCCCGCCTCCTTGACTGCCGCGGCAACCAGCGGAGCGGAAAGGCGTTCCCCTAGGCTCGAAACTGCATCGAGCGTGCGCGGCGTCAGCTCCCGTAACAGCGCCGTTCCTTCGCAAAGCCTGCGGCCTCCCGCGAGAACTACTTCCACTTTCTGACGAATTTTCTGGCGCTCCTCCTCGTGGGGAATCAAAGCGAGAAGCGCGGATTCGTGCTGCTTACGGAGTGCTTCCAAAACCCTCGCGGCTTCCCCTGCTTTGCCGTCACGCGCCTGATTTGCAGCCTCGATCAACTGGTTCGTGACGCCGCTCATGGCGGAAACAACTGCTACGCAACGATCGTCTCGGGCCGCATCCACAACGATCTTCGCCGCTCGTCTGATGCAAGACGCGTCGCCCACCGACGTGCCGCCGAACTTCATCACCTGTAATCTCTTTTTCATTTCCCTCGTTTGCGAGTGCGGCAAGATTAACCCAACCGTCGTCGAGGCCCCGCTCTCGCTTCCTCCGCTCCATACACTGTACCGCAGTGGACTGGTGCCTTCAGGCGACGGTTTGATGAAAATGACCTGTAGTGGCCAGCCATGCCTTCTCATTTGGACAGAAAAGCATGCAAAGCTGTGCGGAATTTCCGGTTCTCGTTCGACAGGGATCATCCACAAGAAGCACACCAAGCTGGCACGCTGGGATTAAACCACCCAGAATCCGGGAACCGAATGGCTGTGAAAAGGAGTGCCCTGAGCCAAACTTCGGGAAAACGCAGTAAGCCTTTCATCACTCGGTGTTGGCAGCGACCGCAGTGAGTCCGCTAGCGACAAACGGGATCAACGAGACACAGCCCCAGAGCGTAAGTGGTGCTCGCGGGTTGGGAGTGGCTGGGTATACCCCATGTTGCAGATTAGTCCGGGCCGCCGCCGATTAAACCTTGTAAATCGGCGAGCGCAGCCGCATGCGGGAGAGCTGGGAGACCACGGCCTTTCCGCCGCCAAACGATGCGTTCCATTCTTTGGCGCGCCGCGTCAAGGACTTGTGGCCGCGAACCACTGCGGAATAGAGCCTGCTGGGAAGGCGTTTTCCAGAGCTTGCCAGGCCACGCAGCACGATCGGTGCATCTTCCTTCACTTCTTTTTGCAGCCGGTGCCACGCGCGCTTGGTTTCCGGGTCGATCATCGATCCTCCATCCCGGGCTGTCCTTGCTATTTTACCGCCGCCCCGCCCTTGCCACCAACTCAGATCTTGTTGGGAACAATAACCTGTGGAAACTAAAAAAAAGGTGTGTTGCGGGTCATACGGTCATCTCTACTGACCTCCGAAAGACTGCAAGGTTGTTTGTTTGCTAGAGGATAGAGGGCAGGGCAACATGCGGGTTGTCTGAGGGGCTCTAAACAAAGAGACAGCAAAAGGGAGGCTCGGTGGAGGGTTCCGGTACTCACACTGGCGCCCTAAGAGATTTTCCGTGGCTGGGTGTTTTACTTAAGGGAGGAGGCTAGATCATGCTCCGAACAATGCGACGTTTTTCGTATGCGTTGGCAGTAGTGCTGGCTGGGGGACTTCTTCTCGGGGCGGCTCCGTCGAGCTCGGCGCAAGTAAGGCGACGGGTCGTCATCGTCCAGCGTTTTGATCCGTTCTTTGATCCTTTCTTCCCGTGGTACGGTTACCCGTATCCCTACCCGCCCTACTCCATGACCGCGAGCTATGGCGAGGTGAAGATCGATCCGAATCATAAATTTGCGGAGGTGTATATCGACAAGGGCTACGCCGGAACGATTACGAAGTCTAAGAAGTTCGCGCTTAAACCCGGCAACCATGTGATTGCCCTGAAGAACTCCGATGGCGTGACTTTCTATCACAAGCGCATAGCGGTGATGGTCGGTCAGACGACCAAGCTGCGCGTGTCGTAAGAGGTCTGGATTAGAAGATTTGTTTTAAGCCTCACACTGTCTGCAATAAAAGAGGCCCGGTCCTTGGCCAGAATTGGCGGGGACCGGAGCCTTTGCTATTCAGGCCCGGATCTGCCGCACCGGATGTTTAAGAGTCGGACCGAAGAGGACGTGCTCGACTGCGAACGGCTTGCGCGCCTCCTGCGAGCGATGCAACTTAATTCCAGAACAATTGGTTCAGACCTGCTTCTGCGACGCGTGTCCTCGGCCTTATACACCAGACCCATGCCCTCTTCGCCAAGCTTTTCCGAAGGGACTCGCTCATTGTGGGCTATGATCGCGGCAGGGACTCGGTCTAGGTCGCTCGTGTTCGCAACGTTTTCTTCCAGCACCACATCGTCAGGGAGTTTGTCGGAGGCAATATGGAACGCGGTCAATCAGCGGGGATCGGCTGTTGGGGCTTCGGAAGTATGCTTGCGATTACATTGTCATGGAGCGTAAATCACTCCATTCTCTTGATGATTCTTCACGGAATTCTTAGCTGGTTTTATGTGCTGTACTACGCCGTAAGGAAATGAACGCCACGACGGCATCCCTTCGGCACGCGTCATGTTTGCGAACGTGCTGCGAGAAATGAACGCTTGCCCCAAGGAGGAATCGCTATTCGAAGCCGCTGTCCGTGGCCTCGACCGATTGGATTCGAGTTTCTGGACCAAAGAGGGTGTATGTTGATCGGATGTGCGTCACGGTCGAGGTTCACGAGGAGCCGACAACCCACATAGCCATGATCGAGGGGCTGAGCGCTGGATCAAATCCCATGGCAGGCATCCACGGGACGAAGCGAAGAAGGCGGAACCACCGGAGCTCCTGTTGGGGACGAAGGACTGAGCGCGTGGCGCGCCGCGATACCCTTTCCATTCAGACTGCGTCTGAACCAATGGGGAGGTAATTGCCATGCGTGGACGGACATTCGCCGCTCTATTTCTTTGCTCTCTTTTCATCGCGGTTGGGGGAGACGCGCAAAGCCCGGATAGCAAAGAAAAACCAGTTTGGACGCTGGAATTCATTAAAGTGAGGCCCGAACAGTATGCCTTAGCTCTCGGCCAGTTAGATGACCAGTGGATGCGCATACGCGAGGAAGCCAAGCGCCAGGGCGCAGTTGTTAGTTATGAGCGCATCGCAAACGCGGGGCTGATAACTCCGGACCATAGGCTAACTGACGAGATCTCGATTGTGTTGGTGACGGAATACACGAGTATGGCCGCCTACATGGAAAGAGAAAAGCTCTTCGCTTCGATACGCGAACATCTGCCGAGCAACACACCACCCAGAATGCTCAAGTGGCAACGAGAAGACCTCTCCAAAACGAATGAACACCTATTTCTGGACGTTCCGGCAGAGGGCAGCCCAGAGCTTAAGTATCTTGCCAAGCAGTAGGAAATCGGGGAATAAATCGGTCGGTCGCATTAGCCATGCAGGGGGCAGAAATGATTCGTCCACTCACGGTAGGTATCCTTGCACTCGGGCTTTTCTCGCTTGTCTTATTTCCACGTGAGCACCATCCTGTTCGAGCAGCCAGTAGCGGAACTGAAGCGCAACATTCTGATTCGGAATCGCTTATTCAAATCGAAAAGGACTTGTTCAAGGCCCACTGGACGAGCAATCCTGAAGTGGTCGAAATGGTTGATAAGGTCTTCGCCGACGATTGGGTAAACTTGGAGCCGGATCGTCGGGGTCCAGGAAAACCTGAGATGATGGACCTCCTCGACCGGCTTTACCGGGACAAAAAAGCTCTGCCAAAACCCTATCCCGTCATGCAGCAGCGGGACTTACAGGTGTTCCTCTTCGGAAATACGGCAGTCGCTACCTACTTTTATGGAGACACAGCAAAGCCAGACCAGCATCCCACGGACGTAACCGACGTGTTCGTGAAGGACGGCGGAGCCTGGAAGCTGAGATTGTCAAGGGCGAGTCCCCATTTTCAGCAATGATGGTCGCCGGCTGCGTCGCCTAGCTTTTCAGGAAAGCATGAGTTTGGAGTCTGCCGATGCGAAGCTAGTTTTGCGAAAGTTGCAGAATGACCCTGCGTCCGCTTGTTTCAAAGTCCAACTGAAGACCTATATGTTTTTTCTTGGACAAGATGGGGAAGTAGAGGTAGCCGGCAACTGGTGAGGATGCCTTGCCTTCGGGCAGGCCCTTATCCGTAAGTTCGGCCTCCACAGTGGCGCAGTCTTTCTCGCTCGCGGATTCCGGCGGTCCGTAGTCGGTCTCGACACCAACCTGTGCTGCGATGTGCACGTCATGCGGACCGGCGGCAACTTCGGCTGAAGTCGCGTCATGGGTGTCTCGCTGCACCCTGAATAATTGCTGCCAGTTGGCGGCCACGGCTGTTGCCGTGGAAGGCTTCATGGCCATATTCGCGCCAGTGACGCGAAGGGAGAAGTCGCCTAGTGACACTTTTTGTTCATTGTCGCTCGGCGGATACAGCGCAACTTCCACAATGAGGCAGCTACGGTCGACATCGAAGCCAAAAACCTTTCGCACTTCTTCTGGACTCATCAGGGCAGCGCCGATCTTAGCGTCGTCATACTCAGCATGCGAGGGTATCGGTCGGCGGATGTCTTGGGAACCGTGCCCCTCGGACCTGCGGTTGCAAGGGGTGCGAGCGCAAGGAGGGTGACGCCTAAGAGAAGATTTCGGTGCTGCGAACTCAACCTCTGCGCTCACCGATGCATCAGCTATCATGCGGGTTTCCACCTCTCTAACGCGGGGGCGTGAGTGGACGTCACTGTTGAAGGGGCACAGATTGATCGGGTGAAGTACTGGAACGAAGGAGGGATTGGTACGGGGGTGGAATTTGTTGGCAGGATAGGTGCAATGAATCGAGAACTGTCCCTGGATTGGAATCATCAATGCATCCGATGCATCCGGTATGCTTCAAGACCTCTGACGGGCAAAGGTACTTAATTGATTGGCGCGATATTGAGATAGCGATGGAGCGCGATCCCGAAGGGCGGACGGTCCCAAGCCGCAATGCGAACGAGTTGCTGTTGACCGCTGACGACTGCGCGTTGTTGTGGGGAATGGGGATTGGGTTTAAGGCAGGGTAGGTAGGCCATCAATTCGACTGCTGCGGACACACCCGGAGATCGAACAGAATTCTTACCGTTCTCACTTTGTTATCACGCTCGACTGTTACATCCTCTGTCCGCATCCGCCTCAAACACGCGGCTTCGCAGTTCTTTCGAAATCTCCTCTTGAGCATCCGCTGGAATGCCGTCTCTTTGATCGAAGTCCACGCGGATCACATGCACTTTAGCACGCGTCGGTGCAGGTTGCAGGTCCCGGATTTCCTGCGCCAATAGGGCAGGCATTTCTCCAATCTCTTTGGCAACTGTCCGGACGCACAGGGAATACAGGTTAGGAAGAGGCAGGCGGCCATTGCCGAGCGGCGTGCGACCATGCAAGGACTATAGGGCCGTGTTTCGCGGAGTTGCCACGTCGTTTGTGCTGACGTAGGATGTTCCCCACCCGACAACGAGTCATTTTGGCGTGGGCTTGAGATTTTGTATCAGAGGTAAGCCTATGCGTTTCCGCGTGCGCAATTTGCCATTCGTAGTAGTTCTTTCAAGCACCTTGTTTGCGGCAACGGGCACCGTCATCATGCCAACTGAGATTGGCGTTTCCTGCAAGAAGCACAAACCCTTCACCGCAATGGCTCGTACAACACTTACCAGAGTTTATCCGAGCGGAGCGAAAAAGACTGTGACGACTGAAGACCGTATTGTCCGTGATCGCGATGGACGCGTGCTACGCGAGCAACACGCGCCGTGGACCGAGGATTCGACGCAGCCTGTTTATTACATCAATATCTTGGACCCCAAAAGCATGGAGCACATTCACATTGACCCGCAAAGGCATCTCGTTATGACCCGTCCTGTGGATGAGCGAACATGGGACTACGTGCCGTACGATGGCACCCAATACCGGATTGCTGCGAAGTCGGGTGTTACCGTACACACTGAGTTGCTTGGAAATCAGGAAATCGATGGCCTAAAATGCTGGGGCCAACGCACTACATATCTTTATTCGCCTGGGACTTTTCAGGGAAATCAGCAGCCGCTTACACGCACTTGGGAAGTTTGGTATGCAAAGGAACTTGGAGCTGATGTTCGGATCATGGCTCACAATCCCGACCCGGAGGCTGGTGACCAGCAAACGGATTTGATCAGTATTACATACGGTGACCCTGACCCATCCGTTTTTGCCCCGCCTACGGAATACACCGTTCAGCCAGCGCATCCATAAGAACTGATTGGTGCGGCTGGCGTCAACGGGTCCAACGTTTACGTGAACCTCTGACAAGTTTGTTTACCTTCATCTGAAAGTGTGCTACGTGTGGTGATCGGAATTTGCCGAGCACGACAAACTTTTGGGTAACTGGCCATTCTTGGGGATGAGCCAACCTCAGAGGAGTCCTTGCAATGCTCAAACGCTTGCCTACTCTCGCGTTGGCTATGCTGTCCCTAGTCTTCGCTACATCGTTGCGAGCGGGGACGCTCGGGTCGATGCTCCAGTCGTGGGATATCGACTCCACGAAAAATGCCGTAACACTTCACCTCTTCAACAGTAGCGGTAAGGACATCACCGCTTACAACATAACAATCAAGGAAACGTACGGCGAGCAAGTCAACGAACATCAGTACTACGAGGACATGGTGGGAGTGATGCTACGCATTCAAGACCCTACTGAGATACATCGGGACGAGCTAGCCGACATGTATCACGGAAACGGCACGTGGGAGAATGGCACCAGCCACGATCAAGTTCTCGCCGTCCAACCCGGTCTAACGGGCTTCGAGGCCACGTTGGATGTCGTAGTCTACGCCGATAAGACAGCGGAGACGACGAATCGTGAGGCACTCGAACGGGCGATGACTACGAGAAATGCCATCGCACAAACGCTACAGGCCGCCAGCCAAGCCATCAAACAGGCGCTTTCGAACCCCACCGACGAATCTCCGCATGAAACCGCCGTAAAACAAATTGAGGCTCTGCGGAAAAATTGGGAGGACTCTCATGAGGGCAATTTCAATGCGGGAGCGTTCGACGGCGCCATTCTTGACCTAGACAACGCCCCTCTCGCTGCCGCTACGCTTCACCGTACGCTGCCTGATTACCTAAGCGATTTGGCTTCCCACAATAGCAGGCGGGCGTCGTCGCTATTGGAACACGCTGCGCCAAAAGTGGTGGAAGGTGCGAAATGACAGAGGCGGATCCTTTTTTGCGGGGCACTAGCTGGTGGCGGTGTTATAGAGTGTCGCTTTGATCGTTCACACTTCCATTCATAGTTCGCAATTCTTCTTCCGTAAAACATCCTCCGGGGAAAACCAAACTCCGCGGCGGAAGCCTTTTGCTGGGGATGGGCAGGATGCGTGGCGGATGGAACCAGAGAAAGGAATGGCCGAGGCGAAATTCCCTCTCGCGGTACTGGAGCTAGTAGACGGTTTGGAATCGCACGATCCGCAGGTTCTCGTCGGGGTCCGTGTAGTCGTTATAAACGCTCGTACTCACCGTCTCGAAGAGGTCCGCGTGTTGATCAAGCATTACTGTCGGATTGCCCCGCAGGCTCCACACAAGCGGCAAGTTCTGGCTCTTCGCTATCGAACTGAAGAGTTTCTCGCGTTCACGGTATGTAACCTGGTCCTTATACTCCGTCAAGAGGACGATAGTCTGGTCCGTATCCGCGCCGACTTGATCCGCGATCCGGTGGTAATTCAGAATTGCCCCCTCACGTTTGGCCTCTTCACGAACGCGACTCCAATGGTAGTCTAAGTAATCCAGAGTTGCCCCAAGCTCGCCAGGCTTCACTTTGATGACTTCCATCGTCCAGACTGGCACTGGCCTCTGTTTGCGTGCGCGAATTTGAGCGTCTCCGCCAGCCAGCATGAGGGAAAAGACCCAAAACACGGTGAGAATGATGCGTCCGCGCATGCAAACACCTCCCGATCTATCTATCCACACGATAGCGCCGATGGGCGCGAGCGACAAGGGAGCTTTTGGGGCAGCCAGCGCTCTCTTCAGCCATCATGCGGCTTTGGCAGGCTTTTCTCCCTGTGGACAACTTCTTGCCGTGATGACCATGAAGAGGGCTCGCACTTCTTCGGCATGAAGTTTGGCTCGACTTTGCCAACACTCCGCCGTGTCTGAAACCGTGTCAAAGCCAGATTCGTCTTAACTCTTGGCCGTGAAAGGAATCGCACGCCTCCAGCCCCAGCCTGCCTGGGATTTCTGACTACGGTCTTTACCGGATTGCCATGCAAGACAACCCGGTATATTGAAAATCTCGCCTTCATCAATTGCAGGGGTGGGTCTAACAGACGTTCTCCAAGAGTCGCGCGATCCGGCCTTACCTTGCCGTGCGCGACCGGTCGGTTGCCCAGGGGGTTCCATGTCCGCCATCTCGTTCCGGTCTCTTCTTCCTATTGCTTCGCTCTCAAGTTCAAATCTCATTCCCGAAAAAAGCTTGCCTATCAGTTTAAGGATGTGGTCCGTTCACCGAAGTAGAACATTCGCTCTCATCTTCCTCGGTTTGCTCCCGGTGATACTCACGGTCGGCTGCGCGAGCTCTCCGCCGATCAGCGTCACCCTCTCTTCGTCCTCCTCGCAGAGCCTGCAACAGGGGAACAACATCAGCATTTCGGCTACCGTCGCCAACGACATTTCGAATAAAGGCGTCACTTGGTCGCTTTCTGGGTCGACCTGCTCAGGCGCTGCTTGTGGCTCGCTGACAAGTCAAAGTACTACCTCGGTCACGTACAACGCACCTACTTCGATTCCATCGGACATCGCGGTGACCCTCACGGCTACTTCGGTGGCGAATCCGTCGAAATTTGCTTCGACTGTGATCACTGTGCCCGCCTCCGTTGTGGCCATCGAGAACAAAGTGACCAAGCTTGCTGCGGGGACTGCGAATTATCTCTTCGCCCGGTTCAACGCGACCGTGCAGAATGAGCCTACCAGCGCCGGCGTAACTTGGACGTTAACTGCCAACGGCACGCCGTGCTCGCCTGCCTGCGGCACTCTCTCCACACCCAGTCCCTACGAAGTAAATTACGCTCCACCCGCCAGCGTTCCGGCCGCGCCGAATAACATGCCGACGATCACCGCAACTTCCGTGTACAGTCCGGCTCGATCGGACGCAGACCCATTCACGATCTTTGACGGCTCCGCGGCCTGCGGTGCGGGAGGGAACGAGAGTTTGCTGAACGGCCAATACGCGATCATGCTGCAGGGTTGGAGCGGAACCATCGTCGGCTCACCGATTCTGTATGCCGCAAGTTTCTCGGCCGATGGCACAGGAAAGATTACCGGCGGGCAAGACCAATTTAATCCCTACTTTGCCAACATGGCCTACGCGGGCGCTGCCGTTATCCCCTCGGGTAGTTCTTATTCCGTTGGTCCTGACAATCGCGGCTGCCTCACGTTAACAGACAATAACGAAAACACCTTTTCGTTGCGTTTCTCATTGGGTGGCATTAGCGGAGGCATCGCCTCCAAGGGCGACGTCATCTTCGTCAACGAGCAATCGGCGACTCCCGAACGTGCCTCTGGCATTCTGCGGCGGCAAGATCCGACAGCCTTCTCGCTCAGTGCGCTTGCGTCCAATTACGCTTTCGGGGACGGCTGGAACAATTCGAGCGGCACGCTCAACCACTTTGCCCTGGCCGGTTTCTTCACCCAGAGCGGAGGAACCGCTTCCAGCCTCGCGTTCGACCAGAATGACGGCGGCAAAATGCTTACGACTGAAGGCACACCCGAATCCTTCAACTTCATTACTATCCAGGATCCGGTTTCTACAGGAACCGGTATGGCCATGGCGAGTATGTTCCTACCAGGGACATCTTCTCTCGTGGAAGTGCAGGTTTATGTAATCAACTCGTCGGAACTATTCTTCGTCGCGCTTATCCTCAGTCCGGAAGGTCCGGAATTCAGCGGCCAGGCCATCGCCACATCCAGTTCGTTTAGTGCATCTTCCGTTTCGCCGAATTACATTTTCCATTTCACCGGAAGTTCGTCAGAGACACCTTCCTCCTCCATCGGTCTGGCCAGCTTTTCAAGCGCCAGCTCACCCGGAATATCCGGAACCGTTTCCGGTTCCATGGACGAATATTCCGGCGGCACAGCCTCCACCCAGAGTCTTACGGGCACTTACGCGCTCGCCGGGCTCTCTGGACGGTTGGACATCACCGGCGCAACAGTCTCGACGTCGCCTACGTGCTATCTGACGAATCCTTTCGACGGAGTATCTGCCTTTTGCATTAGCACCGACTCTACGGCCAGCTTCGGCATCTTCGATACACAACCCGCCGCGACGTATAACAGCAGCTCCTTGTCTGGCAATTTCTTCTTCGGCAGCGGCGAGCCCGCAAACGACACGGTCTCAGACCTCTCTGGAGTTGCCTTGATTTCCTCAGGCAACCTCCAGGGCGTGCAAGATGCAAGCGCACAGTCCGGATTCTCGCTTGCTTCTCCGTTCACCGCCATCCTGTCAATTAACGCAGACGGCTCCGGCAACCTTGGACCTAACACCGTCGCCGTGACCAATGGAACGGCACTCTACTTCATTGATGAGTCGGGGAAAATACCTGCGCTCGTCCAAGTCCTCGCGCAATAGACAAGGCGCGATCATGAAGGACGTGCTGACCTATCACGAACACGGTCTTGATCTTGGCGACGTGATCGTTGGCGGTCTCGGGTCTTTGTTTGCCAAAATTGGATTGGAATTCTCTTCGAACTTATCGCCAGCCTACTGGACGCCATATGAGTCGGGAAATGAAACAGGAAACTTGGAGCTTGGCGCTGTTCCTGTCCTTTTGCCTCTTCCTCCAATTGGGGGCTGCTTCTTATTGGAAAATTGCGGACCAGGCCTACATGTTCTTTGGCTTGGCAGCAATGGGAATGATTTCCATCCTCGTGGTGCGGAGAAAATGGCGGAGCGTACTGGACGGGTCATCCCGCCGCGAATGACTGCTCCGTTAGCGCGAAAGAAACAACTTGGAGTGCTATAACCGTTTGTCGCTTCCAGACATCGAATATCTCAGACTCACTTCTTATAGCACACCGAAGAGGCGGCTGGGTCCTGGTAACCTAGCCGCTTCTCTCCTTTCAGGACCAAGAACCATGACCCTCGGGATTGCACAATGAGGCTTTTATCGACCCGGGTGACCGAGGGGAGTTTGAAAGATGAAGGCCACGACGGTCTTTGCTGTCACTGGTTTTCCTTGAAAGGTCGCTGCACGAAAACGCCATCTCTTCAAAGCGCGCCGCGCAAAGTCATTAAAGCCAGCCATAGCGTGCAGCAAACTGACATCCTTAACGTCACCCGCGCTGCCTACCGTCACTTGGAGCACGACTGAGCCCCAAGCCACGCTATTGACGGGATAATCCGAATAGTCGAATGACAGGATTGCAACAGGGACAAATTCACTTCCTGGCTGATCCGAGGGAATGACAGGAACGAAGTCCTTGGGCGGAACCGCTCGGATACCACTATAACGAGTGGGTGGGTAAACGAAAGCCACGGTCAGACGAGAATCTGTTGGCTCGCCGTTCTCGGAGGCCGGGTGGAATTTCCAGGAACGTAAAGAATTCTTGGCAGCCTCGACCAGTGATCCGGGGTTTCTCAGAGCTTCGATTTGCTGAAGTTCACCTGCTTTACTAATGCCGACACTCAAAACAAACAGGCCATCAGTGACGATTTGGTTTTGGTACGGAACATAGGCATCCCCAGCTGAAGTCACCGACGGAGGCACATAAGTTTGCTCCGCCATGCCACACGAAAGGGCGATTGCTGGGAACAAAATCAGACACAGAAAGGCTCTCATGGTCTGATTCTAGCGAGTGTAATGGCGCAAGACAAAGGGAGCCGCTTTCGATCATGCCGCTCCACTCTTCATGGCGAAAGGCGAGAAGCCGTGGCCTTTCACGCAGCGGAGTGATCACGGTGCGCAGCCGGCCTTCTGTCCCGCGGCCGGCGGCTCACACCTTGGAGGGGCCTAGAAAAATATGCAGAGTTGATTCGCTTGCTCGCCGAAAGCAGTCGGGGAAAGTCAGCGCGCAGTCCAGCCGCCGTCGATCAGGAGGGTGTGGCCGGTGATAAGGGACGCGGCCGGGGAGGCGAGAAAAACGACAGCGCCGGCAACGTCCACTGGGTCACCGATACGGTGGAGAGCGGCAATACGCTCGATGACGTCGGAGCGAAAGGCTGGGTCGGCAAGAGCGGCGTCGGTGCCCGGAGTGGAGATAAAAGTAGGCGCGACGGCGTTCACGGTAATGTTGTGCTTGCCCCATTCGACGGCGAGGCACTTAGTGAGATGGGAGATGGCTGCTTTGGTCGTGCAATAGACCGGCTCGCCGGGAAGAGCGACGAATCCAGCTTGCGAGCCGAGATTGATGATGCGGCCGTGTTTCTGACGAATCATGACGCGCCCTGCCGCCTGACTCGTGAAGAACGTGCCCTTTAGGTTGACAGCGACCGTAGCATCGAAATCGGCCTCAGTGAAGTTTTCGGCGAGGTTTTCCGGTGCGATGCCAGCGTTGTTGATGAGAATATCCAAACGGCCGAAGTGAGAGACCGTTTGTTCGACGGCGCGGAAGATTTGATCGAGGTGAGTGACGTCCATTTGCAAGGGCCAGGCCTTGCGGCCCAAGGTCTCGATTTCGCTGACAAGAGTTCCTGAAGAATGGATCTCGCGAAGACCGAGAGCAACATCGGAGCCGGCGTGGGCGAGAGCGAGCGAAATAGAACGGCCGAGACCGCGGGCTGCGCCGGTGACGAGAGAGACCTGCCCGGCGAGATCAAATCGGGGGAATTGCATGCGGAACTCCTGGCTAGGTTGAAGTACGAGACTCGGCGAGAGGCAATGGCGACTACCACGAACGACCAACTCGTCGATTACCTTGCGCAACCATAGTGAAAACCTATCACGAATGTGGTTCGCGGAGCGGTGACTTTTCTAAGTACGCGGCCGGCTTGAACGAAGCCGCCCGGCGACGGACGCTTCGCGGACAAGTTCGTATCTGATCGCTTATGCCCCACTGGAGACAAGAAGTCGCGCTACGCGTGAGCTTGCTTCGGACACTGTCCGCGGAAGAAGCCCGTGGCCAAGATTTGCGAAACGCAACTAGCCCTTCGGACGTCGTACTAGCGGAGACGGGACCTGGTTCTTTTGACAGAAACAACGGAAGGCGACCATGAGGAGACTCGTGCTCCTGCTATTCGTATGTGCAGCGCCGGTGGTAGCCCAGGACCGGTCAGCGGATTTGCGCGCAGCCGCAGGGTGTGGTCCTCGAGCGACCGAGTTCTCGGTAAAGGTAGATAAAAATCAGCACATCGTTAAGCAACCAGAGCCGGGAAAGGCACTGGTATATGTGATCGCGCAGGAAAGCCCGGACGATTCCTACAATATAGGAGACATCACCACGCGCGTGGGTCTGGATGGAGCTTGGATGGGCGCGAACTATGGACAGTCCTACATCTCGTTTCCACTGGCCCCGGGGGAGCATCACGTCTGCGTAGACTGGCAGTCCAGCCTTGCGTCAAGACAGCAGCTAAGCGGAGCAGCCGAGCTGACTGCTGAGGCGGGCAAGACCTACTACTTCCGAACTTTGATTTTTCCCTCCGGACTAACGGGCGGACCTCACGAGGAGTTGTGGCTTAAGCAAGTAGACTCGGCGGAGGGGCTGTTGTTGTTGTCCAAGGCCGGGCAAAGCGCGTGGAAGGAAAAGAAGTAGAGTCAGCGCCCGTAGACATCGGCTAAGAAGACGTCACCCTCTCCCGATGTTGTGAGTGCTTCATCGAGTCTCGCTTGCGTGTGCCTTAGTTCCCTTCGCTCACCCTGTTTTCGCGAGACGCCTGCGAAGCAAACCCGGGCAATGGCTTCAGCGCGCCGTCGACGACGTGGCAACGCAAAACTCGCAGTGACGCTGCCGGAAACAGACGCGAATCATCGTGATGTGACTTGCACGTTCGCCCGAGAACGCTGCAAACGTCAGCAGGGAAAGACCCCCCTACTGAACGACGAGCTGCACCGTGGTGCTGTGAGTCACGCTGCCGTTGCTGCCTCTGATGCGCAAGCTGAACGTGCCTGTGGATGTAGACGCGTTGGTGCTTATCGTCAAAGTGGATGGTCCCGTTCCGGTCACGGAGCTAGGGTTGAAGGTGGCGGTTGCATTTGTCGGCAACCCACGGACGCGGAGGGACACTGTTCCGTTAAAGCCGTTGATCGCCGCCACGTTCACCGTGTAGGTGGTGCTGTTGCCTCGCGTGACGGTCTCGGTAGCCGGGGACGCGGAAATGGAGAAAGAATTCACAACCAAAGCGACTGTCGTCGAGTGCGTGAGGCTTCCGCTGGTCCCGGTAACGGTGAGCGTGTAGCTTCCCGTCGGCGTGCTGCTACTGGTCGTCACACTCATGCTGCTCGACCCCGAGCCACCGCTGATCGGATTCGTGCTGAACGTGGCACTGGCGCTCGACGGTAGCCCACTGACGCTCAGAGTCACACTGCCGGTAAAGCCTCCCGATGGAGTCACGGTCGTCGTGTAGCTGACTCGATTCCCAGCCGTAACCGATTGTGAAGACGGAGAGGCCGAAATGGAAAAATCCTGCGAACTCGCCGTGTTTACAACCAGAGTAACCGTCGTCGAGTGCGTGAGGGTTCCGCTGGTCCCGGTAATGGTGAGCGTGTAGCTTCCCGTCGGCGTGCTGCTAGTTGTCGACACGCTCATGGTGCTCGACCCCGAGCCGCCGGTGATGGGATTGGGACTAAACGTGGCAGTCGCGCCCGAAGGGAGCCCGCTCGCACTG
>DATAIH010000057.1:0-5569 GCA_036262755.1 Candidatus Acidiferrum sp.
ACCCGCGCTCATCAGATCAGCCCGAAATCATGGATGTCTCCGAAGAGTCAACAACGTCGGCCGGGCGTCCAGCGGAATGGCTCGGGGCTCGAAAACCGGACGCCCGAGACGCAAGCAACACAAAGAGCGTGGAGCATCGCGCCTTCTGCATCGCTTCTTCTCGGTAGATCTGTTCAAACGAACCTTGTCCCGCGGAACCTCGGGAGCAAGTCAAGCGCAAGGAAGGTGTCACCGGTCGGGAAAAAATGGGAAAAGCTTGCGAATCTCTTCCTCGCTCGGTTGGTGCCCGTATTCGGTGATCTCAAAAGCCTCCGCGTGCTGAATGCCGGCCGCTTGTGCGCCATACCGTTTCTCTAACGCGTCCCGCCATTCCGGTTGCAGTTTTCTCGTCGCCAACGGTCCCGCGGCCAGCCATTTCTTGCGCTCTGCCGGATCCTTTGGCACCTGGTCGAGCTGTCCCTCGGTCCACGGCAGCCACTCATAGAACTGCGATACATGGGCATCCAGCATATTGATCTTTTTCTCGAACACATCGTCAATCGACACCACGATGTCCGCGCGAAAAGGCTGGGGACGCGTGAACCGGTCACTGTAATAAACGAAGACGGGATTGCGCCTCAGCGGCGGCGTATCCGCCACTAAATCCGGCACGATCACCATGTAGGATGCGTCCTGCACCAAGACGCCGGTGTACCGATGGTCCGGATGATAATCATTCGGGCGTGGCGCAATGACGATGTCCGCGTTCCACCGGCGGATCTCGCGGATGACCTGCTCGCGCACTTCCAAAGTCGGCAAGAGCTTCCCGTCGTGATTATCAAGCACTTCGTACTCAATACCGATGCGTCGGCCCGCCTCCAGGGCTTCGGCGCGCCGGCGCCTGGCGAGTTCCCGACCGCCGAGCGACTGGTGCCCGGCATCGCCATTGGTTAGCGACACGAACTTTACCTTGTCGCCGAGCGCGACATACTTGGCAGCGACGCCTCCGGCGCCGAGATCGCAATCGTCAGGATGCGCCCCGAAGGCGATGACACGCACGGGTTGATGCTGAGCCCGCCCGGGCAAAGCTGTGAGCGACACTACACAGAGTAGGTATGCGAGCCGCCACGGGTAACGCACAAAGTTTAGGGAAGGCATTTGACCCACCGAGTAGAACGGCCTGATTTCCGCCGGACGGATTATATATCTGACGCTCCCACCTGCTGTGCTATTTTGGGGCTTCGTCGAGGGAGTCTCGCCGCAACGCGAGCGCACCGGAGGCGGGAAGGGAAGAGCCGCACGCAAGGGGCGGTAACAAATACCCCCCACAAATTCGCAGCCGGCACTTTGGAGAAAGCCGGTCAGGGTGAATCATCGGCCGTCCCATTAGATCCGCCGAACCCGTCCCTCCTCCGTCGCCCGGGTATTGCGGACGAGAACCAGCACGAGAATCATTGCGACGAAAGGAACCATTCCGGCAACGATCACGATCGGGTCAAAGGAATGCGCGGCTGCGGCCTGGCGCGCATCGGAAAAGTGCCCAATCAAGAGGAATGCGATGATCGTGCCAATGCCCGCGCCTGTTCCGCTCATACCACTCACCGACGCAACTGATTCGCTCTTGAAAAGATCCGAAGGCAGAACGTTGGCAATCGTGGAAAATGAAGCGTAAGAAAATGTGGCCAAGGCAAACAGTCCTGTCATCGCCCACAACTTGAAGGTGAATACTGTCGGGATAAGTAACAGCACACCAAAGCCCCCAAACACAACAAGCGCTTTTCGCGCAGCGCCAAGCGACCAACCTCGCCTGATTAGCCAATCGGACATGGCTCCACCGAAGAAATTACCCAAGTCACTGGCAATAAAGGGAATCGCTATCGCGATTTTGCTGCTCTGTGGCGCGAAGCCCTTCGCCACCAAATAGATCGGAAACCAATCCGTGACAAAGAACCACACAGGATCGGTCAGACCCTTGGCGACAATCGTTCCCCAGGTCTGTGGCAGCCTTAGCAAGGTGGCCCAAGGTGTGCGCGGCTTAGCTTCTTCGGTATGCAGGTCCCGTGTTTCCGCAAGAATCATTTGCCTTTCGGATTCGCTGATGCGTGCATGTTCCTGGGGCACCCGGTAACTGCGCCGCCAAACCAAGAGCCAGAAAAAACCGAGCACGCCAGGAATAATGAAGGCAGGACCGCGCCCCCATCGTAGGTAGATAGGCAAGACAAGGTAGGGAGCGATGGCGCCGCCAATAGAAGATCCGCTGTCGAACAGCGCGGTTGCCAAACCTCGCTCACGTTTAGGAAACCATTCGGAGACCGCTTTCGTCGCGGCCGGCCAGTTTCCTGATTCACCCGCCCCGAGCAAGAAGCGAAAAGCGCCGAAGCTGTAAAAACCCCTGGCCAGTGGAGTAAGAATTGATACCAGCGAGTACCCCAGCACCGTAAGGCTCAGCCCGCGCCTGGTCCCCACGCGGTCCATCAGCCTTCCGCAGAGCGTCTGGCCAATGGTGTACGCCGCGCGGAATCCAATCCAAAGAGCGGCGTAATCAGTATTGGTCCAGTGGTAGTCCCGTTTGAGAAAAGGTCCCAGAACCGAAAACGTCTGGCGGTCAATATAATTAATGACCGTGGAGGCGAAGAGCATCCCGCAAATCCACCAACGCAAGTGGGGAATGGGTCGGCCAGGGGTCGAGCTGTTGGGAGCGCTTGTGGCCATGAGCGTTTAGTTTGAGGCCATAATGCCCTGCGGACTCAATAATGCGGAAGACAGCTTGTCCAGAAAAACCGTCGTGTTCGGATGTGTGCGCAGGATGGATGCCGGCGCAAGAGGACTGATTTGGCCTTCAAGGCAAGATTTCACCGCCTGGGCTTTTCGCGCATCGGGTACGACGCAAAGAATCTCCCTCGCTTTCAAAATCTGGCGCACCGACATGGACATCGCTCTCTTGGGCACCTCAGAAAGATCGACGAACCATCCTTCCCCCACCTGTTGTCGACGGCAGGGTTCATCGAGGTCAACGATTATGTAGGGTTCCTCGGTTTGAAAATTCGCCGGCGGGTCGTTGAATGCAAGATGGCCGTTTTCGCCGATTCCGACAAAGGCGATGTCAATGGGAGCGGCCGTCAACTCCGCGGAGACTCTGCGGACCACGGCCGGGACATCTCCCTCGCCGTCCAGAAAGTGATATTTCGTGATTCCGGTCTTGTTGATTAGCCGCTCGAGGAGGTATTTGCGAAAGCTGGCGGGATGAGACGCGGGGAGTCCGACATATTCATCCAGGTGAAACATCTCCACGCGCGGCCACTCGATCGCGGGCATGGCGGTCAGAGCGTCGAGGAATTCGAACTGCGAGGCGCCTGTCGCGGCAATGATCCGCGCTCGGCCGCTCTCCCGTATTGCCTGGCGGAGTGAAACTGCGGCCTGCTCCGCCGCAGCCCGTCCGAGAGAAGTCTTGTCTTCATAAACCTTAATGACCATCGGCGAGCCCCAGCATCTTGGCTAGCGTTCCGCCCATGATCATTTTGCGCGTGTGCTCTGGAACCGCGCACGCATCGAACATGGCGTGATACTGCTTCACCACCGACTCTATTTCCCCCAAGGTGGTGTCCGAACCGAAAACGATTTTCGCGAATGCGCTTCGGTCGCTGTCGGCGGGTTTTAGTTTCCACTCGGGGCTCTGCCATTCCGTGTTCGACCACCAGAAAATCTTTTGGAAATCCGCGAGGCGCGCCTGCATTTTCGTAAGCGTGGAACCGCTCAGGTCGAAAAACACGTTGGGATTCCACCGCGCGATTTCCGCGGCCCACTCGTATTCCGGATTACCACAGTGCGCGCCCAGCACGGTGATTTTCGGAAATCTCCGGGCAATTTCTTCGAGGTAAATCGGCCGCATGCGTCCGGAAGCCACGTCTTCCGGCTCGTCAAATTTTCTCCGCAGCACGATGCCGGTGTGGAAAAGAACGATCCAGCTATACCGGTTTGCGAGTTCGTAGACCGGGAAGTACGACGGGTCGTTGTACGGTTTCTTCACAAACTCTAGCTCGCCAAGCCCGCGGTAACCCATCGCGTGCAGTTCTTCCACTTGCTTAACCACGTCCGGAGCATCCAGGTCCACCGAGCCGAAGGGGATGATCTGCCTGGGATGCTGTTTCGCCGCGTCGAGGACCACTTTCCTCGAAGGAAAAGGTGTGAGCACACATGCTGTGAGATTCAGCCGGTCGGAGAGTTTCAGGAGGTCGCTCGTGAAACTGGGATTCTTCTCGTCGAAATGCACATGCATGTCCACGATGCGGTCCGGCATCTCCGGGGACGCAGACACGCCGCTGCCCAATGAAAGCGCGTTGTACGGGGTGCCTCGAGGTAGTGCCGCCCAGCCCGCAGCTACGCCTGCATGACCGAGAAACGTTCGGCGCGACAACACATTGCTCATTGCATTTCTCCCTTTCCTGGCGTTCACGGTTTTTGCCTCTGTAGACGAGGCGCGAGCTAGCGCTGCTCCATCCAACCAAAGTCATCTTGATGGAATCCACCAAGTCCTTGGCGACGAGATTTTAGCATCCAGCATTGCTCTCGTGTGCCGGTGATGCGTGGTATCGGCGTTGCATACCTTGCCTCCGCAACCGGGAACCAGTTATTGGCGGCCTCACACACGTCTCTGCTAACATCAGGGGCCCCGGAGGGCTAGGTCAAGGGCCTTCACTATGAGTCCTCGGTATCAACAGATTTTCGGTTACGGTCGATTCCTTTATCCCCGCTCGTCTCCTGTCAAACTCACATCGTCGAGAGTTTTGCAAGCTGGATGCGGAAGAGCCAAGCCTTCCAGGGCGCGAGCGACACTCGCAGAGGCCAGCCAAGATGGGAAAGGAGAATCCAATGAAGAAACATGGGGCGACGCTGGCGTCGGTTGTTATTCTCGGTGGATCAGCGCTGATCGTGTCTTGTACAAAACCTTACCACGAAGAAAGCGAACGCTATGTGTTCGTGGCCACGAATGTCAACCTACCGTATTGGCAAAACGCGGAAGCCGGTTTTCTGGACGCAGCCAAAGCGCTGGGCGTAAAGGCTGAACTGGTCGGTCCGCCGGGATACCAACCAAACGCCGAGCTCGGAATGTTCCGCCGAGCGTTAGAGCAGAACCCCACGGGAATCTGCCTCTCCGCGGGGAGACCCGAAATTTTCCAAACCGAGATCGACGCGGCGATTGCCCAAGGCATCCCAGTCATCTGCGTGGATGCGGATGTGCCAGGTTCGAGACGGGTTTTGTACATCGGAACAGACAACGTCAAGGCCGGACGAGAAAGCTTACAGCGGATGGCAGAGCTCCTTTCGGACAAAGGAAACATCGCGGTCGTCGCAATTCAGGGACAGCACAACCTGGATGACCGAGTCGCGGGTGTTGCAGACGCACTGAAGAATTTCCCTGCTCTCAAGTTGACAAAAATCCTGGATGACAAAGGCGACGCGCGAAGCGCATTTGACCAGGTGTCCGATTTGCTGCAGAAGAAAGGAAAAGTTGACGGAATCATTTGCCTGGAAGCAACGGGCGGCTCGGGTGCCGCCGAAGCCCTACATCGCTTAAACCTGGAAGGGAAGC
>DATAIH010000058.1:0-66421 GCA_036262755.1 Candidatus Acidiferrum sp.
GGCTAGACAACTGGCAAGCCGCGCGCGAAGACGCGTGCAGGGAGTGGGCGCGACGGCCGATGCGAGCTTAGCGGAACAGCGGGACGTAGTGAAGGCATTTATGGCGGCGTTGCACGGCGGAGATTTTGAAGGACTGATTGCAGTACTGGATCCGGAAGTGATGGTGCGGGTGGATGAAGGGGCGGGACGGCCGGGAGCGCCCAGAGAAGTTCGCGGAGCGGAGAAGTGGGCGCGGGGCGCGATCGCGTTTACTCAGGCGGCTAGGGGGACGATCGCCTTTGCTCAGGCGGCTCAGGGTACGGAAGCGATGTTGGTGGATGGGCGCGTTGGCTTGGTGATCGCGCCGGCAGGACGTTTGCAGCGTGTGCTGCAGTTCACGATCGTGGGTGGCAAGATCACGCAGGTGGACATTGTTGGGGATGCGAAACGACTGGGGGAGATGGAATTGGCGTTGTTGGAGTAGAAGAGCCGAAGTGAACAGCAAAAGCGACGGTACAGATATAGCGAAGAAGAGCTTCCCTCATCGAAACGAGTATCCCGAAGCAGCATCTGCTCTCGCGTTAGGTGTGTGCGATGTTGATGGCGATATGTTCCGGTGCTCTAGCCTATCAGGATACGAATAAGCGTGCTCGAGCCTTCAACTTGTGGTTTGGCTGCGACCTACCAGGTCATCCCGCGAGGTGGCCGAGGATACCACCGCAGTCAGGAGTCTGGCCCAGGTAATCCGGCGAAAGCCTACTTGGGTTACATTTCCGCGTCGAAGTCCGGATGGTCGGCATTCGGAGCCTGCTCCACACCTTTGCCGATTACTCCTGCCTAGTCGCCCAGCGTTTGGGGCTGAATAGGAGACAGAGGCGCGAGGCAACGGAAACATAAAGCCCGCGAAGGCCTGCGAACTTCACGGCTTTGCATCCAGCGAATTACCGAAGTCGAAGTATTCGCTCCAGGTAGCGATTTTCCCCCCAACCAATCGTACAAGGATAGCGTCATGGGTCGTCGCTCTTTTCCGGTCTCTCTTGCGAGTGACGGTCCAATCCCACTGGATGGCTAGCCTGGTTCCGTCCTCGGAGAGGAACATCTCGTTTACCCTGACCTTCAGACCCGTGAACTTCTTGAAATAGTCAAGGATCGCGCTGTGCATGTCCTTCTTGACAACGTGACCTCCGGGAGAAAACGACTCTCCGTTCGGTAGCCAATCGTCGGCAGCGATTGCAAAATCGTGCTTTTCCCACGCTTGCACTTGACGGTTCACTAGCGCGCGTACCTGCACGCTGTGACTCTGGGTGGGTTCCTCTGCCTGGCTCATTCGTTTTCTTCTCCTCCCGTCAATCGTACTGGGACAGACTTTCCGGAATCGCGGCTCAAATCAAAGAAGCCTTGCTGGTTTGGCAGGGTCAGCAACCTGAGGCTGTAACGTTTTTCTAGAAATCAAAATGTTTTCTGTGCCTGTGCCGGAATCCAATCGAGTTTCAATCCACAGTCGGCAACAACGAATTGCACCGAACCAGACCGTGCCAGTTCGAGAACAGCATTTTTGGTCTAGTCGTAATGCGCTCGCGTGCTATGGCGCCGCTCTCGTCCCACAGTTCGGCGAGAGGTATTTCTGCGACCATGCGTTGGTCAATTCTCAAGATGATTCGCCTTTCATGCGGTCGAGGGCGAAAAACAGCAACAAATCTATCACCGAACCGGAGAACAGCTCCTCAGAATCAAAGTGGCCGGAACGCATCGACTATCGGCGTCGAATTTGAAGCAGGATCCAACTGGCGCCCAAAGTCGTCCATTTTGCGAGGGGATTTCAGTAACTTAGCCGCGTAAGGTCAATCGAACAAGCCATCGTACGCCATGGCGCAGTCACGATCGGTGCCTCGACCGCTGCAAGGAAGGACTCCACTTTGGCGGTGACTCCGTTCGAAGCACCAGGATCGTCGAAGTAAACGAATCCCCCACCAGCTGGGAATCAAGCGGCTGCCGTCCTGCATTTGATTCGTGCGTCCGACCCGTCCCTGAAATTCCAGCGGTTGTGATTGACGCTTACGGATGCGACTTCCTCAGGCGCAAAAGGGATTTCCTGGTATCCTCGGACCTCTATGATGCAGCCCTCGCTGGCAACAACCTGGTCGAAATGCCTGCCGTCCCTGAGATCGACTGAGATTACGTGATATCCGAAACCCGTCTCCCGGCATCGTTTCAAATGATCGAGACATGTTTGAGGAAGCGGGTATAGGCACTTCGTCATTGTTCACCTCGCGCCGTGCAAGCTTAAGGGGGGTGCAATCATACGTCGGGAAGGGTTTGGCGTCCAGCCCGGCAAATTGTCCGAAAACGCCTTTTCTCGGGCCGCTGTCACTCGTTGAACCCACTCAACGGATTCTGGGTATTGAGCGTTCCGAAAACAGCTGGTTTCCCGCGAAAGGGTTCGACGGCGGAGGAATCACTTGTACGTAGGGCATGCGTTGATCTACTCGAGGGCGCCCGAGGATTTTGCATCCTGCGGCTACGTGCTGTGGCGCACGGAAACACCCCGCCACGCCTTCGAAAAGTGCAACCGGATGATTTAGAAGGGCTTACTGGTTGGACTAAGACTTGCTCGCGTTAGCAAAGGAAACCGAGAAGCCTGAATGAGGTGACAGATACTCAAACGCGCCGGGGGGCTGCCAGAAGTGCCCGTGGCTCCCGTGTCTTCGGTTTTGGAGGGAGAGATGCGGACAACAAGATGGATGTGCGCGGGGGCGCTTGGGGTGCTGATGGTTGCGAGCAGCTACATGGTTGCCTACGGACAGGGAAAGGGCAAAGGCAAAGGACACAACAAGCATGGGGACGATGATCAGGGCGAGTATTACAAGGATCATGATCGCGAGGAAGCGCGTGGATGGTACAACGAGAATGAGAGCAGTCTACCGCCGGGACTGGCGAAGAAAGACCGCTTGCCGCCAGGATTAGAGAAACAACTGGCGCGCAACGGCACGCTGCCGCCGGGCCTCCAGAAGCGAATCCAGCCCTGTCCGCCGGAACTGGTGCGGGTCCTGCCACCGCCACCGCCGGATTGCGCGCACGTGCTGGTAGCAGGACACATCGTGCTGCTGAATCGCAAAACGAATGTCGTGCTGGACATCCTGCATTTCGACTAGCCTTCCGAAACTGGATTAAAGGCGCTCGACAACCGCCCATAGCACGGGAGTGCACAGTGTGACCGTTCGACTCAAGGTTGCGCGGAAGCTCGACGTTCATCCATGACCGTCGAGCCATTAGGGCGGTTTGCACTGCCTGGCCCCGGCTCGAGACGGAGTTGGATGTCATCGAGCTGTACCAACACTACGTCCGGCTCGAAGGACACCAGACCGGAGATGCGACCGACCTCGGGATAGGCTTCCCGATATGAACATGCCGCCCGGCGTGCGTCACCAATGTCGTAGTAGCTGCACGTCGCTTTGCATGGACAGAATGTCTGCTGCTCCACGGGGACTAGCGCGGACTCATCGATGTCGGCGCTTACAACGTACCGGCGCGACGCGAAGCCGTATTCGTAGAGGACTAGCGGCCGCTTGGTATCGGCGATGATGCGATCACGATGACGGACCACGAGACTACGGGAGCTCTGGCGGATGTCGATGCGGTGGTAGCTGCCGGCGGCACGGCCCCGGCACGTCGCACAGCCGATCGCCGAGTACGCTACCCCAGGCCTAAAGACTCGAGGCGGCTCCTGGGCTGGGTGCCCCGATATCTGGAGTTCCTCTTAGGGTGAACTCAGAAAAACACCTTGACCGCGAGTTGAGCCACCCGCGGGTCTGCCGCCTGGCCAGCTCGGAAGGTCCCGAATGCGCTGTTGTTGTTCAGTTTGTCAAATGCGCTGATTTGGTCTGTTCCGTTGACGGCCCCGGTGCTGATGCTCTCCGGGGCAAAATTCGGATGGTTAAGTACGTTGAAGTACTCGACGCGAAGCTGCAGTTTCCAGCGCTCCGTAAGACTGAAATACTTCGAGACCTGCACATCCCAGTCGGAAGTCTTCGGGAGCCGTAGCGCATTCTTCCCGACGTTCCCGAAGGTCGGTAAGGCGCAGGTCGGCCCGAACGTCGCGCAGTTGGCTTTGAGGGCGGCGGTGGACAAGAACGCCGCGGGATTCAGCCAGCTCACACACGCCGTCGTAACCCCTGCGCAGGAGTTGGAACTGTAGGAATCAACGCCGGGCACGAACGTGCCGCGATCCTGTCCGATTCCTGTGCTCGAAAGTTCCGTCCCCTGCAGCACCGTGATCGGGCGGCCACTCGTTGCGGACACAATTCCCCCAATCTCGTAATCGCCCAGCAGGTTCCTTACGAGGGTGCTTGAACTCCGCAAACCGGGCGAATGCCACACGTAAGAGCCTGTAAAGACATGCGTGTGATCGAAGCCCGAAGGTCCGTAGTCGAAGTTATGCCGATTCGGATCGTTGAATGGAAGTGACGAGTATCCGTTGTCAAATCCGGAAACGCCTTCCCCGAACGGGAGATCATCCAAGCTCTTCGAGTACGTGTAGTTAGCGAGGAATGTGAATCCATGCGCCATGCGCTTCTCGACCGAAGCCTGCAGCGCGTGGTAGTTGGCGTTGACGTCGGTTATATCGGCCTGTACGGTGGAGGAGAAGGTATTCGTCTTGAACGCACCGCCGCTGCCGAGGAACACCGTGCAATTGGCCAGACCCGTTCCGGCTTTGCCGGGCGATCCCACTGATCTTGGGCATCCCGCGATTCCCGCCGGGTTCGACGGATTGTAATACTCCGTTTCGAGGATGTGCAGGCTGCGCGTTCCCACGTAGGCAACCCGGAAAAGAGTGTTAGCTGGCAATTGCCGCTCAATCGTCAGGTTCCATTCGTATGTTGTCGGGACGTGATATTCCGCGCTCGGATCGTAGCTCACTGCGATTTCATTAAACGGCGGGATATACGCAAAGTTTGTCGGCGCCGGAAATGGACTTGGGAAAGCCGGATAGTTCGCCGCTTGGGCACCGCTGCAGTTGAGAGCGGCCTGGGTTCCCGGCTTAGTGCAGAGCGGATCGCTGAAGGACCCAGATGCGGAAGCGGCGGTCGGCGCGCTGCTGCCCGCCGTTGACAGAATGAACTGCGGGCTGAACGGCCACTCGTCCACGAAACGGTTACTCAACATGCCCATGACACGAGTGTCGTAGAAAATGCCCGCGCCGCCGCGCAGACTCGTCTTGCCATCGCCGAAGACGTCGTACGCAAAACCGATCCGTGGAGCAACGCCCTTCCAGTTTGTGTTCAAGGCGTTCTTCGGCATTCCCGGATCGCTGGGAAGACCGTTCTGTGCCGAGAAGAAGACTCCGGGAGGCGCGTTCGGATACACTGTCGACCGTGTGCCGGCGGCCATTGCTGCGAGGTTGACTTGCGCCCAGCGGTCTCCGGTATCGCTCCACGGAAACGCTGGCTCATACCGCAAACCGAGATTGAGGGTGAGGCGGCGGCTGATGCGATAGTTGTCCTGTACGTATATGCCGACAAAGTTCGCGCGATTGTTCTTGAATTCGCCCGCGCCCTGCTGAAGTGCGAAACCGTTGCCAACGCTGGCTCCATCGGACAAGATCCCGGCCAAAAAAAGCTGATACGTCGCAAACGAAGCCCCGCCGAAAAGGTAGTTGTCTTGTGTTCCGAATCCAAAAATGCCCGGCTGGTTGAACAGATTGTTCAAGTCCACGGCGCTGCGCTCGAACGAACCGCCAAAATGAAAATCGTGCTTGCCGTGTTCCCAGCTCACGTCGTCAGCCCAGGTGTAGTTGTTACGTGTGAAAAATGCCGGCGGATTGTCCCCAAACGCAAAGCCGCCTTGCACACCCACTCCCTGGATGCCGGCAGGCTTTGGCTGAAACGGTATGTTAACTCCAAACGCGGTCACGTCGATCGCATTGCTGCCAGGACCACGGTGCGACACTTCGCGGGAATAGCTGAAACGGAAGTCATTGACCAACTGCGGCGAAAAGAGGTGAGTCTCGTGAGCCAGAAAGTTCTGCGCCGTAATTCCAAACGTAGCATCACTGTACGAAACGAGCTGCAATGGGTTGAATACCGGACCTTTCGTGAACCGATCGAACTCGTAGCGACCGGTAAGCTTGTCGTTTTGGCGGAAGGAGTGGTCGATTCGCCCCATAGCGGAATCAAAATTCTCAATATCCGGCCGGGAGAACGGTACGGTCGGATTGGAGCCCGCCGGAATAGAGCCAGCCAAGCTGAACTTCGGAGAAGACAACGCCGCGCCGGTGTTCGGATCGACTCCCAACATGGTCGCAACGGCAGGATCAATCACCCCGGCGGGGCCCGTTGCCGCTGTGGTCGGCGCACCGCACGTGGGACATGCAGCCGTTTTCGGACTCAAAAAGTTCGTGATATCTGTCTGTCCTACCACTTTCTGGCTGCCAAGCACGAGGTTTCGGAATTCTGTACGTTGGTAGCCGCCAAAGAAGAACGTCTTGTCCTTGATAATCGGCCCGCCAATTGTCCCGCCAAACTGGTTCCGCTTGATGCGGTCCGGCGTCGTCGGTGTCGCGAAAAAGTTCTGAGCGTTGAACACCGGGTTGCGGTTGAACTCGAATGCGTCTCCATGAAAATGATTCGCTCCGGATTTTGTGATCACATTCACAACGCCGCCCGCGTTTGAGCCGTATTCCGCGCTGTAGTTGGTGGTCTGGACGCTGAACTCCAGAAGCGCGTCGGGAAACGGAAACGGTTGATTGACGTTGGTGTACTCATCCACGTAATTTCCGCCGTCCAGTTGGTAGCTGATGGTGTTCTGTCGCGACCCGTTCGCGGAGAAGGTTACCGCCCCGGGGAAAGTCTTTGTGGCTCCCTGGTCCGCTCCCCCGTTTGGCGAATTGACCGCACCCCCCACCAGCAGCGTCAGTTGCGCTGCGTTTCTCCCGTTCAACGGCAGCTCGGCAATGCGCTGCTCCTCAATCACCTGTTTTAGCGTGGATGTGGACGTGTCCACCTGCACGGCATTGCCCACAACCGTCACCGTCTCCGTGTTAGACCCGAGCGTCAGACCTATGTTTACCGTCAGTGTCTGGTCCGCCAGCAGCGTAATGCCCGTCTGCTTCGCTGTGCTGAAGCCCTTCGCTTCCACGGTTAACGTGTAACTCGCGGGCTGGAGCGAAGGGATCACGAATAGCCCGTCCGTATCCGTCAGCGCAGAGCGCGAGAACCCTGTCCCCTCCTGCATGGCCGCCACTTGCGCTCCGCCTACCGCACCGCCGCCCGGATCCATCACTCTTCCCGTGATACTGCCTAACCCCTGGGCGTTGGCGAAAGGAGGAAGAATTAGAAGAGCAAAAAAAGCCATGAACACGATCTTCTTCATTTCTGTTTTCCCTTTCGTGGGCCGGCCGAAACCCCGTCCGACGGCACGCCGCTTGAGGCTCGCTGTGCCAGCCGCATAGCTCCGCCTCTGGCACCGTACTCCTACTCCGTACTCCCTCGACGCTGTCAACCTGCTAGATAGTTGCTATCGATTCCCCGGATACAATCAGTTGGGGCGACAGTAGGAGCACATTCCGAACCGTGTCAATCCCAAAAATTCAAAAGAGTCATTTAGTCAGACTAAACCGGCTGGTTTTGTGTGTTCCATCGGATTAACGCCGATCTTTCCGGACGCCTCAGCTCGACGTCGCCGAAGACGAGACGGAAAGCCCGGATCTTAGCTGCAGCCAGGGAGAGCATGCACTTCGCTCCAGATGGACGGCTCCGTCGGAATTCCGTCCAAGAGATCTTCGTGGCATGTTTCGAGGACGCGCCCACCTGAACCGGACGGCGGTAGCAGAAACCGCCGCGCATCTGACGCGCCAAGTGGACTTGGAAAGCCGTCGTCAGCGACCCGTAGCGAGCCATGCGGAGCGACGGTCACGCCAACCGCACGGCCACAAACGTCGGTGTCGCTTGAATGGTGTGCTTGCAAGCATCTCCAAAAAACGGCGAGTGAACAGCGCCAGATGGCAGACGCTCGAAGGGTCGTCCCCTCGTAGGGCAGCGGAAAGGCATTGGCGTTGAAGGGTGCGTTTACCCGGGAGCCTAAAGTTAAGGTTCAGGTCGCGCAGCGACTTTGGAGTGCCTCTAGAAGTCGGACCAGCGCTAGCGTGTCCTGAGCGCAGTAATCCACTAGCGCCTTGCGTTTTGCTTCGCGTTCAGCTTCACTGGCGTCGCTTCTGATCATCGACTCCCAAGCCAGGCCGGCAGCCCGCCCGTTCGGTACTTGCATCCCCTCGTAGCTCATGTCCGGTACGAGAGCCGGCAGAACGGCTTTCAGAGAGAACGAGCCCCCGAATGCGGGATGGTAGACGTGATTGCGCACTACAGGAAGCAAGTCCCACAGACGGCGCTGAATGCCTCTAATCCGTTGCCTGTATCCGGGCAGCCAATCCGCAAGCTCCCGTAGGCGCTGAGACTCAAATTGTTCGTTGTACACGACGATGCTCCCTTGCTCCCCCAGGGCCTCGCAAAGGGAGGAGATGAATGCAGTTCGCGGATCCTCGCTGTCCACCGCTAAGAATTCGAAGCGTTCCGGTGCCGCCTCCGGCTGTGCCTGCACATGCACCGACCACTGAAAAGGCAGATGGTCGTAAGGACGCATGCCTTGAAATCGTGGGATCGCCGGATTGACGGTTTCAAAATCCATGAAGCAGAGCGGGTACCTGAGAGATTCAAATTCGATACTCAGTTCTTCACTAAACCACGCCTGGCCCGTTTGCATCGCCGTACAGGCACGGCGTTGAAACTCGCTCAACTCGAAATCAGCAGGTATGTCGTGGATAGACTCGATCCCTTTTTGCTCCAGCTGTTCGATTGCGCTGACGCGGAGTCGTGGAATGTAGCCAATGTAGTCGTTCGGCTTCGGATGATTACAGTGACGAAAAAACTCGCAGACGACTGGATTTGTACAATGCGGACCCGTAGGGACATTTGGAGGTGTGGGCATATCGAGGACACGGAATTGTGATTGCAGCTGAAAGAGAAGCATGGGTTGCATGTTCCGCACTCTCTGTGTGAGATTTCGAAACAGGAAAAAATGGTGGGGGTCAACCGTTGGCGCGGTCAGCACGTATGACCGGTTAACGTGAGCCAAGGAGACCGAGGACAGCTTCAGACCGCAGTGAGAAAGCACATAACTTTGGATTGCGACGTCCTCCAGGTGGTGCTCTTTCAAATCGGTTGTGGATTTTACTTCGACAAGACGCCAACGGTTTTCCTTGCCGCGTTGGAGTATGTCGCTCTTGACGACTACGTCGTCGTGCTCAAAGGCACCCTCGAAAATGGCAGGAACATCCGGATTTGCAACAAGCTCACGGGTGCTACGGATCGCTGGCAGGAGTCCGCCCCAACCGTCTACCTCCACCCCACCGGGGAACAGCTGACGGGCAAGCAGCCCGACTTCACGCCCCTGCTCCATTATGGCTTCGTCTGAACCGTCCGGCTGCGCTGCCAGTTCGGGCGTATGGACGAGGAGGTAGAGCCGCTTCGGGCATTGCACGCCAGCGATGAAGTTGGATTTAGAAATCTTCACTGCCGATTAGCGCCTCGGACCCTGTAATGATGGTAGCTGGGTTGAAGGGAGTGCAATTCAGAAAAATAGCGTTCAACACAACCTTATATACTACACATACTTCAGACGACGAGCGCTTCAGGCTGAAACCGTATAGGGCCCTCTGGATGGCGGAGCTACCGTCGACGACTCCTTCACGTGTTTCCCGGTCCAGGGAATCCCCTCAAACCCATACGGCAGACCCAGCTTGGACAGCGCCTGCTTTGCAGGGTCGAGAACTCGCTCGAAGCTTTCTATTTCGTGTTTGCGTTTCCTATCATTTCCAACGAAATGCAGAATCTGCTTGCCGTTCAGTGCGATTCTCCGGACAGCCGCGAGGCGCAGATTAATCGTTGAAGGCGGGTAGTGTCTCTGTTCGAGACTGATCCTATAACGCATAATCAGCGGAAGAACAGCAAAGTAAGGACGATTGGCGGAGGTCGTCGGTGAGTCTTGGTTGGAAGGTAGTATTTCAATCCGGCGCAGCATTGTTTGCTTTCGGAGCGGCGTTGTTTGTTACTGCCGGTACGCTGCGGTATTGGGAAGCCTGGGCGTTCCTTGGCGTCTGGTTCGTCCCAGGCGTTTTCAGCTTCTATTACTTCTATCAGCACGACCGGGAGCTGGTGCGGAGGAGAATGCAGTCAAAGGAGCCCATCAAGGAACAAAAAGCTATCATGAAGGTAGCATACGTGTTCTTTTTCGCCGCCTTCCTGGTTCCGGGACTGGACTTCCGCTTCGGATGGACCTTTACAAAGGCTGGCGGCGTGCCGTTGTGGCTGAAGATAGTGTCGCTTGCGATGGTTTTAGCCGGGACTCTGTTGACCCACTGGGTAATGGACGTGAATCGCTACGCCGCGCGCACCGTTCAAATAGAGGCCGGGCAAAGAGTAATTTCAACCGGGCCTTACCGCTGGGTTCGACACCCGATGTACTCCGGAATTGTGGTCATGATGCTATTCGCGCCGCTTGCCTTGGGCTCGTACGCAGCTTTGCCATTTTTTGCGCTTACGATTCCGGTGATGGTGAGGCGCCTGCTCAATGAGGAAAAGGTGCTGTGCGAGCAATTGCCTGGATACGTTGAATATTGCGGGAGAACCCTGTATCGGCTGGTCCCATATGTCTGGTAACCGCCGCTCGGCACCCTTTCCGCATGATCGAGATCACAGTCGGGGGGAAGGACTTCCTCAAATACGTAACGCATGTGTGTCGGGAAGCGAATCAGCGGACATTTTTGAGCGGCCTGACAGATAGGTTTTTGATGAATGGCGACCCCGGAGGGACTTGAACCCCCAACCTATTGGTTCGAAGCCAATCGCTCTATCCAGTTGAGCTACGGGGTCGCTGAACTAGGATTGGGGAGCCAACTAAGATGGCGAGCCTGAGAGGACTTGAACCTCCAACCTTGTGGTTCGTAGCCACACGCTCTATCCAGTTGAGCTACAGGCTCCCCTTGCGATTCTAGCATGAACTAGCGGCTCGCCAGGCTTGACGATCTGGCAGCGCGCCACGTTCGTCTCCCCTTTTCAACTCCCGACCACAACCCGAAGGGTGCCCAGAGGCAACGACCCGTTCCCGCATTGCCCATATTCTGAGCGCGATGATCCCTAGCGTGCTTCTCTTCGTCGGATTCGTCTACTTCGCGGCGGTCTTCGGCCAGATTCTCGGGTGCGCCTTCCGCTGGAGCGAACCAGAGCGCGACCAGGAGGTCCTCGACGCCTGCATGTTCCGCCCGCCGGAATGGAAGAGATGAAAGCCTCGACACCGTTGCTGATCGCGCAGGGAACGCCAATCTGAATCGCGTGGAAAAATAAAAGGAGAAAAACGATACACGGTGGGGTGCGGCAGAGCGGCTTCAACTGCTTCGCGCATTTCTACGGCTGTGCCACGCGAATGCGACAAGCCAACCGAAGACGGTCAAACCGAGAAAAAGGTTGATGAGGAAGATAGGGGTGAGTTCCAGCGCCTTTTTGCGCCAGGCAATAAATGTCGGCAGTACAGCCACAAGATGCAAAGCACGATGAGCAGGAACAGGAACTCCACTTTCATTTCTCCTTTTTTCTCCTACTCTGGCTTGGCCAGCTGTCCATTGGTTTGGGCTTCCTCCTCATCGGCCTCCATCCAATCCGCCCAGCACGCCCACAAGCTGGTTGAAAAATGGACCTTCATCCAGTGCTTCCGATAAATGCCGAGGGCAAAGCCATTCGCCGTCGAGTTGCTCGATGGCTTCGTTTTCTTGGCCGTCGGGAACGCTTGAAGATTGCTTGCAGCGTTCGCAAATTGGCCGTGCGCTGGCCGGTTCAATAGACAACAGTTTCCTGCGTGGTTTGGAAATCACTTGCATTTCCTCTAAGTAGGGCCTGGTCGTGGCCTACGAATGCTCACAACAAAACTGCTGCCGACCGAGGTCAGCGCTCGAACAAGGATCACGGCGGCGGATACGCAAAAGGGATTCATGATTTCGACTCTTAGACTCGCTTACGCAAAGATCGAACAGCGCGGTGCGAGGGATTGGCCCTTTTCTCTAACAAGCTGGCTGTCGATTTGCCCGGCCCAGCAAGGCGAATTGCTGACTGCTTCAAGATTTTCCCACGCACGCACCATTGTCGTTTAACGAATGCGGTTCGTCACACACGAGGGACTAGCCGCCCTGCGTCCGTCTGGTGAGATGCCTCCGGCGGGGAGGTCGCTTCTCCCTGCCAGTAGGGAGAAGCGCTCCCGATGATTGGGGATAGCCGAGGCCTGCAAGGAGTTGGGACACGAGGCCGGAAAGCGTAGCGGCGCCTGGTCGCGGACGCGCTGCGCCGTGGACGTTCCTCAAACAGGGTTGGAATGGAGCTCGGACGTCGTCGTGGGCTTGTGGCCCATCCAAAGAGAATGATTCTATGGGTTTGGCGTACCGCAGAACTCTTGCAGCTTGATTCCGTAGGCCGGTGCATCCAGTAGAGCCCGGCCGGCCGCCCAGTCTTCCGATGTTCTGACATAGCAGAGGAAAAGAATCTCCAAGTTTGGCTCGTGAATGACACTCGAGACAGCTCCACCTCTGTTTTCGTAAATCGTTTGGAACGAGTAGCCCACTCAACCCTGAGTCAGGAAAGAAGTTCACCGTGCCTGCCTTTATGGACTTTCTTGGCGATGCGGGCCGCGGCCGCGGCCATGTCAATGTTCCTCAGAAAAGCGTTCAGGGTTGCTTCGACGTGTCTTCCACAATGGCGGAGAGTAAGATGAGTGTGCCACAGGGTTAACCGGAGACTCCCATGTTCCCATTCAGAAGCGGCGTTTTATCGGCGAGGATTCGTGCTGGGCTCATCACCCTGCTTGTGGTTCTCTGGTGCGGGGCAGCAGCGAGATTAGTGGCTCAGGAAGCGCCACCAGGGACGTAAGAACAAAGACAGGCACGCGAAATGCTCAACAAGGGCGTGCAAGACTTCAAGAACGGCCAGTATGGCGATGCGATCGCCGCGTTCCAGCGAGCGAAGCAGTTTGACCCGGGACTCATGAATGCGCGGCTTTATCTTGCGACAGCCTACGCTGCCCAATACATTCCGGGATCTCTCGCCGAGGAAAATCAAGAATTGGGACGCCAGGCAGTCGACGAGTTCAGGGGAGTGCTCGAGATCGACCCACAAAACTTGAGTGCAATCGACGGAATTGGCTCCATCCTCTTTTTCACGGCGGGTACTCCTTACAATTCTGAGAAGTTTGAGGAATCGAAGTCGTTCCACCAGAAACATATTCAAATCAGACCCAACGATCCGGAGCCGTACCACTGGGTCGGCGTAATTGACTGGACCCTGTCGTTTCGCGCCAATAATGAGCTGCGGGCGCGCTACAACGAGCAAGCTGCCGCCGGACAACAGGTCGGGATCGCGACTCCTTGCCACTTGAGGTGCGCCAGGAATACAACCGTGAATACCGTTCGATCATTGACGAAGGAATCGAGTCTCTTAAACATGCGATCGAAGTGAGGCCTGACTACGACGACGCAATGGCCTACTTGAATCTGCTGTATCGGCGCAAGGCGGATACCGTCAACTTCCAAGACGAACGGGACGAACTTCTCAAGATGGCCGACGACCTACTCGACAAAGTCAAGGAGATCAAAGAAAGGCGGGCAGAGTCACGTCGACCACCTGGCTATTAGAACTGCGGTGGGCCAGACGCCGAATTCTGGTGCATCACGAATCTGACCACATGACCAGGGATCTCGGGACTTCCCTTGCCAGCCCAACGCTGGCGCTGGTCCTTTGACGATCCGCTGCTCGAGAAATAACTTCGCCTCCCACAATTCTAGTCATGGCTATCCTCACTCCGCCTTACGCTACCGGCCCTCGAAGAGCTACGCCGAGACAAACGTCCTCATCCTCAGAAATAATCGCGTCGGATTGAACAAACAATCTCCCGCCGCAAATCTCGATGGCGTCGATTCACGCCGCGCCAAAACACTGCTGCAACGAATCGACCGGGACGCGTTCTTTCTCCGACTTTCCTTCTGCCAGAACTTTGGCCGAATGCGTTCCAGTGGACACCCGGCTTGATTTGTCAGCAGAATCCATCCGGAGCGGCTGCCGCGGGTCACTTGCCCAAAGACGAACGCTCCTGAATTGAGATCTACTCGACAGCCTTCCCGGTCGCAACCAACCCAAGCGAGGCGGAATCCAAGAAACCAGCGATTAGGAAGGCGGAACCGACCGGATTTTGCTAAGTTTGCTCGGCGTTTTGTCAGGAATGCGGAGTGCGGCAGCCGGTTGCCATTGGTTGGAGGTGAGGAGGCTGTGATGCCGTCGAAACCATCTCCGGGACAGCAAGCACAAGTTCTGATGAGCGGCGTCGCCATGGGTGAATCACCACGATGGCACGAGAACCGTCTTTGGTTCTCGGACTGGGGTGCGCAAGAGATTGTTGCCGTCGATTCCTACGGCAAGAGCGAAGTCGCGGTTCGGGCTTCCTTCGGTCTTCCGTTTTGTATCGACTGGCTGCGCGATGGCCGCCTGCTCGTCGTTTCCGGGCGGCAGGGGGTTGTTCTGCGCCGCGAGCGCGATGGCTCACTCGTGACCCACGCGGATCTGCACGGCCCCTCCGGCATGGGCTGGAACGAAATTGTCGTGGATGGCCGCGGCAACATCTACATCAACGGAGGCTCGGGAATCGTTCTGCTGACCCCCGATGGCGCCGTTCAACAGGTAGCCGACAACATCGCGTTCCCGAACGGCATGGCAATTACGCCCGACAACTTGACTCTGATTATCGCCGAATCCTACGGCAAGAAGCTGACCTCCTTCGACATCGCCGCCGACGGAAACCTATCGAACCGGCGTGTCTGGGCCGCCCTCGGAGATGGCGTCCCCGACGGCATCTGCATCGATGCTGACGGCGCCGTGTGGTACGCCGACGTACCCAACAAGCGCTGTGTGCGGGTCCGCGAGGGTGGTGAAGTGCTGCAGACCGTCACCTGCGACCGCGGCTGTTTCGCGTGCATGTTAGGCGGCGCGGAAAACAAAACGCTGTTCATCATCGCCACGGAGTGGCGCGGCATGGACAAGATGGCCGAAGTGGCGCACAAGCGAACCGGACAGGTGCTCACCTATGAGGCGCCTGCGCCGCATGCCGGTTGGCCTTAGAGCAAAAGCAAACAGCTGCCTTATCCGATGACCGAGAGTTGGGCGTGATCTACGCGAAACCGGCGGCGACGACTCGGAGCAGTGATTTCATTGTAAGAACGGCGCGGAACCGGGTCTTGTCCTTCGGAATGCGCTCCTAGGCCTTCGGCGCCTCTGCCAATGCTCCGAATTTCGCGGCCGGCCACTCCTATTTTGCTTTGGGGACAAGCTCCGCATCGACATCGATATGCCCGCTTGCGAGCTTTAACTTCTTCTGCCAATCCCTAAATCCACTTTTCTTGATGGCGATCTCGTGGCCTCCCGGTCTTAGGACAATCGTTGAAGGAGTCCGGCCGAAAAAATGTTCATCGATGTAGAGGTCTGCTCCAGGTGGAGTAGAGGAAACGTCGATCAAAGCGGCCTCGGGATCCATGGAAGACGCAGAATCATCGGCCTTCGGTGTAGGTGTCGGAGTACTGCCGATCGCCCCCGGTGCTTGTGCAAGGTTCGCTTTCGATCCAGCTTGATTTGGCTTCTTGCCGGTTTCCCCTCGGCAATCCGCTCTGGCGCGTTCCAAATCTTCCGATGTGTAATGTGATTCTAGAACAATGACTTCGGCGCCCTGCGCCTGCAAGCTGCGCACGTCGTTATCCCCCATTCCGCCATGCAAAGCGAATCCTTCAGGGAGCTCGCCTTCAATATATCGAAACTGCTTTCCGAAGGAGTACAAGTGGCTGGTAACCTGACCGACGCGTCCAATACGCTTCAGGATTACGCAACTAGCTTGAGACGGGTGACCGGCATCAGGCTGCGGAATTACGGCTCGCGATTGTGCGTGGGACTTCGTGGCCAGCAGAAATACAATAAACAATGTCCCAACTATAACACGCTTCATAGCGCCTCTCTCTGGGGGCAAAGTTTTTGCGCCGGACTCCCAGATCTGGAATCCTAGGTGAGGCCCATAGGCTGAGCGGAAGAGCCGAAGAGGTTGAGTGCAAGGCATTATCCCGCCAAACCTTAGAAGCTGTCAACGCCGATAATGTTTCGATAATCCCCCGATAATGTCTTGGCGTGAATGAGGCGCTGGCGAATCCGCGACAGTGTATTACCTCATACGTTAATATAACCTTCTAGGTATACGCTTGGCTTTGGGCCAAGTTTACAGTGTGTTTGGGCAGAACTGCGCCGAGCGCAAGGCGGGCTGCCCCCAAGCGCCCAACAATATCGAAGTTCTGGCTGCGCGACCTACAGCTAGGAGAAGAGGAATTGCTTGCTCGCGGTTTAGTTTCAATCCAATTCGAGGGGCTGAAAACACAGTGCGCTCTCGTCGAACCGACACCTATGCCGCCACTCATGGGTTCGCGTTTGCTTTGTTCGTTGCTAGACGCTCTGTCGAGCCGCACTTAGGGCGCGCTAAACAACGGTAACCGCGAGTCACCTTCGCGTCAGTTCTGGCGCGCACTGAGTTCCACTTTGGCTGGCCAGCCCGTTGCTGAGCCGCCTCGTCCGAAAGCCAGGCGATGTTCTTCCGGGCCGAACCAAACCACAATTGCCCCGACCACAAGTACGATCAGCGCGAACAGCCCCATCGCCCGCCCATAACTCATGAAGTGACCCATGCGCGCTTCGAAATACGCGCTGAGGGAAGCAATCAAGACACCCAGTTGGTAAGCGAAACCAGGGAAAAAACCCCGCAGCGCGTCGGGTGACAGCTCGTTTATGTGGGCTGGAATGACGCCCCATGCACCCTGCACCATAAATTGCATCAGGAATCCTCCCGTGAGAATCAGGGTGAGATTGCGGGCGAACACCCAAATCGGAATCAACGAGCAACCCAGGAGCAAGGCCGTCACCATCGCGCGGCGTCGTCCTTTGCGATCGGATAAATATCCGAACGCCAAGCCGCCGCAGATCGCGCCAACCATGGCAAACTCCGTGACGTCCGACGTGCGCTGCGGGCTGAACCCGTGCTGGTGCTGCAGGTAGGTGGGATACATGTCCTGGGTGCCGTGAGAGATGAAGTTCACCATGGCCATCAGCAGCACGAGATAGCCAAAGCGCCGCCAGTTTCCGAAGATCGCACTGCGGTAACTCGCCCAATCTGTGCGCGAACGGTGCCAAGCTTCCGGCTCTTTCACTCTGCCGCGGACAAAAAGCGTAAGCAGCGCCGGCAGCCCACCCACAAAAAACAGCGGCCGCCATCCCCAATGCGGATAAACAAAGCGGTACGCCACCGCCGCGAGCAAGAATCCCAACGCATAGCCTTCCTGCAATAGACCGGAAATGAGCCCTCGCCATTTCGGAGCGATCGACTCCATAGCGAGCGAAGCTCCCACGCCCCACTCGCCGCCCATGCCGATTCCGTAGAGCAGCCGCAGGAAAAAGAAGATTCGATAGTTCGGGGCGAGACCGGACAGGACTTCAATCAGCGAGTAATACAGGATATTGACGACCAGCGGAATGCGGCGCCCATAACGGTCCGCAAGCAATCCAAAGAGAATCGCCCCGATCCACCGTGTCGCCAAGCTCGCGGTGATTGTCAAAGCAAGGTCGAGAAGCGTTTTGCCAAACTCCGCGGCGATGGGCCCCAAAACAAAGGTCAGAACAAAGAAATCGAACGCGTCGAAGGTCCAGCCGAGGAATCCGGCCAGGACCGCATTGTGAGCGCCCTGGCCGACCGGCTGAGCAGAATCCACCATCTCAATCCGCGCTCCACTGGTGGGCGCGAGGCATCATACGCGAGAGCAGCGCGGCGCAGATGGCCGCGAGCACCAGCAGCACAAAGCCAAATCCTATTTTCCCTAGAAGCATCTTCCCCGAGCCAAACAACGCCAGATACACCATGCCACAGCCGAGCGCCCAGGACAGTAGGTTCCGCCCCAGGTCCCGCGTTTGTGGAACGTCTTGCACCAATTGCGCGACCGGCCCCCAGCCGGCAACATGTGGCCGAACCTTCCGGTAGAATTTCACGAGCACCTCTTCTCTTTCGGGCTTGGTCAGGAAGGTCACGACGATCCATACGCAGGACGTCAGCACCGTTGTAACGAGGGCGTTCTTCGCGAATAGCACCGCTTCGGATCCGGAGAACGGTTTCAGCCAAGAAAGCGCAGCAGTTACGGCAATGGCCGTGGCCATGGCGGCAATTTCGCTCCAGGCATTGATCCGCCACCAGTACCAGCGCAACAGGTACACGCCGCCCGTGCCGGCACCAATGGTCAATACCACTTCCCAGCCCGCGACAATCGAGCCGAGCCGCGCCGAAACGTAGGCGGAAGCCACGACGAGAAGCACGGTCGCCAGCCGCGAGATCAAAACGTAGTGCTTCTCCGTGCCGTCGCGCTTCACAAAGCGGCGATAGAAGTCGGCAACTAGATAGGACGCGCCCCAGTTCAGTTGCGTGGCGACGGTGGACATAAACGCCGCCATGAACCCGGCAAACACGACGCCTCGCAGGGCGTGCGGCATGTGTTCGGCAACGATACGCATGTATGCCGGCTCCGGCTGCGCGAGGCCGGGATACAAAACAATCACCGCAAGCGCAGCCAAAATCCACGGCCAGGGCCGCAGCGCGTAATGCGCGACATTGAACCACAACACCGAAAGCAAACCATTGCGTTCGTCCCGCGCACTGAAAATGCGCTGCGCGATATATCCGCCGCCACCTGGTTCCGCTCCTGGATACCAAAACGCCCACCACTGCACGCCAAGGTAGACGGTGAAGGTGATTACCGGTAGAGCCCACATTGCTTGGAAAGTGAAGGGGCGGGAAAAATCGGGGAAGAACGCGGTGGGATCGGCAGCACTAGGTCCTGCCGCAGCGCGCATGACGTCGAGCTTGGCGAGCATAACGTGCATCCCGCCAACTGCGTCGATCGCATACCAGGCAATGCCGATGACGATGGCCATTTTCAAGACAAACTGAAAAAGATCAGTCCACAACACGCCCCAGAGGCCCCCAAGGGCCACGTAGAATCCGGTAAATGGAATCAGGAAGAAGACACAGATCCACAAAGAGGTTGCTTCGCTGATTCCCAGGCTGGCTGCAACAATCGCGGTCATGGCTTTCGTGACCCATCCGAGGATCAGGCAGTTCATCAGCAAGCCGAGATAAAGCGCGCGGAAACCCCGCAAGAATGCGGCGGGCTTTCCCGAGTAGCGCATTTCCGCGAACTGTACGTCGGTCAACAGGCCGGACCGGCGCCACAACCGCGCAAAGAGAAACACGGTCATCATGCCCGAAGGCAAAAAGCTCCACCAGAACCAGTTGCCGGCGATGCCGTTTCTGTAGACTAGGCCAGTGACCACCAGCGGCGTGTCCGCGGCAAACGTCGTCGCCACCATGGAAGTCCCCGCCAGCCACCACGAAACGTTGCGGCCCGAGACGAAGTAATCTTCCGTGCTTTTCCCCGAGCGGCTCCGGAAATACAAACCGAGAACCAGGGTGATAAGCAGATAGCCAACGACGGCGACCCAATCGGCAGCAGCGAAAGTCAAAGTGGCGGATCCTTTCCCTATAAGTTCCGACCCGGCGAGTGCGCCGTACTGTATAGCACTTTACCGGCCTTTTCCCTACCGCCTTCTCGCGCGCTGGGCAACGTGCGCTAGCGCGCGGTGAGGCTCTGCGGTCTTTGCTTCATTCTTGTAGGGGTGCGGCATGGCCCTGGGCTCCAGTGGACACCCCGCACAATCTCCCTAGGCTCCCGTCGGCCAGCCCCAGTTCCCGAATGACGGTGCTGAAACCAGTGCGCCGGAGATCGCTCCGGAGGCATCCGTGAAATCTCACTGCGAGCTAGGCGCGCGCACGCCGCGTCCGGGGAACAGTCCCTCCACGAGCGTCCCATCCTTAACGACGGGCACTCCGCTTACCAGCACAAATTGAATGCCCACGGAGTATTGCAGTGGCTTCTCGTACGTGGCTTTGTCGATGACCGTGTTAGGATCAAAGACCGTGATGTCCGCGTCGGCCCCCACGCGAATTCTCCCTTTGTCTTGGAATGCGGGCGCACGTTTTTCCAGCCGCTGCGCCGGCATCAACGTCATTTTTTTCAGCGCGGTCATTAAGTCCAGCACCTTTTCTTCGCGGACGTAATGGCCCAGCACCCGTGCGTAAGTTCCCGCTGTGCGCGGGTGGCCTTTGCCGTTCAAGAGATGGCCATCGCTGGCAATCATCGTGAGCGGGCTTTCGATCGCGGCATCGATGTTCTCCTGGGTGTTCGAGGGAAGAATAATCATCCCGCCCTGTTTGCGGTACCGCAGGAACAAATCACGTGTTAGATGTTCGCCGGTCGCCGGCCAAAGAAGCGATGCAAAATAGCTGTCGGGCTCGTTTTCCTTATGATCGAAAATCGCGGATTGAATGCTGGTCATGCCCATCGTGTAGGGATAGGCTTCCGTGGTCACGTCCATGCCGTGAGAGCGAGCTTCCGAAATCATCTGAAGTTCGTAGACTACATCCGGGCCCCCGGTGCTCTGGATGTGTACGATGTGCAGCGGCGCGCCGGTGATCGCGGCAGCTGCGACGGCTTCTCCAAAGCCGGTGAAGTTTCCCGAAGAGGCTCCGATTCTCGGAGCTCCGCTGCGAATATGGATGTGACAAGATGCGTGATATTTCGCCGCGACGCGAAACACCTGCGTGATCTCCCAATTGGTCGCCGCTTCGGTATAAGCCGGGCCGACGCCCACCGCCAGAGCACCATGCCGGAGCCCCTTCTCGAGAAGGGACATGATCTGGTCCATTTCTTCCGTTGTCGCTTCGCGGTGTGCCGCATCCCCGCTCGGCAGGAATTGTCCGGGATCGTGCATCACCGCCATTCGCACCGGAATGTGCCCAACGCTGGCGCCATAGTTGATAACTCCCTTGCCCTCCCGCTCTGCGTACCAGCGGTCGATATCTGCCGCACCCACTTCCAATTCGAGCGCCGTGGTCACGCCGTCGTGAGCCTTCGCCCGGTAGTTCTCGTCATCCTGACCGTGTTGGTGCAAATCGATGAAGCCTGGCGCAACCACGAGACCCTTGGCATCGATCGTTTGCTTCCCTTTCAGCGCGCTGCTGCTGATCGCGCGAATCTTGCCGCCGCTAATTCCTACGTCGCGCACCGCGTGCAATCCCGATTCCGGATCCATCACGGTTCCGTTTGTGATCGCCACGTCATACGATGCGTCCTGCGCGCAAAGGAACCCCGCGCCGCTAGACGCGAAGACGAGCAACCCGACGCCCAAACCTGCCCGCATCAGCTTGTTTGCGTTTCTTTCGTACCGCTCTGCCATGGCTCTCTTCCGTCGTTTGGAGGTCAAGCCGCCAAGTTTCTTCGTGTTCGAGGGAGGTGTCAAACGATTTTCCGGGGGGAGGCGCACAATACCGGTTTCTGCCGTGGGGCGAAATGCTGAACCCTTGCTAAAGGCGGAAAAAAAAACCCGGGTCGCGGGGGGAGCGACCCGGGTGGGGGTACTGCCGAGGGGGGCCCGGAGGAAACTCGTTCTAGTGCAAGTGGTTTACGGCCAACACGCAGATTTGGCGCAACTCTTCATAGGTGAAATAGGTCTCTTCCTCTTGGCCGAAGACCTCTTTACGGCCGAAACCGGACTCGCTCGAGAGGCGACTTAGTTCTTGCTCCGAAAGACCCAGGAGCACTGCCGCGCGCCGCCGAGTCACGTATTTGAATTCCTGGGTTTTCATGTCTGACGACCTCACGAAGACAAAAGGACCATGCCGTCTTCCTCCACTGCCAGGATCATGGTCTTGTAAATGTCTACGTCCCAGCCTTCCCCGATGCGCATGCGTACCGTGTCGCTGCCATCTTTCAGCAGCCTTCCTCGCAGCGGCACTTTGATGTCACCCAATGCCACCTGAAGAACAACCGGGTGGCCAATCCAAGCCTTGAACGCGCTTTCCATTCTGCGACCCCACAGGACTTCAGCGTGACGGGAAGAGAATCTCGCGGAGAGTTGCGGCTCACAATGGTACATAGAGGGTACGGGACTAGTAAGTTCGTACTGTTTCACTCTGACCGATCACACTAGAAAAGAAGGATCGTTCGAGTACCTTCGTACTATTGTCGGAGGACGGCCGGACCATGGCTCGGAAAGGTTGGCGCTGGCATCTTCTAGGAATGACGGAGCGCCACGCTTCCACGCAGGAGAAGATGGCCCCTGGTACAGGGATTTCGTCCCCACGGCCAGGGTTGGCACTGGCTTTGGGCGGGGGTTTTGCTCGCGGACTTGCGCATCTTGGCGTCTTAAAAATCCTCCAGGAACACCACATCGGCGTCTCGCACATCGCCGGCAGCAGTGTGGGCAGCATCCTGGGGGCGGCGTATGCCAGCGGAGCGCCGCTCGAGCGGATCATCGAAGCCTGCCGCACGTTGCGCTTTCGCCATATCGCTCGCTGGCGTGTGTCTCGCTTAGGTCTGGCCAGCAATCAGCGCCTCGGCGAACTAATTGAGCGCGTGTTCGGTTCACGCCAGTTCGAGGACCTACGGATTCCCCTCGCCGTAGTCGCGACGGATTTGTGTTCCGGCGAACCTGTGGTCTTTACACAGGGGAATCTGGTTGACGCCATCCGCGCGAGCTGCGCGTTCCCTGGCTTGTTCGAGCCAGTGGAGATCGGCACACGTTGCCTGGCCGATGGCGGCCTCGTCGCGCCGGTGCCAACGCAAGCCGCACGCAGCATGGGGGCGCAAACGGTGATTGGAGTTTCCGTTAGCATGGAGGACGGACACAGGGGCGCCCCTACAAACATTTTTCAGGTGGTGAGCCGCGCGGTTGGCGCTGCCCAGAAGCATCAACTTGAACTTTGGGAGCGCCAGGCCGATCTGGTGCTTCGCCCCGACGTGCAATCTTTAGCCTGGGACGATTTTGCGCGTGCAGATGAAGCGATTGAGGCGGGGGCCGCAGCCGCCCGCCGCGCTCTGCCTCGCATAGAAAAGCTGCTCGAGCGGGGCGCGGAAGCGGAATTTCCCTTGGAGGCTCGGCTGATCCTGGAACAGAGAAGTCACACGGAGCTAACGGAGGTCCAGCGATGATTCGTCCGGGCGTACTGCTGGCGGCAATTGGCGGCCTTGTCTTCCTGTGGCACGAATGTGGGCAGAACGCAGGCGTTTTCTGTTACCGTATAGGTCGGGGTGCGGTGACGGGGCTGGGCACACACGCTCTTGTGCCGGCGTGCTCGCGGGCATCCTTGCATTTTCCCGTTTTGAGGAACAGGTTTGAGTGCTTGACGCCATCCTTCACTTCTTCCGCGCGCTATTCACTCCCGACGGACTCCGAGAACTAATCCGCGCCGGCGGGTCCCCCCTTATCTGCACGATTGTTTTTGTCGAAACAGCATTCTTTGTCGGCTTTTTTCTTCCGGGAGATTCCCTGCTCGTCACCGCGGGCATTCTATCCGCCGGAGGCGTAATCCCGTTGAAGCAGCTGCTCCTGCCGGTGATGCTGTCCGCCATCGCGGGCGACCAGATCGGCTATTGGATTGGACGTTCGGCGGGGCCAGCGCTCTATCGCCGCGAGGATTCCTTCTTCTTCCGGCGCAGCCGTCTCGAGCGCGCCCACGATTTTTATGAGAAGTACGGCGGGAGGGCGGTGATTCTGGCCCGCTTTGTGCCCATCATTCGAACGTTTTGTCCCCCGGTGGCGGGCGCGGCGAAGATGCAATACGGCCGCTACTTGGCGTTCGACATCTTTGGGGGCATCTTCTGGGTGGGAACGATGATCCTCGGCAGCTATTTTCTCGGTCATCTGATTCCCAATATCGCTCAGCGCATCCATTACGTTATCGCCGTGGTGATCCTTCTCTCGATCATGCCGGCCGTCATCAGCATCTTGCGAGCGCGGCGCCAGCTCCATGCCGGCTCGGCCAATCGCGCTGCCTCCCTGCCCGGCGCCGAGAAGGAATAAGCCGTGTCATCTCCCAAGATACGGGCAATAATCTTTGACATTGGCCGGGTCCTGATTCGCGTGAACGTGGCGCAAACGACCGGCGGCCTCGCCGAGGGGCTCTCGTTCTCACCGCAGGAGATTTGGTCGGCCCTCGAAAAGGATCCGCTTTGGAAGGATTGGCAAGAAGGTCGCATCTCGCCGCGGGATTGGCACCTACATGTGTCGAAACGCCTGGGCAGCAAGCTCAGTTTCGAACAGTTCGTCGCGGTCTGGAACCGGGCCCTAGACCCCAAGCCCATCCATGAAGACGGACTCTTCGAGAAATTAGCAAAGAGGTACCGCATGGCCGTTCTTTCCAACACGGACCCGCTGCATGTGGCCCACATGGAAGCGACTTACAGGTTCCTAGGGCTCTTCCCGGTGCGCATCTACTCCTGCCGCGTGGGTGCAAGCAAACCTGATCCAATTATCTACAAAGAAGCCCTGCAGGCTTGCAAGGCTAGGGCGCAGGAAGCGGTGTACGTTGACGACGTTCCAACCTATGCCCAGGCCGCCGAGAGGCTGGGCATGCGAGCCATTGTGTTTGAAACGCCGGAACAGCTTTTGAACAGCTTCAGCCGGTTTGGTGTCGATATTACTTAAGTCCTGGCACGCAAAAAATCCGCTATTGCGCGTGTTTTCACGTAATCTTTGCTAGGTCTAGTACCTGCTCAGTTGGACGACCTCCCGGGCAACCGCCCGTCCTTCTATCAGTTAGCACATCTGGGGCCTCCTTTCTTTTGGTTGGATGCATGCAGGGCCTTCTTTACAAGCCGGTAAATCCGGCATTGCCCCCTAGGGGCGAGGAGAGAAATTAAACTTATGTCAGAAGATCAGATAGTAGACATGAAGGGCGGTTCGTCCTGGCAGCTTCCCGCGATCGTTGTTCTCGGGTTAATTGCATTGGGCGGACTGGCCTTCGGCTGGAGCGCATCGTCCAAATTGGACAGCACCCAGCAGGCAGTTACCGCACAAGTGAAGCAGACCCAGCAATCAGTTCAGCAGGACATGTCTTCCCTGAAGGACCGTTTGGCGCAGGATGAAAAGGCGAATACCGATCTGCAGGGCGATTTGAAGGTGGTCACGGACAAGCTAAAGATCACCCAGGGCCAGTTGAAGAAGGCTCGGACGGAAGCCACAAAGTTGAACGACGAAACCAACCAGAAGGTCACGGCGCTCGACACTTCCGTACATTCGGAACTCGCCACCAAAGCATCCAGCGATGATGTCAAGACGGTGGATACCAAGGTTGTCGGCGTTCGAACCGATCTAGATACTACCCGCGAAGACCTGAAGATGGCCAAGAGCGAGATGGGAACCCTCATTGCTCGCAACCACGACGAAATTGACCAGCTCCGGCGCATGGGTGAGCGCGACTACACCGAGTTCACCATTACTGGCAGAAACCGGCCGCAGAAGATTGCCAACGTGACCGTCGAGCTCAAGGGAGTGAACCAAAAGCGGAATCAGTTCAGCTTGGCCATGGTCGTCGAAGACAAGCGCTTCGAGAAGAAAAACCGTGCGGTGAACGAACCCATTTTCTTCTACACGACAGGGACCCATATCCCCGAAGAGCTCGTCATCAACAAGGTGAACAAAGACAGCATCACTGGCTACGTGAGCATCCCGAAGGCAAATGCACAGGGAGCTCCCGGCGCGACAAAGTCTGGCAGCTAACCGAAGAGAGAACCCTGGCTCTCGCAGCCAGGCACACAAAAAGCGGGCAGAGAGATTCTGCCCGCTTTCCTTTTTCCTCCCTGCAACGCAATGCAATTCCGCTAGAATCAGAGTGCCCCACAGCGGGAGATTCGCTTGCACCAAACCCCCAGCGTTCTCTATATAGCGGTTGACCACCTCGTTCCTGACCGCGGAAAGAGCATCGCCGGGTTCGATGAATTCACTGCGGCGCTTGACCGCGCCGGAGTTCCAGCGGTGTGGCTTACCAGTCGCTCGCGCCACCAATTTGACGAGCCCCGGCGAAGACTGGGCCACGCCCACCCCTTTATTGGCGAGGACGGATGCGGCGTCTATCTGCCCGAAGACTATTTCCACTTACGTCCGGAATCCGGCGACCCCCGGTCTCGTAAGGCCTCGACGCTGCGCCTCGGGCGGTTTACTTGCATCCCTTTGGCGGAACCTCTGCCGGCTGCCTCCGACGCCCTGGAAGCGCTTTCCCAAGAGACGGAAGTGCCGGTTGTGACCTTGCGCTCGCTCTCGGTTCGCGAGCTGGTTCAGAACACGGGCCTACCCCCGCGTGAGGCGGAACTGGCCCGGCAACGCGACTTTGACGAGTTGTTCTTTTTTGCGGGCGCTTCTCAACAACAAATCGAGCGCTTCCTGGCCGACGGGCGTAGACAAGGAATCGCTCTACGGTCGCACGAGGTCCTCTGGTCGGCCGCAATTGGTGCGAGCTTTCAGCGTTCGATTGCCGCGCTGTCAAAGTTATATGACCGGGCGCTGCGGTATCATGCTCCTACGGTGGCGGTCGCGACCGAAGGTCTTGCTCCTAGCCTTTTTCCCTTCTGCGACCGGAGCATCTTGCTAGCGGATCGTAGCTCGGAGCCGGGAATCAACGGAGTCCGACGCTCACGAACTCGCGAAATCCGGCTGTTTTCTCGCGACGTTTGGGAGCAAGTGCTCGAGAGCGTTGCTTGAGACCGTTACGGGCGGAGGAAAAGGGCCTCATGGTTGGCATGTTTTGGATAGCGCAGCGAGAGCCACGCCGAGGTGTGCAACAAGTACATGTTCTTTCTGCGAGATGAGCGGCGCTAGAGAAGGTTCCCGTGTGGCGGTTCGGTTGACTGGTTTTTTGCCGACAGCGCCGAGCCCCCCGAACCCTTGTCTGTTTCGAAAGTTAAAGAGTACTAGGAGATTCACTACCGCGGAGTGAGATTCACGAGTCGCACGTGGGTTCGCTCTTGTCCTCCGCCTCCTGATCCTGAGCGCCCTGTCTATCGCGCGCAGGGAGGCTAAAGCAACTCGCCTGGTAACCGGCGTTCCACTCGGCCGAACACTACACCCGCGGCACGGTGAATTCATGACCGGACCTTTTCCAGCCACTGACCGCAAATCACTCGTGATAGCAAAAAGGGGAGCCGGGCGGCCCCCCTTTTTGCCAAATTGTCGTATCGTCGAAAGCGCTGCAACCGCTTCGAACGACTCGCACCGCAAAAGTGGTGCGTTCAGTTTTGGTGCAGCTCTAAGCCCGGTGGAGTCATGTTCCCTCCGGAGCTCGCGGAGCTCACATCTTGCTTGTACTCCCGGGAATTGCGGGACGCAAGAGAAAAATTAGCGAACCCCAACTTCACCGCGCCGCACCGTCTTCTTACTTTATGAAAAGGGTCTCACGCAGTTGATCGCGGCCGACAAAGGACTTCACGGTGCGGTAGCGGCCGAAGAGATCCTGGATTTCCCGGTTCTGATAAACTTTCTGTGCCGGGCACAAAACCGCGGTCGGAACCATCTGCAGAGTGTTCGAATCCACAACACGGTAACGTTGGAAACCTTCCGGCTTCTTGCTGTGAAACATGGCGAAAACCACGCCGCCGGGGCGCAGTAATTCCGTGAGGCTCGCCACAATCTGCTTCACCAAAGCTTGCTCGAGATAATCCAAAAGGTCCCAGAGGAGCACGGCATCGAACGAGCTGCGCGGGTATTGCAAATTTTCTTTCAGAAAGCGTGCGGCCCTCGCGCTGGGAGTCATCTCGAGCGTTTCTCCGGCAGCAAAATCCTTTCTCAATCTGGCTTCTTCTTCCGTCAGAAATGTTTTCCAAGCACGAAGAACATCTTCGGAAGAAACTCGGAATCCCCTTGCAATGAAGAAACTCAAAGTCGTTTGCCAGACGGGCCCGAGATCCAAGAGCGTACCGCGTTCCAAGCCATCCAGATTCCACAAAAGTTCTTTTAGGCCGTTCGAAAGCCGGTTGGATTCCAATTCGTCGGGAGCCTGTGAAGTGCTGACCTGCGGGGGAGCACCGGCAGGAGTGCGCGCCCGGGAGGTCAAATGAATCGGCCCGCTAACTTCGCGCCGCACGCCCCCTGCGCTGCCAACCCCAATGCCCAGTTTCTGGAGGAAGCTCATCGTGGTCAATCCGCCGCGGTTTCGGAATCCAGCGCCGAGGGTTGAGGAGAAGGCGTGCTCGCAGCGGCCGCCGCTGCCGCGGCAATCGTTTTCGTCTCGGCGGGCCTGCTCAGTTCCAGCTTCCCGGCTTCCACTTTGCCCCGAAGCGTGGCACCGTCTTCGATGGCCAACCGGTTGGTTTGCACTTCGCCGGTAATCTGGCCGGTACCGCCGATCTGCAATTTATCTCGGGCGATAACTTTCCCCTCGACTTTGCCGCGGACAATAATTTCACGGGCGTTGAGGTCTGCCTTCACGTTTCCGTTGGGCCCAACGGTCAGGCAACAATTCGCGGCGAGGTTCAGCTTTCCCTCGACGAAGCCATCCACGAAAAGGTCATCGGTTCCCGTCACTTCGCCTTTGATTCGGATTCCTTGGCTGATGCTTGCCGCGACTTTGGGAGAGCCTGAGAGTGAATGGGAGGAATCAGAGCTCTGTGCAAACCCTGTTCCTAGCGAACCTTCCGCAAGACCCTGAGGCCTTGCATCATCTTTTTTCCACATCAGGCACCTCGACGCCGAAAGCGGGTTTTTCGAAGTCGCTCATCGCAGAGCTGGTCAGGAAGCCGCGACTCAGAAGAGTGAACATAATACAGTACTTAGGGACTGTAAACAAGTATGGCAGATAGCAAATATAGTGCGTTTCCTGAATAGCTACACCACGCGTAGTGGATTTAGTTTTCTCCGTTCTACGATCCCTTGGGTGGCTGCAGATGGATGCGCTCCCTGCCGAAGTTCCCAAATTGTTACCATCATCCCGGCGATCTCCCGCATAAAGAGCTTGCTGGACTTGCGCTTCTCCCACCACGCCTCCGGGTCAAAGTCGGCGTCCCGCGCGCTGGCCACACGCACCTCGATGCCCTGTGGAAAAACGTGCCGGAAGATGTACCGCGCCCGGCGGGTGTGGTAGTTGGAGGTGACGACAATGGCGCTATGCCATTTTTTTGCCTTGGCGAGGTTTGCCAATGTTTGCGCCTCTTCCAGCGTGCTGTCGCCATCGTGAGGAACGCGCAAAATCTTGTCTTTGGGTACGCCGCGCTCGATCAAATCGTGTTCCATTAATTCCACGAGCCCGACGGTGGGGCGCAACCTTCTTCCACTCGCGATGACAAGTGAAGCCTTGCCTTCCCTGAACAATTCCGCTGCACGTGTGGCGCGGTCCGCATAGAAGTCATCGTCACTCAACACAATCAAGGCGTCGGCCTTATGGAGAGGATCTTCGACGATCCAGGACTCCGCGATGAAACGGAAGAGCGGGCGACGCACCAGATAGAAAAAAAAGAAGAAAGTCACGATGGCCAGGGCGACAATCGACTTTAGTACGATACCGCCCCTCTCTCCCTGCCTGGGCGCGAAGCAGTTCATGAATTGGGATCCAGGGCTCGCAAGTTGGAGGCTGCCTGTTCGGGCAACTCCGCATTGAAATAAACTTCTTTGATACTGTAAGACTTGCTGCGCTTTTCCAGGATTGGCAGGATTTCGATGTGCCAATGGTAATCGTCGGCGAGCGTCTTCCAATAGCCAGCCATTTCACCTTTCTTGTTCATCGTGCTCGGCGACGTGTGCACCACCAAATGGTAGCCCGGCGCAACTTTTTCCAGGCGGCGCAGGATTCTTCCGAGCAGTGCCGCAAGTTGACGGCGGTTGGAACCTGGCCGGGGCTGCTCGAAAGTGTGATTGTGCCGCCGGTGCAGCAGCCAGATCTCGTAAGGCACGCGCGAAGCATAGGGGCACAGCGCATAATAGTCCCCCTGTACGTCCACGATGCGCTTTCCCAGTTTTTCTTCCTGCCGCACCATGTCACAGAAAATACACCGTTCTTTGTCCTTATACCATTCATGGGCGGAGCTCAATTCGTATTTAATGCGGCGGGGCACAAAGATGGTGGCGGTTACCTGGGAATGGGCATGGGGCCACTCCTCCCCCGCTGGCGCGCCTTGGTTTTTGAACACGCTGACGTATTTGAACCGTGCATCCTTCTTTAAATCAGCGATGCGTGAGGCCCACACCCACAGTACGCGCTCGATCTCTTCATCGCTGAACAGGGACAACCGCCGCTCGTGGTGCGGCGTCTCCACGACGACTTCATGGGCGCCGAGCGCACCCATCTTATCGTACATTCCTTCGGCTAATCGTCCTGGATCGCCCTCGACGCGATACAGCGGATCCGGGTGTGGAACCACTCGTATTTGCCAAGGCCCAGAGGCGGGCCAGATCATGATGGCGGAAACTTTCTCGATTTTTTCCGGCTCCAGGGGACACTGCTCCGGCGTGTCCGCAACGACTTCTCTTTGTCCTAGGATGACCCAACTTTGCGTGATGGGATCTTTGCGAAGTTCCATGCAGTATCTTTAACGGGTATAGCGCGCGGGTGTGGGCCCCTGCTCCAGACGGTGGCGATCCCAGATTGCTCCTTCGCGAGTGTAATAAGCCATTTCGAAATCCTGGGTTAATTCCAGGGCGTCAGTAGGACAAGCATCCTCACACAGCCCGCAGAACATGCAGCGCGAAGTGTCATAGGTGAAGTGAGTCAGCACTTTTCGGCGGGTAGCGTCGTCTCTCAGCCATCCGACAACGATCAGATTTTCCGGGCACGCCAGGGCGCACAGATTGCAGCCAATGCAGAGCGTCTCGCCGGTTTCGGGATTGTTATTGAGACGGGGCGCACCGCGATAGCGCTCCGCCACCATCGGCCGCTCGAGCGGATATTGTTCGGTGACAATCTCCTTCGGATTCTGCATCCGGAAGGTAACCAGCAGACCTTTAATGAAATCGACTTGAAATAGCCGCCCGAGGAGTTCCTTCATGGCTTGTAGTTTGTTTCGGCTGCGCGCAATTGTCAAGCAATCCGCCACAGCGGTTGCTCCCTCGACCCGAGCTCCTGACTTCTTTAACCTACATGCTATGCTCAGTGCAATGGACTCCGACGTTGCGTTCATGCAAGAAGCGCTCGAAGAGGCCCGCACCGCGGCAGGCGCGGAAGAAGTCCCCATTGGCGCCGTGTTGGTGTACCACGGCAAAATGATCGCTCACTCAGGGAACCGCACCATCCGGGATTGCGACCCGACGGCGCACGCCGAAATCATTGTGTTGCGGCAAGCAGCGCGAGTACTTGGCAATTACCGGCTTGCGGAATCCACTCTCTATGTAACCGTCGAGCCGTGCAGTATGTGCGCGGGCGCAATGATTCAGGCGCGCATACCGCGGCTGGTCTACGGCGCGAATGATCCAAAGGGCGGTGCGGTACGCACCTGCTTTCAAATCCTGTCAGATCCCCGGCTCAACCACCAGGTGGAAGTCACTCCCGGCGTGCTCGCCGAGGAGTGCGCGGCAGTGATTCAGTCCTTCTTTGCCGAGCGGCGCTAGCGTAGAAACAAAGAAGCACCGGCCCCTGGGGATGCATTGCCGAGAAATCGAAGGCTCTGCTACGATGGGAGCTGAAACCACGGGGAGAGGTGACTGAGTGGTTTAAAGTACTCGCCTCGAAAGCGAGCGTGCGGGAAACCGTACCGTGGGTTCGAATCCCACCCTCTCCGCCATGTCACGTTAAGCTCAGACCGCTCAGACCTTCTGCATTTGCTACTGCGATCGCACTCCATTACACTTACCGGTAGGAGTAATACCGATGCAGATCACAAGCAAGGGGCAGGTAACCATTCCTCAAGAAGTCAGGAACCGGTTGGGTCTGTTGCCCCATACCGAGGTGGAATTCGAAGTGAGCGGCGACCACGCTCGGATTCGAAAAGCCAGGCGCACGGAAGGATCGGGCCTTCGGGGACAGAAGGCGCTCAAGGCGCTCCGCGGCTCGGCCGATACACGCATGTCAACCGATGAGATTATGGCGCTCACCCGCGGGAGCCGCCGTGCCGGCGCGAACGGCAAATGACGACGGCGCTGCAAAATCTGGAATCCCGTTTACGCAACTGCCGCGGCGTCCTCGTTGATAGCAACGTTCTTCTGGACATTGCTACCAGCGACGCGCGATGGGCCGACTGGTCGGCTCGCGCGCTGGCTGAGTGTGCCGACGCTGCGGCCCTCATCATCAATCCGATTGTCTACGCCGAGGTGTCGATCGGTTTTAGCACCATTGAAGCTCTGGATGGCGCGCTGCCCCTGGCTTCCTACGAGCGAGAAGCTCTGCCGTGGGAAGCCGGCTTCCTCGCCGGCAAGTGCTTCCTGAGCTATCGCCGACGGGGCGGCCAGCGGGCCACACCGCTTCCGGACTTTTACATTGGAGCGCATGCGGCCATCGAACGGCTGGCGCTACTCACGCGCGATGTTGCGCGCTATCGGACTTATTTCCCGAAGCTGGAAATCCTGGGACCCGCATAGCATCACCGTAATCATCGCGGACCAAAAAGGGACTTCTATCGGAATCCTCTCGGATGAAGTAGGGTTGAATCGGGTTGAATCAGGGGGCATTGGAACGGGCCTTGAAAAGTGCTACTACTGCTAATTCCCACGCCGTATTTGAGGCTTCAAAAGCGCCGCTTAAACGGAGCCCAAATCTTCAAATCGCAAATCCCCTTTATTTATGGAGGTTTCCAGACGACAGTAGACGACAGGTGACGACAGATTGCGCGGGTTGGAGTCCCACCCTCTCCGCCATTCCTTTGTTTTCAGTGGGTTAGAGCCTTCCTAAATTCAAATCCTAAGACATCTCCGGACTGATCGCCGGCGCCAAGAAATCTGCACCTGATTTCGAGGGACTTGAGCCGGAACTCAGTATTAGCCAGCCAGGAGATTCTCATGGCTCAGCCCAAATACACGCTCTATAAATATGTCAAATTCAAAGACGGCACCTGGCGTTACAAAAAAGCCGCGCTGTATTCCAATGGCAAAATTAAGCCCGACGTGGGGTGACCGTGGACCGTGACGGGAAAATTGTTCTCCAGTACACACCCAACATCAATGCATGGGACCAGTCGGATTTTATGCGAGGGGTCAATGAGACATTTGGCCGGAGCGGCGATCATAAATATGCCACGGCAATCGTCTTGAGTTTCCACCGGGTCCTCGGCCGGCTGGCTTTCAGCAACGCTGGGCATCTGCCTCCGCTCTGGTATCACGCTACCCAAAGGGCCTGGGGCTGGCTTGAGGAGGGAACGGAATCCAAAAAGGTGTCGGGCTTACCTGTTGGGTTGATTCCCGGGACCGAATATAGTCAGACGGTTAAGTAAGTCTGAACCCATCGGATCTTCTCGTGCTCTACACAGATGGCATCACCGAGGCTGGGAACGAGACGGGGCAGGAGTTGGGGCGAGAACAACTTCTGGAATGGGTCCGCCGGGCTCCAGTGGACTCCCCGAGAGTTTTGGGAGAAAACCTACTTGAGCAATTTGAGTTGTTCCGGGGCGAAATTCGCAATGACGATGAAACACTGCTGGTGTTGCAACGCGAAGAGGAATCTCGTTTTTTGATGTTGGCCGAGGTGGCAAACATCTATACATTCGGTTGGCTACTGAGGTCAAAGAAGCGCAAACTCGCCAAAAAACGAACAGCATGACGCGACGACGCCGAGTCCAGAAAACTCGTGAGTGAATGTGAAGCTTTCGCTTCCCCTCGTGTTCTAACTTCCTAACAAAGCAACTTAACTTCCTCCCGCGCGCGGCGCGTGTCGTCTCGATGAGCACCGCGCAACCTAGAATCACATGGCTTGACACATGAAGGGATTCCTCTCGCGACTGCCAGAATGCCTTTAAAGGCTTGAGCTCTTGGCGCCACCCTTAAACTATGTAACCTTCGACGACATCATGACATCATAATGCCGTAGATTAAACGAGTTTCGAGATTGGCTTTGCTTGCTTCGACCATTCGAAGGAAAGACAAGGATCTACAAAGGCCTAGTGAGATAGGTCTTTTGAATTGCGCGGGCTGTATGAGAGATGTCTCATGGAAAGCGCACCCAAAAAACGGATACTGATTCTCGGCGGGGGTTTTGCGGGTCTTACCGTCGCGATGGAGTTGGACAAGAAACTGGCTCAGGATCCCTCAGTCGAGATCACGCTGGTCAATCGTGAGAACTTTTTCTTGTTCACTCCGATGCTTCACGAGGTGGCGACCAGCGATCTGGATATCACAACCATCGTAAATCCAGCCCGTAAGATGCTGCGCCGTGTCCGCTTTCTAGCGGGAAATGTCGAACGAGTCGATATCGAGCGTCACAAAGTCGCGGTCTCCCACGGCTTTGATCAACATCAGCACGCGCTCGGTTTCGACTCTCTCGTTTTGGGTCTCGGATCTGTCACGAATCTTTACGGCATTCCGGGACTTCGCGAATACGCTCTCACCATGAAGACGCTTGGCGACGCCATGCGATTGCGGAACCACCTGGTTGCGCACTTAGAAGAGGCGGAAAGCGATTGCTGTAACGTGAAGCCTCTGTTGACATTTGTTGTTGCGGGGGGCGGGTTTGCCGGGGTTGAAACGGTTGCCGGGATCAACGATTTCGTTCGAGGAACGCTGAGCTCGTACCCGAACCTAACGGAAGACATGCTGCGAATCGTTCTCGTTCATGCCGGTCCATTCATCCTTCCTGAACTGGATAACAAGTTAGGCGCTTACGCTCAGCGAAAGCTCGCCGAACGCGAAGTGGAAGTTCGCCTGAATGCAAAAGTGAAGGAGTTTTCTGGCCGGAGAGTGCTGCTGAGTGACGGGACCACGATTGACACGAACACACTCGTTTGGACTGCCGGAACATCCCCGAATCCGTTGCTCGAAACAATTCCTTGTGCAAAGGAACACGGCCGTCTGCTCGTCACAGAATCTCTCGAACTGCAGGCTTGGCCAGGCGTCTGGGCCTTGGGCGACTGCTCGGCTGTACCGGATCGGCAGAGGGGCGGATTTCATCCGCCGACCGCGCAGCATGCGCTCCGTCAAGGCAAGATCGTAGCGCATAACGTAATCGCGGCGATTCGGGGAACCAAAAAGAAGCGGTTCAATTTTTCGACGATCGCGCAACTCGCGGCGATCGGCCGGCGCACGGGCGTTGCCAACATCTTGGGGATTAACTTCTCAGGGTTTTTCGCGTGGTGGCTCTGGCGGACGATTTATCTCAGCAAGCTGCCGCGATTTGAGAAAAAACTGCGCGTGGCCTTTGACTGGACGCTTGACCTGATCTTTTCAAAGGACTTCGCGCAATTCCTGGACATCCGTGCGCCTATGGTCTCGCGCCCGGAGGAGGCCGGCCGTCACGACAATCTAGAGTCCGAATCGCACAGCACGCTGCGAGCTAGACCGCAGGAATCAGATTCTTCGTTGACGGCGATGCCGCATGCGGATTGCTAGGAATCTTTTTCAAAAACAAAGTAAAGGGGAATTTAATATGAACACTACTCTCGGTCTGACAGCTGATGCGAAGGAGTCCTTGCGGGACATGGCGTTCGACTTACCAGGACGCTTTCCAATCGCCCGATGGGCTCCTCTTCCGTTACGCCTGATCGTTGGCTTTGGATTCATGGAGCATGGTTTCGCCAAATTGTCTAAGGGACCCGATGCATTCGCCGCTATCCTGCACGCCCTTGCTGTGCCTGCTCCACATCTCATGGCCTGGGTCACTATCGTGACGGAGCTACTCGGCGGCTTAGCCATACTGCTGGGCGGCTTCGTTTCCCTGGTCAGTTTGCCGATGGCCGCACTCTTATTGGTGGCAATTTTCACTGTGCATCTGCCCTATGGATTCAGCTCGATCAAGCTCATAGGTGTGACTCCATCGGGTGCGCAATTTGGGCCGGTCGGTTATGAATGCAGCCTCCTTTACCTCGTCTGCCTCGCAGCCCTCGTCTTGGGTGGTTCGGGACCGCTGGCAATAGATGGCCTCCTTAGAAAGTGGAGGCTTAGCTCATCCCGTGACGACTAAATTCGTCTGAGCGAGGAAGAAGTGTCAGTAATTTCCACGCCGAAGGCTACGCCGTCGGAGCTGGTTCAATCAGAAACCTTTCGGACGAGGCGCGTCACGAACTGGGCGAGATCGCCCCTGTAATGCAGCCTTTCGTAGTCGACCGGGCGGCCGCCCGTTGAGTAGGAGGTTCGTTCAATGCGAAAGACCGGACTGCGCTGCTTGATTTTTAGGGCCGCAGCGACTTCGGCTTCGGCTGCAACTGCGTCCAACTTGTACTCGGCCTCGATCAGCGGAACGTCGTACTTGCGTTCAAGAAGTGAAAAAATAGGCTCAACCTTCAGGTTGTTGGTGATGACCTCCTTGCCGATCTCCAAGGGGAGGAAGGTCTCATCGAAGGAGAGAGGAATGCCATCCGCCAGGCGTACGCGACGAATTCTTACAACGCGCTCGCCCTTTGTCAGTGCGAGTTCACTCGCCACTTTCGCATCGGCAGTCACAATTTGTTTGCCAATTACGCGCGCCGTTGGCTTCCGGCCAAGAGCGTGCATATCCTCCACAAAACCGCTCAGTTCTTTAAGTTCTTGTGTGATCTTTGGCGCGGCGACGAATGTGCCTTTGCCGCGACGAATCTCGACCAGCCCGCGGCTCACAAGGTTCTGAATTGCCCGCCGAACGGTAATGCGGCTGACCCCGAATCGTGCAACAAGGCTGTCTTCCGTCGGGAGTTGGTCGCCCACCTTCAGGTCCCGATCGGAGATCTCCTTGGCGAGGACCGTTTCGACGCGTGCATAGAGGAGTGACTTCTGCTCGTCTGACATGAAGACATTATAACGTCCTATTGGCAGAAATCCGGTTGTGTCGTTTTCCTGGAAGCGAAGGCAGGCTAGCATTCAGGCGCCGTGCACGAAACGCGCAGCATAGCTTCTCTTACCTGTGCCCGCGTTGGCGAGCCGCATACGCTGCAACTTTCAAGCGATTCCCGCACAGCCGCATGCTGCACCAGCGTCGCGTCCCTTTCTTGCTGGTGTCGCGGAAGTGCAGCACGCACCGAGCGCATTTTCGGACGCGTCTGCGATCGGCCTTCGTGAACAACACCGCCGCGCTGTGTGCCAATGGCGCAAATAAGTCTTCAGGTTTACCTACTCCGAACCATAACTTCGCCAAACGTGCGCTTCCACTCGCCTTCAACTTCGTCCGCATAGGGTGATCCGCCAGTAGAATGTTTAGGTCGCCTAGAATAGACCCTCTAATTGCCCTACCATGTTCCCACGAAAGTATCTCAGCCCTCAGGTTTTCGCGCAGAACCCACATGGCCTCGATCGTCTTCTGCGCTCTGTCGGTTCTCCCCCATTGACGCTCAAGACTGGCCACTTTCCCCGGTCTTAGTAGTTCAGCCGCTTGAAACCACCGTAGGACGGCGGCCAAATCTTTCAGCAGTTCCATCGGCTTTCCGTCCTGCACAGGGCGCGTGTTCACGAAGTCGAGCACGAGCTCGTTCCCAACGAAAAGAAAACCATCTTTCCAATCGGTCCTGCTTGCTACCTTCCCCACGCAAATACCTCACAAGAAGTATACACCGATAATGAAACTTTTTATCGGTTAGCACATCTGATGACCTGGAAGCCTAAAAGTCGCGGAGCGGCACCTCGTCAGACCGGGCTTCCAAAATCTCATAAGGAGACCTAGATGATCAGCTACAAACAGGCCATCGTGGATGGCACCAAGATTTTCTATCGCGAAGCGGGTCCTACGACCGCCCCAACCATGCTCTTGTTACACGGCTTCCCAACGTCATCCCACATGTTTCGGCGGACGGAGGCTAGCGAGCAAAACGCGCCTCCTCCGACTCGACAGTACCCACTTCGGCGATTAGCGTTAATCGGGACTTGTCCTAGTTCCTGATGAACAGAGGCGAAAAAGCGCGACCCGGTAGCTATCGTTAGAACATGTTGGGACCGTGCGCTGGTTACCTGTCTAGCGCGCTTCCTTAACCAAATCGCGGTTCATTATGCGTATTTTGATTGGCTCCTGCCAGCCAAGGCGCGCATCCAGGCGGCGATGGACCGGCCGATGTCGTCCGGCGAATCTTCCTGAAGGTAATGGACTCCCGCAACCGTCACCGCTGTTTGTGCCGGCAAACTTTCAGCAAATTCGACATCCCGGCCGCCAGAGAGTATGCCGCCGGGCTCGCCCTTGACGAAAAGCTTGGGCACAGTAGTTGTCTTCAGCCATTCATCATAGGCGTTCACGACTTCAAACACGTCGGCGGGTTGGCCATCAATGGGGATCTCACGGGGGAATGTAAGAGTTGGCCGTCGTCCCTCGCCGGGTTCAGCAAATGGCCGCCGGTAGTGCGCCATTTCCTCGTCGGAGAGTTTACGCAGGATGGCTCCCGGCAGAATCTTCTCGATGAAGAAGTTGTCTAGTAGGACCATCTGCTCGCCGGCCTCGGAACGCAGGCCCTGCAAAGCTGGGCGCATTTTGAACTTGTCCCAGTGGTCCCAGCGCTGCGGTACCAGGATCGCCTCCATGTACGCGATGCCCTTTATGGCCTCCCGGTGGCGGTTGGCCCAGTCGAAGCCTAGAGCCGAACCCCAATCATGAATGACCAAGGTGACACGCTCGCGCACATCCAAGGCCTCCAGCAGGGCGTCGAGGTAACGGCGGTGTTCGACAAAGCGATACGAGCCGGGACCACTGTTAGGCAACTTATCGGAATCGCCCATGCCGATCAGGTCGGGAGCGATGCAGCGGCCTAGTGGCTGCAAGTGCGGCAACACGTTGCGCCAGAGATACGACGAGGTGGGATTGCCGTGCAGCAGCACGATAGGGTCGCCCTCCCCCATCTCCACGTACGACATCTCGCTGCCGAGGACCAGCCGCCGTTGCTTTTGGTACGGAAATGCCGCAGAGATCATGTTCGTTTCTCCCCTCATTAAGCCTAGCGCTAACGACTGCAAGCAGGTGAGATGCCTCTAGGAAGGACGAAGATGCAGGCGAAGTATCAGGTCAAAATTGTTGCCATTGTTCAAGATGACCAAATGAGGCGAGCAAGCCAGATCTGCCATTACCGACGAAGCCGCGACGGAGGTCCGCCAGTGACGGATTCTCGGCGCAAGACGTATTGTGGGTAGGCCCGTGCCGCATCGCGAGGTCATTGATGGGAAAGCGTACTGTAGGAAATGCAGGAGGTTTTTTTGTTGGAAGTGTGTTGCAGAGCATCCATGTGTGGCGCAAAACCAGCGTAGGTTGCAAGCGCGGAAGAAGGGAACTGATTTGGCGTCGCAACCGGCACTTTTTGCTGTTGAAAAGTGCTACTACTGCTAATCGCCACCCTGTATTTGAGGCTTCAAAATCGCCGCTTAGGAAGGGCCCAAATCTTCAAATCGCAAATCTCCCTTATTTATGCAGGTTTCCAGACGACAGTAGACGACAGGTGACGACAGATGTCGCGGGTTGGAGTCCCACCCTCTCCGCCAACAAAAATTTTTCCCCTAGGTCCGCGTTATTCCTTGTGCTTTTCCATCTGGTCATGCTGCATTTGCTTGAACTTGGCCTGCTGCTCTGGCGTCAGCACGGCGTTGATCTGGTCGTGGAGTGACTCGTGAATTGATTTCATTTTAGTGCGCTTCTGATCCTCGGAAAGAGAACTGTCCTCGCGGACGGCTTTCATTTGTTGCATTTGATCCTGCAGGATGGGCTTTAGCTTTGCCTTTTGGTCGTCGGTGAGGTTGAGCTTATCGGAGAGCATCTGCAGATGCTGCTCCGCGCTCTCCCCCTTTTGATGCATTTGAGCATGCTTGTCTGCTGTCGACGCTTGCGGAGAAGTCTGCGCAAACGTCGCGCCTGCGGCGGACAACACCAGGATTGCGAGAATTGACCAACGAGACTGTGACATCTTACCCTCCTTCAAATTGACGGCCCGACATTCTCTGCAAATACAGAACATGCTACTCCGCAATTTCATTTAGTTCCACTGGTCGCAATCCCGCCATCGGAATCTTAGGCGCGGCAAGAACAGCATCAATCGCGGTAAGCGTCCCAAGAAACGTCACACGTCTTGCGAGCGCAAGAGCCAGAATAGCGAAGGCGCAAGAGGGCGAGAGGGACGAAAAATTAGCCGGTAATCGGGAGTTAGGGCGATTCTTGGCGGGGCTTCTCTTCGTCCTCACTGACGGATTGCCGCCTTCTCGGTGAGAAAGCAAATCTCGCGAATTCCTGCTTTGCCAATCTGGTCCACGACCAAGGCGGTATCCGCGAACTTCGACCGGGAGTCCACGGCAAGGTAAACTTTCTTCTCTGCGCCACTGTGTAGAGCATCGCGGATGAAGCCCGGAAGCTCTTCCGGCACCACCCAAGTATTTCGAAAAAACACTCTGCCGTCTCTGATGATGGAAACCTTGATGGCATCTTCTCGTAAGGCCGTGGCATAAGAACTAGGTTGCAGGTTTGGCCCAATATCGTGATGCGGAGGAACATTAACCATGAATATGCAGAGCAAGACCAGGGTAACACCCAAAAACGGCCAAAGGTTCATGCAGGTATAGAAGGGCGGCCTTCTTTTTTCTTCTCTCTGGACCGCTGCTTGGCTGGGTGACCACACCGGTGCCACCTCCCGGGCGATGAAGGGATTTCTCTTCCACTATTAGACACCACCACCGCCCAGCGAGTTTGAGTAGAAACATCTGAACGGTTCCTCCGTATCGTCGAACCGACAACAGGCGAAACACTACGGACAGCTCGGCACACTTTGGGCGAAAGACTTTCGCAAAACGTGGAGGAGGCTTTCCAGTTGTTCGCGCTGCTCCGCATCCAAAACCAAGGTCGTTTTCGGTCGTCCCGTCGGCCATAAGCACCTCCATTGTGCACGGGAGATGCTTATAAATCCCGGCAGTACTGTTGCCACTCATTTATGGGACATAACACTAGTTTAGCTTCACGCAAATGCCTGTCTCATCGTCGTTCAAGGACCCACCCTTTTCGTTTTTGGAGGAAAAGCTCTCGGCGTATCGCCCCGTGGACCAGCGGACGCTCAGAGAATACCGCGTTTCCCTGCCACTCTTATCTGCGTATTTCGTTTGATATTCGAGGTCGGCTTGGGTGATGTGTCCGACTGGTGAACGCGCCGACTGTTTCGCACCGGGCGTTGCCGAGGAAGTGAAAATCGTACCGTAATCGTCGTGCATTCGGGACCATTCCACGTCATGAAAAGTCGTCCCGCTTGATTGCCCTTCTATGAAAATGTGCTGAAAGAAAAACCCAGTTTTCCGGTAGTGCCGGGGCGTACTATAGAACATTGTAAAAAACCGCCTGCTTGAATCGCTAAAGCACGCATAGTTCGGAATGTTCTTACCATCGCGCGAATAAAAAGCACTTACGATGTCGGCGTCGCCATGGTCTAGCAACTCTCTGAAGTCGCGGCAGCCAATCTGATTGGCCTCAGGGCAATCAAAAGGTTTCCGAACTCGCCAAGCATCACCGATTAGCTCGAGGTGTTGGGGGGATTTGCGGGCCACATATTCCGCTAGTTGGTTAGCTTCGCGGAGGCTGCGAACCGGTACGGACAAGGAATTACCGTCGTCTTCAATATCAACGACGTCCCCTTCAATGTCCTCTGTATCGGACTGTGTCACGAAATTCACTTTCCCGTATCCTATCGATTGCGAAGTGTGGCCACCATCTGGCCAGGTCACGTCCATCGTAAGTTTGTCTTCGTCTTCGTACAGATGGATGGTTTTATGGATGCTCCTCACGCCGCGAGCACGCATGGCTCCCGATGCGACGGGATAGCTGATGGGGTATGTCGAACCAACTACAGATGGTGGTTGGAGTCTTTCCAAAACAGGAGGTGGAGGCTCGCTGTTCGACGGAGATAATGAAGAAGCGGCAGGATTAGAAGACTGGTTCGCCGTTCGGGATGTTGCTGAAGGCAAAAAAGGAATCGTCAGCCAGAATTTATCCAAATATCCGCGCACGGTTTGGCCACTCGTAACTTCGGCTTCAACGAAATAAAATGGGTCGCTCACGGAAATGATCTGGACTTCGGATTCGCATTTGATCCAAGCCACTACTTTGGTTTCCGTAGAGAAGGAGGCGAAGAGAGGCGCGGCTTTCGCATTGATGCAGCTTATCCTAGCCTTTTGCTGACCCAACCCCGGAGGCACAAGCGTCAAGGCGAAGAACAGGAAGATACGCATTCGCATTTAGTCACCCGCTAAAAACCACTCCGGTTCGCCCAAAGCCAAAGACAGGCTTACCTCTCCTCGACCCATCCGCATGCTAAATTGCACCAGCTTCTCACCGCTCGGAACAAAGATAACGGCCGAGTTCCGATCTTTCACATTCACGCAGGTTTGCAAAGCCAGTCATGGTTGTCTGACCTCGGGTTATGCACGTCACGTTGACCGGACAATCGGGCGACGCTAACGGACCATAAGTCATGTTGGTTTCCAGGTCTGATGGACCGGTGTTCAACCGCTTGACACGGACCGTATGGGTTGTCGGCAGCCTCGAACAACGATTCCGCCTCAACCTTGGCAGCATGTTCGACTCCAAAGTTGTCCACGTACTTGACGACGCAATTGCGCTTGAACATTTTGAACGTTCAGGAATGGATTGGTAGTTTTTAGTCTAGCGCCGTTCGTTCCGCAGTTGCCAGAAAGATTTCCAATAATTCGGCTCTACAACTTCATCGAGGGAAATGAGTTCAGTCGAAGCAGTTAGAGACCCTTGCCTACCAAGCGAGCTACGCAGAGGGGCGAGGGCGGGCAGGCGCTCGAAGATGACAACCTGGCAGAGGCGCAGGCCAATGAAAAGGCACGCAAGGACATCGACGACGCACGCAAGGCGGAAAAGATCACCGGCAACGATGAGCAGCAGATGATGCTCGCCCCGTACAAGCATCCGACCCGGCTTGCCGCCACGGTCGCCCGCCTCGGCTTGGACGATGCGCTTGACGTGTACCCAGCGTGCGTACATGAGAAGCGGGACATCTGGGCGGAGATTGCGAGCGCCTACTATGCGTCGGTCAGCGGCGGGAAGCGCAGCGAGAAGGAGTACAAGGCGTTGCCGCCGCGCATCAAGCAGTTCTTTCAGGACAGACCGTGAACTTCGCCCCAGCTATTTTCCCTCTTCCTTTCGGAACTCCGCTGCCATCGCGTTTCGAAGTTCTGGAGGGCTAGAATGCGCGGGCTCATGCGGCTCCAAGCCTAACAGAATCGACGCGGGCGGCCAATCCGGGGCCTGTGCTTTCCGAGGGTGACTCGTGATAGCAAGTGCCGGTAAGAGCGTTAGACAAAGCGCCCACGCCACTACGTGCATCGTCATGAGAGCGCAAGCTTCGCTCCAGGTTGCGCCCATATTGTGTGACCACGCCAATAATACGTCGGGTGTAAACGACAAAATTAGGACTACCGTCGCAACTAGACGCCATGTACGGATCGGGTTCGGACCGAACATAATTTTTATGAAAACGAAGATAGCCACCACGGTGCAAAGAATAGTGTCAACGACGGGAGGGGCTACAGTGAGGGGCGCGAACGCCGGGCTGGGATGAAGCACCCGCACGGCAAGCTCACGAACGACAAGGACGGCCACCACTGCTGCGGCAACTGTTAACGCTGCCGCCCACAGAACTCGCGGGGACTCAAGACAATCCGCAGGTTCTTCCACGACAGTTCTCCATGTCTGTTAGGTACGGCGCTTGGATCACCCCGTGTCGGTAACGAGTGTAACGGTATCAAGCGCGTTGCCGCCATGAAATCCGGTGTTTACCTGATTGACTATCAATCACAGTAACATTGACACTTCACCTTGCCGCCCGCAGGATCATGGCACCAATTACAGAGATACACGAGCTGTCGAAAAAGTACGGCCGAGTGAAGGAAGTTAGCGAGCTTAATGTAAGTGTGCCTCACGAAGGGATCACCGGATTCCTAGGTCGGAACGGTGCGGGAAAATGCACCGCGATTAAGATGCTGCTAGGAATGGTCCGGCCCAATTCCGGAAAGGGCTATCCAAGGGCTACGGATTGCAGTCCCTAGTTACGTTGGCCAGGGACGGCCCGACGGTTTTCTTCTCTCCACGTATTCCGTCACGGATGTTTCTAACCCTTCCATTAACTCCGATGCTACAAGGAGGATTTTGAAAAATGCGAACATCAACGTGGGTCATCCTTCCGGTTCTGTTTCTAGCTTCGGGATTTTCTCAGTCGGTGCGAGCACAAGATCACTTCAAGGCGCTTGGCCCCGACAAGACGCAGGGAGGGGACAATGCCCTTTTCTATCCCAATGACTTTGAGGCTGCCTCGGCCAGACATCCGGACCCCAATCAACTCGTCCTTTTTTCCCTATGCCGCCGCTCGCCGTTTACATCCACAGGCCTGTATTCGCCGTTCTCGGGGGGTAACGTCAACGCGATCGTGAACGACACCACCTTCACGCTGGTAGATGGGACCCAGTGCTACGAGCCGCAGAACGAGCAGAACATTGTCATCAACCCAACCAACAGCCAGAACATCGTAACCTCGGCAAACGACTATCGCGATGGGTTCCAGTCCCTGGTTTACGTCAGCAACGACAGCGGCACTACTTTCACTGACGTTCTGCTTCCCGGATGGGATCTGGCCACGGGCGCGAACGGACTATTCAAGCATGTACAGGCGGGCGGCGACCCTGTCCTGGCATTTGCTCCGGACGGCACGCTTTACTTTTCCGCGCTGGTTTACGACTTCAGCTTTCCGAATCGCACCCCGAGCGGCGTCGCGGTGGCGGTCTCCCATGACGGCGGCTCCACCTGGGCCGCCCCCGTGATGGTCCACTACGAAGATGCCAACAATTTCCTTAACGATAAGGACTGGATCGCGGCAGGGTCAGGCGGCAACGTCTATGTCACCTGGACCCTCTTCAAGTTCAACAAGCCACACGGATACCTCTCCTCGAACATTGTGGAGTCCGTCTCGCACGACTACGGTGCCACCTGGTCCGACCCGATCATCGTCAGCGACCCCGCGCATCCCTTCGACCAAGGTTCGTCGCCGGCGGTCGCGCCCGATGGCGCTGTTTACGTCGCGTATGAGGGCAATCAGGCAAACGATGTAACGAAAGATCAGATAGTTTTAGCGCGTTCGACCGATGGGGGTTTGACGTTTACCAACGTTGAGCTTGGTCGAGTGTACGACGACATCGGTTGCTATCCCGCAAATGTTGCCCAGGGGCGCGCCCGGCTGAGCTTCGAGCAGTTCCGAGTGAGCAGTTTTCCGTCGCTCGCCATCGACCCGACGACCGGCGGCCTGGCCATCGCCTGGGCGGACGACCAGCTCAACCCCGGCTGTGCCGCGGGGGCACACTCCTTCTCGGGGCTGACAAATAACCAGGTGAAGCTCGTCACATCATCGGACGGGATAAGTTGGACTGCGCCGAATATTATTACCACGGGCGCCGACAAAGCGTATCCGGCGGTGGGGGCGAACGCGGGGCGGACAGTGGTCGGTTATTACACGCGTGACTTCTCGCCGTTCCCTGCGGATCATTCCTGCCAACGAGCCTTCTTGAATACCAGTGATCCGGCCTACCCTCGCTCTCCTGCGGTATATCTGAGTGGCGATACGCACGCGGTGTGCTTGGACTACGCCTACAGCAGCTCGAGTGACGGATATGGGAGCGAGACCCGCGTCTCCTCCCAGTCTTCGAATCCGTACCTCCAGTTCTCCGGCAGCTTCATCGGCGACTATACCGGAGTGGCGGTGGATTCGGTCGGCAAGGTCCGCGCGGTGTGGACCGATGATCGCGGGAATCCCGGCGTGACGACTCCGAATCAAGATACTGTGGTTACGAGCGTGCCATAGTGACAACTCCGCCGCATAAATGCGGGCGGCTTCGCGTACTTTGTAGCTTTACGTCGGCAGATTCGAGTCTTGGGCTTGTAGCCTCGTCGAACCAGTTTCACGCGAACCCAGTCCAGGTTCACCGACGGGAGTTACCGGGAGGAGCGCAGCACATTCCGCTGCCGCTTGAAAACGGCAGTCCCCTGTGCTCTTTCATTATGGCGCGATAACCTTCTCGTAAAGATCAAATCAGACGGCAAAATACGCCGGGAGCCTTTGACGCTGTCCCCCCCGGTCATCCCGCAGGATTAATTTCGGGGAAATAGCCACGCTTCGAGTTCTTCTGCGGTTTTTAAGATCGTTTCCCGCCATGCTGGTTTTTGCAGCTCGGCTCGCACAATTTCTCGGGATTTTCTCCAGAGCGAATCAAGATCAATTCGGATACCCGGATGTTTGGTGCGTACCATCTCAAAAAATTCCTCAAAGCCTTGGCGGTCTCCGGCAAATCCGTTGTCTGTCTGCGGTCTGTTAGCCAGAACCTCGACAGCAACCGCCGGTCCAGCGTAGGCTTTCGCCGTTGCCGAAATCCACTCTGCGAAACTTACGCGGGCTAAATACTGGTGGTCAACGTATCCGCCCTTGACTGAGGCTCCGATACGGTCAAAGGTATCACTCTTTGCGTCGTACTCGATTTGTGGTCCTGTAACTTTCAGGTTTCGCTTGCCAGCCTTGGTCAAATATATGGCGTGGGTTACTTCATGTATGGAGATGGCCTTTCTCTCTTTAGGGTCAGCGAGCCTCATGCGCGTGTCGTTCAAAAGAATCAGGAATCGAGGATCGTGCAACTTCGCGCGGGGTACTTGCGACGTGTCGATCTTGATCTCCGGCATTTGGTGGAGAGGGAACCGGGGAAATGGATTCTAACACGGAACCAATTTAAGGAGAATTTGAATCTTGAGTAGCTTTCGGTAGCCTGCGCGGGACGCATGGCGGATTCACCAAGCTTGCCAAGCTCGTGCTCGAGTTCGCGTGGCGTGGAATCTCCGCCGAAGACCCCATGGCGGGAGATTACCGGGTAGACCGGGGGGCGGCCGGCGGTACGGCGTAGCAATCCCTCGGTGACTTGCCCAACATCGTATGAATTCCTTGATTGCTCGTGGATGCTTGCTTCGGTTTGACTGACCGGCTCGGATTGTGGCAGCCGGCTACCCATCCTTCCGGCGATCCCGTGATCGGGACCTAAGCCGCAAGTCTGCACGCCTTTCTGTCAGTTTTGCCAGTTCCGAAGGGACCGAAGCTAATGCTTGTATTCCGACGAAAGGGTGGTTGCCTGTGACAAGCACAGGTTTCGTGTGCCGGTCATGCGCGTCGAGCAACGTGGAGGAGGTGACCGAAATTGACACGGGATTTTCCCGAATCGAATGTCTTGAACCAGCCTGGCAGTCGTAAATGGTGCCGTCCGCAGGCACACCGGAGTGCGTTCCACATGGGTCTGTTGGCTAATCTGAAGTTGCGCAAGAAGCTCCTCGTCGCGCTCGCGCCTTTGATCGCGATGGTCGTGGTAGCCGGGTTGTATACCTCCATGGAGGCCAAGAGGATCGACGCGTGGTACAGCCTGCTGATCGACAACGAGATTAAGTCCGTCTACAACATAAACGCAGCCCGCTCTCTCGTCATGCGATACGGCTTATTCCTGTATCGCTTGGTCGTCGAAACCGATGCAGCTCACCGGCAAACGCTGAACACCCAGCTCGAGGACACCTACACCGAGTATCAAACTCGCGTCGCGGAGGCCAAGCGACTCTACCCTGCATATTCGCAGCAGATTGCCGCGGCCGCTGCTCGGTTTGAAAAGGCCGTAGCGGATTCTCAACCGGCTCGTACTTCGGCCCTCGCCAACCAGAATCAAAAGGCCGCGGGAATCATGCATTCGGTGGTTGACGAAGAAATGGAGCAGGCTCGCAATCAGGCCATCGCCGTAGCCGCAGATATGGAAAAGGCGGCTGATAAACGATCCGACGATCTCACCAAATTGACGCATCGCTCGATTCTGGTCACCTGGCTCGTTTTAGGGTTGGGGATGGTTGGCTCTTTTGCGCTTGCCTCCTACTTCTTGCAGACAGACGTGGTCCGGGAACTCTGGACGATTCGTGACTCAATCGAGGGGTTGGCGGTCGGCGAGCTCGATCGCCCCATACCGTTTGTCAATCGCCCTAACGAAATTGGAGCGATTGGGCGTTCTCTTCACACGCTCCAAGGCGGCGCGAGAGATAGAGAGACGCAATCCTGGGTGAAAGCCGAAGTTGCGGCTACCGCCGTCCGACTGCAGTCGGCTGAGGATTTTGGGACTTTCTCATCAACCTTGCTGTCGCGCCTATCCGAGGCCATCCCCTTGCTCTATGCGGCCTTCTATCTCGCGGACGATTCGCGGTCGCGCGTCGACCGCGTTGGCACTTTCGCTTTGCATGGCACGCCCGACTCCGCTTCTTTTGCTCTCGGCAAAGCTCTTGTCGGTCAGGCAGCTCTGGAAAAACGAACGCTGGAAATCTCTCCTGCCGGACAGGAAGCTCTTCGGGTTTCCACGGGCATCGGCAGCATCGCTGCCGGGAAAGTGCTGTTTGTTCCGGTTTTGAATCATGACCTGCTGGTCGGAGTGATCGAGTTCGCGACGGTCTCCGCGCTCACCGAGCGGCAGCAGGCGCTTCTCGACGCGCTTGTGCCTTCGGTCGCAATGAACGCGCAGCTCCTCTCTCGGAACTTGGAAACGCAGCGACTCCTGGAACAAACGCGTGCGCAAGCGGAATCGCTCGCTGCGTCCGAAAGCTTGATCAAGGCACGCAAGGAAGAACTGGAGGCCAGTAATCGCGCGCTAGAAACTTCACAGGAAGAATTGCGGCGCGCGAAGGAAATTGCAGAAAGCGCTACAAAGATCAAGTCCGAGTTTTTGGCTAACATGAGCCATGAGATCCGGACGCCGATGAACGCCATCATCGGCATGTCGCATTTGGCATTAAAAACCGATTTGAACCCTCGTCAGAGGGGCTACGTCCGTAAGATTCAGCAGTCCGGGCAGCATTTGCTGGGCGTCATCAACGACATTCTGGACTTCTCGAAGATTGAAGCCGGGAAACTCACGGTGGAGAACATCGATTTCGATCTCGAGAAAGTCCTGGAAAATGTGAGCAATCTGATCTCCGAGAAAGCCGCCGCCAAAGGTCTGGAACTTGTTTTCGATATCGACCCTGCAGTTTATCCCCATCCCAAGGGTGATCCCCTGCGTCTCGGCCAAATCCTGATCAATTTCTGCAACAACGCCGCGAAATTTACCGAGCATGGCGAAATTGTGGTGAAAGCTCGCATGCAAGAGCAGGACGAGAAAGGCCAGCTTGTTTGTTTCTCGGTTTCCGACACCGGGATCGGACTTTCCAACGAGCAGATGGGGCGTCTTTTTCGGGCGTTCGAACAAGCGGACGCCTCGACCACGCGGCAGCATGGAGGCACGGGCCTTGGTCTGGCGATATCCAAGAAGCTGGCACAGTTAATGGGCGGCGACGTCGGCGTCACCAGCGAAGTCGGAAAAGGCAGCACCTTCTGGTTTACCGCGTATCTCGGCAGGAGTGACCGCGTGGCTGCTCGCCTCACGCGTCCCGAGCTTCAAGGGCGCCGTGTGCTCATCATCGACGACAACGCGCAGGCGCGCGAGGTCCTTTCCAGCATGTTGCTCAACATGACCTTTACCGTTCATGAGGCGCCGTCCGGCGAGGAAGGTGTTGAACTCATAAAACAGGCTCTTGATAGGAATGAGGCCTACGACATTGCCTTCATCGATTGGCAGATGCCGGGAATCGACGGCATTGAGACCGGAAAGCGCATCCGCGCTCTGCCTCATGCGGAACATCATCCGCATCTCGTGATGGTCACCGCATATGGGCGAGAAGAGGTGTTGCGCCAGGCCGAACAGACTTCCTTCGAAAACGTGCTGATCAAACCGGTTACGCCGTCTATGTTGTTCGATTCCGTCGTACAAGCGCTCGGCACGAGTCCGGCGCCGCGGGAGGCGCAAGAGACTTCCACTTCCCAAGTGGATTTCTCCGCTATCCGTGGGGCGCGCGTCCTGCTCGTGGAAGACAATGCACTGAATCGCGAGGTGGCAATGGGCCTGCTCGAAGACACCCACCTAAATATCGATCAGGCCGAGAACGGCGCTGCTGCTGTGCAAATGATCACAAAGCAGCCCTACGACCTCGTACTAATGGATATGCAGATGCCCATTATGGACGGCATCAGCGCCACCAAGGCCATCCGCTCCAACCCGCAGTTCGCTTCCCTTCCCATTATCGCGATGACCGCAAACGCCATGGATCGTGAACGCGACGCTTGCCTGGCCGCGGGCATGAACGATCATCTCGCGAAGCCGATTGATCCGGACAAATTACTCAACGCGCTTTCGCGCTGGATTGCCCCGCGTGCCAAACCGGGCGTGGCTCCGAAGGCAGCGGCTTCGGATTCCGGCGCAAGTTTCGCTTTTACGATCGCCTCCGGCGAACTGGTCATCTCGGGAATCGACACGGTAACCGCTCTAAAGCGTACCGGGGGCAACCCGAAGCGCTACGAAGCTCTTTTGCAACGGTTCGCGGAGACGCAATCACATGCCGTCGACGACATTCGCTTGGCTCTTGCCTCGAATGATCCTCCAACGGCACGGCGCCTCGCTCATTCGTTGAAGGGCGCTTCCGCCAATCTTGGGGCGAATGGGCTTGCTGATGTTGCTGCTCGAGCGGAAGCAGCCATCGAGTCGAATCAGTCCGTCACGCCCAGCCTAGAATCCCTCGCAGGTTCACTCGAGCTGACGGTTGCGGCTATTCGAGCGACTCTCTCGAACCGTTCCCCCGAGCCCAATGTTCCTTCTCCTTACGCCGGCACCATGGCCGTTGTACAACCGCTAACTCGGCTAAAGAAACTGCTCGAGACCGACGACGGCGATGCCTGCGATTTTCTTCTCGAGGCGCGACCGCTGCTGGCGCAGATTTTACTGCCATCTGAACTTGATTCCTTATTCGCTCATGTTGTGAATTTCGCCTATTCCGACGCGTTGCAATCGCTTTCTGGCATCGCCGCTCGACTTTCTTTGACGCTGGATTGAAAACATGTCCGCTATACCTCAGCAGGCGCCCGCAGCACGGAAACTCATACTGATCGTCGACGACACGCCGCTAAATATCGGCGTGATCTCCGGCGCTCTCAAGGATTTTTACAAGACCAAAGTTGCCACCAACGGCGAAAAAGCACTCGCTCTAGCGGGTGCCGAGGAGAAACCGGACCTCATCCTCCTCGACGTCATGATGCCCGGGATGGACGGCTACGAGGTGTGTAGTCGCCTGAAGGCGGACCCCAGCACGCGCGAGATCCCCGTGATCTTTCTGACTGGCCAGACCGGTGCGGAAGATGAAACCCGTGGATTTGATGTGGGAGCCGTGGATTACGTCCACAAACCGTTTTCGCCGGCCGTGGTGAAGGCTCGCGTCCGCAGCCACATCATGCTTCGCGAGGCTCGCGCGGAACTCGCGGCGCAGCTCCTCGCGCTGAACAACGAGCTCGAAATGGCGCGGCAGATTCAACTCTCCATCCTTCCTCATTCCGTTCCCCAGGTTCCAGGCCTTCAGATCGCTGCGCGTTTTTTCCCTATGTCCTCCGTCGGCGGGGACTTTTACGACTTCATTCATGTCGACGACACGCATCTTGGTATCCTCATCGCCGACGTTTCCGGCCACGGTCTCCCCTCCGCGCTCATTGCGTCCATGTTGCAGGTCGCGCTGACGGGCCAGGCCCATCATGCGGCGAGGCCGGCAGAAGTTCTGGCGGGTCTCAATCGAGCACTGTGCGGGAAGTTCACTCACAATTTCGTCACCGCAGCGTACGTCTATCTCGATCTCGAGAATCGACTCATGCGTTACGCTGGCGCCGGGCACCCGCCAGTTCTTCAGTGGCGCAATTCCACGGGAACAACATGCAAAGTTCTAGAAAATGGCTTGGTTCTCGGCATGTTTGACGAAGCGACCTATGAAGCGCTCGAACTGATTCTGGAACCGGGCGACCGCCACGTGCTCTACACGGACGGAGTGGTGGAAGCAGCGAATCCAGCGCAGGAACAGTTTGGTGCAGATCGCGTCATGCGCTTTATGGAAAGCAACAAGCAATTGGGAGCAGATGAATTTGCTGACCGCTTCCTGGCGGAATTGTCGCACTGGTCCGGGCAAACCATCGAACAAGGGCAGCAGGACGACGTCACACTTCTGGTTGTCGATTTCAAGGGTAAAACCAGTCCTTGATGCCCGACAGGGATCCTTTGGAGCGGTAAACGGAGCGCATCGCAGTTCGCTGACTCTGAGGCTTTCCCTGACCAGCGCGTTTTGCGGCGCGACGGTTCTGACGGAAAGCCCCGCGCCACGATAGCTAGTTTCTGATTGGCCCTGACGGGCCTTCGGCGCGTCCCTAAAAGCCGCGTATAGAGAGTTCTAATTTGTGCGGCAAACGCTAGTACTGACGTTTGGTTACCGAGCTTGCCTCGGATCATGAAAAGGCGTTTTTGTGGTTTTGACTTTACCGAGCGACAGAATTCAGGTATTAGAGTTACGGCGCTTCCGTAGCGCCACCGGAGCGATGGCCGAGGAAGCCATTAGCCCAGAAAAAGCCAACGGGGCCATACCTAAGTCCTTCAGATTTGAGGGGCGGCTGAGAATCCACCCTCCCGGCCAGAAAGATCCTTTCCTGAGCCTCAATGATCCTTCGCAGCGCCGAGCAGGTCCGCCGCGTCTTCCTGATTCTTGCGGGGTTCACGCTATTGCTCCTGGGAATCACTGTGATTCTTTACGCCGGGTCCGGGCACGCCGGTGATCTTGATGGGCTTGGGTCTGCTCGCTGCCGAATTTGTCTGGGCCGGGCGCATCATGGAAGGCGTTAAGCGCGAAAGCACGCGCTTGAAGGATATTCTATTGCCCCGGAGAAGTAGGAGTCATCCACTTTTTCTTTAGAAGTTGAGGAGGCTGGTTTTGTCAAGTCGCAAATCACCGGCAGGAGAAGCCTGGTCTGGAAAGTGGGCGTTGGTTACCGGGGCCAGCGCAGGCATTGGAGTAGCTCTTGCGGAGGAACTCGCACTCGGTAGAACCCATCTTGTGCTGACGGCGCGTCGCAAAGACCGTGTCGAGGCGCTGGCACAGCGGCTGACGACAACCTACCAAATCCGAACAGAGGTTTTTCCAGCCGATCTGTCCGATCCGACCGCCCCGGAAAGGATATATGCCTTCACGCGAGACAAAGGAATTGAAGTCGACTTGCTTATCAACAATGCCGGTTTCGGTAAATACGGCGAATTCGCCTCCGCTGACAAGCAGCGCCTCCTCGAAATGGTTCAGGTCAATTGCGCTGCCGTGATTCATCTCACCCATCTCTATTTGCGAGAGATGACCGCGCGACGCCGCGGCGACATCCTGATTTTGGCCTCCACTGCGTCTTTCCAGGCTGTGCCTTACCTTTCCACCTACGCGGCAACAAAAGCTTTTGACCTTCTATTTGCCGAAGGGCTGGCCGAGGAAATGAAGCCTTACGGCATCCGCGTTTGCGCCCTTTGCCCCGGCTCGACGGAATCCGAGTTTCACGCCGTTGCGGGGCAGGAGAAATTCGTTCGCCGAGCGGAGAGCGCGGAAAAGGTCGCGCGAACCGGGTTGCGGGCTCTCGCCGCCGGACAAAGCTACGTCATCTCCGGGCTCGCGAATTATCTGGGCGCGCATGGGGAACGGCTGGTTCCACGTCGCTTTGTTACGCGCACGGCCGCCCGCATGTTCAAGCCGGAAGAAAAAAAGGTCGCAGGCGACTGACCGCCAGGCCGCGACCGGCAGAGCCGCGGGAGGCGCGACGAGACCTGCTCAACCGGGTGTGATTCAGGATGTACACTGATCTGATGAGTAGCCCGCTAGCCGCACAATCACACCGCCGCAAAATAGATCTAACTTATTGTAATAGAAGGACTTCCTCGCACCGCGGTCGGGGGAGGGACCACCGGGAACTTATGCACGACGCCCGAGGAATGTACATATCGGGCCGGGCAGAACGTCTTACTCAGGAGAGATGAGCATCGCGGATCAGGAAAGAGACGACATTCTGCTCCGGCGCGCTGGAAAGGGCGACGAGGAGGCCTTTACCCTGCTTTATCGGCGCCATCAAGCGGCGCTCTACCGCTTCGCCCTGCGCATGACCGGAAACCCGTGGGCTGCTGAAGAGATTGTGCAGGATGTCTTTCTGATGCTGATGCGAGATCCGAGGAAGTATGACGCGGCACGGGGAACGCTCGGCGGCTTCCTCTACGGAGTGACCCGCAACCGGGTGCTGAAGCATCTCGAGCGCTTGCCACGAGAGGTTCCTCTCGAAGAACACCATGAGAACGGCAACGGACTGGGAATCGCTTTGAAAGATGCCTCTTCCCCGGCGATTCAAGCGGAAAAGCGCGAGCGCGTCGAACGCGTTTGGGCGGCGGTGCTGGAGTTGCCGGCGGAGTTTCGGGAAGCCGTGGTTCTGTGCGAACTCGAGGAGCGCAGTTACGAAGAAGCCGCGCAGATGATCGGCTGCCCTATTGGCACGATTCGCTCGCGGCTGCATCGCGGGCGAGCCTTGCTAATGGCCCGGCTAGAAATGCTGCGTGGCGCGCCCCGGCGCGCAAACGCGGCAGGGGTGAATGGCTTTGAAAGTAAGAAGGAAGTGCGCAATGACGTGCGATGAATTTGAAGCAATTGGATGGGATGCGCAGAGCAACGCATCCTTGACGGATGTCCAGCGTGCCGCTGCGGCGGCGCACGCGGTTTCGTGCACTCGCTGCGCGGCACTAGGGGATTCCTGGGAAGCCACGCGCCTTGCATTGCGCTCTCTTGCCCAAGCCACGACCACAGCGGAAGCGCCAGCGCGCGTGGAAATGCGCCTCCGACAGCAATTCCGCGCGCAGTATCACGCACCAAAGGCACGCCGCACGGCGGTCGTGACCGCGTGGGTCCTGGCAGCAGCCGCCGTTTTGGTCGGCGCTGCGAGCTGGATCAACTGGCAAACAAATCAGAACCGGGCCATCGCCCTCCCGCCAGACCGTGGCGTTGCGCCTGAAAGTTCCGTGGGACAAAGCTTTCGAGCAGATCCTCAGACCTTCATGGCCGACAGTGAATTGAGCGATTTCACGTTGTTGCCGGGGATTTTGCCAGCCGATACGGACGACGCCGCCATTCTTCGCGTTCGCGTGCAGCGCGGCGCGCTTGGCGCGCTTGGCCTGCCCGTGAATGAAGACCGGGCAAATGAATGGATTCAGGTGGACTTGCTCGTCGGCAATGATGGGTTGCCAGAGGCTGTTCGCCTGCGCGAGTAAGAACAAGCTTTTTTGGCAGGTCGGGAGAGAAGAGGAGAAGAAAGCATGAATCGCAGGTTAATCGTGAGCGTCACCCTTGGCTGCGCGCTTGTGCTCTGCGTGGAAATCGCCAGGGCGCAGCAGGCGCCGTCTTCGCCCCCGCCTCAGGCTGAAATGACGATGCAATCCGGAACGGCAGGCGATCTCATCCCGCCTCCTTTTGGAGAAAGGATGGAGCTGCTTGGCTTCGGCGGAATGCACGGCGGCAAGATCGTCACTGGCGCGCCGTTCAGCGCGGTGGCCGTGTCGGAAACCACGCAGACGCTAGCCGATGGCAATCACATCTCGCGTAAAACACAGACTAATCTCTACCGCGATAGTCAAGGCCGCGTTCGCCGAGAAATAACGCTTGTGGGCTTTGGCTCACTGGCGGCTTCAGGACAACCGAGGTCGTTCGTTGTTATTAACGATCCGGTTGGGGGCGTCACCTACATGCTGCATCCCGATGAGAAAACCGCCGAGAAAATTGCCAATCCTTTCGCCAAGATGGGAGGGGCTGCGCGGGAAGCGATGAGGAATAAGAGGAGCGCCCGGGAGCAGCAGGAGATCGCCAACGGGACCTTGCACCAGGAAGACCTCGGCACGCAAACCATCGCGGGAGTAACCGCTCAAGGAACGCGCATCACGCGCACCATCCCTGCCGGACAAATGGGAAATGAAAAGCCTATTACCATCGTTAACGAAAGATGGTATTCCAATGACTTGCAAACGGTCGTTATGAGCAAGCGCAGCGACCCGTGGTCCGGCGAGACCACCTATACGCTCACGAATATTAACCGCACGGAGCCGGATGCATCCCACTTTACCGTGCCTTCGGACTACTCGGTAACGCAAGGTCGTTCGGGGATGCGAAGAATGCGCCACAACCAGGCGCCGCCTCCTGGGGACGATTGATTTTTCGCGACTTTTTGTAAGCACGATCTTCTCTCCTGAAGACGGCACGCCCTTTTCGCGGCAACCCCCATCGCTGCGGGAAGGGCGCTGCCGTTTTCGGACGAAAATGGTAAGGGGTGAGAAAGAAACGAGCGAATGTAGAATTGTGCGCATGGACGCTGGTGCTAGTTGATTGGGGAGCGATAATTAGGGCGGTCTCACTTATTGCGCAGCAGCACGGTCGTTCGGCGCCAGAGCGCGCTCGAGGAGTTCAACGACATGAAGGACCTCTTGGTTCGTTCGGTGGAGTGAAGTTCCGGCACGGAGTTGCAAGATACACCCGGGGTTGGCCGTAGCAAGGATCTCTGCTCCGGTGGACTGGGCGTGGCGCATTTTCTCGGCGAGTAACTCGAGCGACGCTTCGGTCTCGGTGACGTTGTAGGTTCCCGCCGAGCCGCAGCAAATCTCGGAGTATGGCAGTTCCACAAAGTCGAGATGTGGAATGGCGCTTAGCAGTTTGCGCGGAGCTTCGCGAATTTTTTGTCCGTGCAAGAGATGGCATGAGTCCTGATACGTGACGCGATGGCGCAGCGGATAAAGTTTGGCGGTTAGTCCGAGATCCGCAAGGAACTCGGTAACGTCGCGCGTTTTAGCGGCAAAGGCCTGGGCCTGGCCGTATTCGGGTTCCGTTGGCAAAAACAGGTGATCGTATTCCTTGAGCGTGGAGCCGCAACCCGCCGCATTCGTGACGATGGCGTCGAAATCCTCCAGCTGAAATGCGGCAAGATTCCTTCGCGCGAGCTCGCGGGCGGCCTCGCGAAATCCTGCGTGCTCGGAAAGCGCTCCGCAGCAAGTTTGTTCCAGTGGCACGACGACCTCACAGCCGTTCGCGGCAAGCACGCGGACGGTAGCTTCCTGCAGTGCCGAAAAAGTGACATTGGCAATGCAGCCGGCAAAGAACGCGACGCGGGCGCGCCGCTCTCCTACGGGCGCAAACGTCGACCCAATGCGACTAAAGAAAAAATCATCATCGATGCGCGGGAGAAGCCGGTCACGTTCGGCAAGGCCGAGCAGCTTGAGAATGCCGATGCCGCGCGCGACAGCTTGCAGGCCGGATCGTTGATAGAGGCGGAAGAGCCGGGCGGCGTCTTCGATAAAATGGGAAGCTGAAAAGAACTCCTGGAAAATGAAGTCCCTGGTCGCGCGAGCGAGCCAGGAGCGCTCGTAACGGCGTTCGATGCGGGCCCGCGCATGCTCCACCAGTTTTCCGTATTCCACGCCCGAGGGGCAGGCCGTCTCGCAAGCGCGGCAGTCGAGGCATTTGTCGATGTGATCGACGAAGCTGTCAGTGATGCGGGGCTCCCCGGCTGGCTGGCCGGTGATTTCTCCTTGAAAAACGTGGAACATCTGCTGGATGCGGCCTCGCGGCGAATCCGCCTCGAGATTCCACAGCCGATAGGTGGGGCAAGCATTGAGGCACAGGCCGCAGTGGATGCAGCGAGTATAGTCCTCGTAGACCGGCGTCGGACCAGGTATGGGATCTACATGCATGGTGTCCGCTCGTGAGCAGCATGATTCTACGGAAGTTCGGCGAAAGTGGCGAGGGCAGCCCTTCCATCCCCCCTGGCGTCATCCGTCGTTTCCGGCTGACCGTTATTGCTGCTGCGGGTTCTGTTGTTGCGGATTCGGCGGCACCGGAGTCCCGGGTGGCGGTCCAGCAGGCTGACCAATCGGCTGGCCTAGACCGGTGCCGGTCTGCATGCCGGGTTGGCCTATGCCAAATGTGTCCTTGGAGGGGTCCCAAATAAATTCGAAGAGGCGGTAGTTCTTCGCGTGATCGTAGACGATCACAGATTTCTTGTTGATCTTGCTCCCGACCCCTATGATGTTTCCCCCCATGATCGTTGGAGGATCGTCGGTCGGAATTGCAGCATCGGCGTCTGCCGCGGTAGGCGTTCCCTGATCTGCGGAGACGGGATTTCCGGTGGTAGCCGGGGGATTGGCAGAACTTGTCCCGGAGCTCGAGGAGCTGGTCCCCGCCGGCCCTTGCGCATTGAGGCCCCCGACTTGCCCTATTGCCTGCCCTAAAACGGAGCCAAAACCGCTATTGGGAGCTCCAGGCGCTGCCATGGAAGCTGCGGGCGTACCCATCCCGGGAACCTGGCCAAACTGAAGATTTGTCTGCTGGGGCTTCAGGCTACCCACGAGCTGCCCGGCCGGACCGACATAGATTAGCCTCCAGGAACCATCCTGGGTGTTCATCGGGTCTTTGTAAGGCTGGCGAAGGAAACGCAGCGAGCCGACTTTTGGCTTGGTGAGGTCGTCGATGCTTGTGGGAAAATGGCCCATCTTCCGGTAATACAACTTCACGGCCCGCGCATACTGCCGGCCGCGCCAAATCATCTCTTTCTCTTTTTCGCGCTGACCTTGGATCTTGATGTTGGGAGCCGCCATGGTGGCAAAGATGAGCAGCATGGTGGCCATGAAAATCACCAGCAGCAGGGCATATCCTTGCTGCCGCGCCCTTCGCGGACCAAACGCACGCTTGGCCGCGATCATGGCGAACCTCCCGCTTGCTCCTCGAGAGGCGCGGTCGCGGTGCGCCCGGAAGAGATTTCTTCAAATTCCACGCTGGCGTTCCCGATTCTTAGGATGCGGAAGCGCTTCATCAAGACTTCGCCTTCGGCTACCACATAGACCTCTTCTCCATCGGTAAAAAAGGCCAGCCGCGAGCTGGGCACGGTGCCAAGACCAAAGAACTTCACATTGCTCGGCAAGGTCAAAGGGGGTGGAGGCGGGATAGGAGGCGGGGGCTTTGGACCGACAAAGTCGGGTTTCTTCTCGGTATGAACGACGCGCGGCGGCAGAGCTTGTATTGGGCTAAACGGATTGCGGCCGGAACTCTTGTATTCCGCTTTGCGGGCACGTTCGATCTGATCCAGGCGAATCCGGGGGTTATCGACGTTGAGCGCGAAATCGTCCTTGAGAATGAGGGATTCAACCACGTACCTGCCGCGATAAGTCCCGAACCACACGGTGGCCGCGACAACCAGCAAAACAAGGAAAACGCCGATTTTTTGCTTTTGCTTCACGCCGCCGTCCGGAAATACGTCTTTAGGTGCAAGCTGACCTTTATGACGTTGGCCGGGCCTTTGTTCCCGCTCGGAGGTGCCAGTGTCAAAGACTCCACCTCATACATATTGGGGGAACGCTGCAGGCCGTTCAAGAAAAGAATCACGTTCTTGTAATCGCCTTCAACGCTCGACTCCATGGCCACTTCGGTCAACCCCCGTTCAGGAATCGGAGTCGGCTTGAACGAAGTACCCTCCTGACTGACGCCGGCTTTCTTGGCGATTGCACCCAGCTCGGAAGTGACCGAAGAATAGCCGGAGCTAGCAGGCAGAAGCAGTCCCTCGAACTTCTCGCACTCGCGCTGGGTCGTGGGCATGTCTTCTTGGATCCGCTGCGCTCGCGCGATGGGAGCCTCGAGCTTCTTGAGCTGCTTTTCCGACTTGGAAATTTGCTGTTCGGTAGTGAGCGGTTCGGAAGCAAACTGCCAGCTATAGGCGGCCAAGGCCAAGTCGGCTGCCACCAGGCAAGTCAAAGCGCCGAGGATGGCCCGTTTGCGGGTTGTGAAATTGCGTGGCATCACGTTCCTGAATAAAAAGTTGACAAGTGAACGACCCACCTGTCGCTCGAATTGCTCCCTGGGGTTGGAGGGATTTCGTTCTGTTCTTTCACATCCGAGAATTGCTTGGAGGTTTCCAGAGCCCGCAAGAACTTTAACTTGACCTCATCGTCCGCCGCGCCAAAAGTCAAGTTCAATTCCACGTGCCCGGAGACCTGCTTGGGCTCGATGCTGATAATGTGTGCGCCCCCTGGCAAAATGTGTTCCAAATCCATGAACATTTGTGTCCAGTTGAAACTCCGCACGGCAATGATGCCGTTAATGAAAGCGGCTCGGTCACTGAGGCCCTTGATGCTTTTTTGATCGAAGAAGCGCTTGAGGTCGTTGCCCTCTTCCTCGTACGTGGCGTACTCCTCGCGTATCTTTTTCGTGCGGGCGCGGACCTCGGCCGCGGCCTTGCGGACCGCGTAAACGTGCCAACCCAGCGCGACAAAAAGGACCGCCGCGACGACGGCAGAAAGGCCGGCACCGGCGAGGAATCGCCGGTGCGATTCCAGCGGCTTGGTCGCCAAGTTAAGCCGAACTCTCATTCCTAAGCGCTCCTCCTTCTCGGAAAACAGTTCTCAGCTGCGGTGCAGCCTCCAGCCGACCAGGCCTTCCAGATCACGGTCGGCAAGCTGCCTCGCATCGTCTTTGATGCGCCCCTCAGAATGCGCGGAGTTCAACAACGACTTTACCTCGCAGTGGAGTTCCTGTTCTAAAGGACCGACAAACTCAGCGAGGCGCGCTCCGAGACCTGCAATCCGCACCGAAGAAATTCCCTCTTGCCAAGTGTCTTGATAGTAGGCAGCGACGGGGAAAACTTCCTCCAAAAGCATCTGCGGCGTGAGGCTCGCGGCCTGCGAGGGGAGCTCCGTGCAACGGTAGCCGCAGAGCAGCGCGGAGCGGACAATGGCCGTCGTCAGCGCAGAACCCGAAATGCGTGCGAACAGAACCGGCTTGTCGCCATCCACCAGCGAAATGGCCGCCAGGGAGGAACTGACGACGACGCCCGGCTGCAACCCGACGCCCTCGGCCAGAGATTCGTATTCCCGAACTATGCGGAGTCGTGCGAGCGCGGTAACGATATCCACTCCCGCTTCGCGTGGAGCCTGGCGAAAATAGGAAATGATGGTTTCGTCCGCTTCAAACGGCACGCTCTTCTTCAGCTTCCAGCGCAACAACGGAATGGCCTCTCCGGAAGCGCGCGGGAAATTCTCGAAGTGCTGGACAAACACGCGAATCACCGGGTCGGGAAGAATCAACGCTGCATCTTCGCCCCGCGTTCGGATACGGTCGCAGGCTTTGGCAATGGCAACCCTCGCCGCGGCCGAATTCACCAGATTGGTCTCGACCGCGGATGGAAGGACGGCCCCCGGCGGCAAGGACTCGACGGCGAATGCGTCGAGCGATCCGGAACGGCCCCACCTTGCCACCGCAACGCGATCCGAAGCAATCTCGATCGCCACCGGTGGATGCGGGATAGCGTCGAGCCAACGGGCCATGCGCCGCGCGAGCCCGCTCTTATAAATCGCTTGATGGACAAACGTCGCGCTACTCAACGAAGGTCACCTTATTGATTTCCTTGATGGTCGTAATGCCGGCCCGGACCTTGGCCAGCCCGCTCTCGCGAAGGGTAGCCATGCCTTCTTCCCGGGCCGCTCGCTTGACTTCGGAAGTCGGGCGCCGGTCGACAATCATTTCCCGGATACGATCGCTCAGGTCCATCAATTCGCAAATTGCCGTCCGGCCGTGGTACCCCGTGCCCGAGCACTCCAAACACCCCACACCGTCGACCAAGACCACGTTTCCCCACACCGCCGGATCGAGGCCGGCCTCTTGCAATTCTTCCGTGGTGTACTTCTTGGGACGCTTGCAATTCGGGCAGATGATGCGAACCAAGCGTTGCGCCATGATGCAGTTTAATGCGGACACAAAGTTGTACGGCTCGACGCCCATATTGACGAAACGGCCGATCACATCCGTCACGTTGTTGGCGTGAACGGTAGTAAAGACCAGGTGCCCGGTGAGCGCCGATTGGATAGCGATTTGCGCCGTCTCCTGGTCACGAATTTCGCCGACCATGATCTTGTCCGGGTCGTGCCGCAAAATGGACCGTAGGCCTCTCGCGAAAGTGAGGCCTTTTTTCTCGTTCACGGGGATCTGAGTAATGCCGCGAACCTGATACTCGACGGGGTCTTCAATGGTAATGAATTTGTCCTCGTCGCTCTTGATCTCATTGATGGCCGCGTACAAAGTGGTGGTTTTGCCAGAGCCGGTAGGGCCGGTGACCAACACCATGCCATAAGGTTCATGAATGTACCGCCGGAGACGATAGAGCTCCTCGGGCGAGAACCCAACCACGTCCAGAGTCAAATTCGCAAATTTCTCGGAAAGCGTCTCTTTGTCGAGCACGCGAAGAACCGCGTCCTCCCCGTGACTGGCGGGCATGATCGATACGCGCAGGTCGATGAAGCGGCCTTTGTACTTTACGCGGAAGCGGCCGTCCTGCGGCACGCGGCGCTCGGCGATATCCAGTTCGCTCAAAACCTTGATGCGCGAAAGGACTGAGGAATGGTGCTCCTTCGCGATAGGCTGCATGGCGTGCTGGAGGACACCGTCAATGCGATACTTGACGGCAACTTCTGCGTCGCGGGCCTCAATGTGGATGTCGCTGGCGCGCCTTTCGAGCGCCGTGAAGATGATCGTCTCTACCAGGCGAACCACCGGACTGGCCGTGCTGTCGCGCGTCAGGCGATCACCGGAAATGGTTTCTTCGCTTTCCTCTTCTTCCTTGGGGGCCTGCAGAGCAAACGCTTCAGTGGCTTGTTCGAGAACACGCTGTGACTGCTCTGTGCGTTTCAGTACATCGGCGATTTGGCGCGCTGTCGCGACGCGAATCAGCAGTTTCTTGCCGAGCAACAGAGTCAGCTCGTCGCTACTCTGAACCAGGCCGGGATCGGCCGCGGCGATGGCCAGGACGTTGTTATGGCTCTCGAGCGGTACGAAGTTGTAGCGGAACATGAGGTCCGCAGAGATGCTGCGAATCAATTCCGGGTTAATGCGTTGTTCTCGCAGGTCGATGAACGCGTACCGGTATCTTTCGGCAAGCTTGCGGGCAAACTCGCGCTCTTGTTGCTCTTCAGCGGGCGTAGTCCCGCTTGTGACGACGTTGGCGTGTTGATCGGTCGTGGCCATAACTCCTACCTTGCCCCGTTAATAGAAAACGAGAAGATCGGCAGATAGAGTGAAATCAGAATGAAAGCAACGAACAATCCCATAACGATGAGCAGTGCTGGCTCTATCACGGCTACCATGGCCGTGAGTCTCAAATTCACTTCTTCCTCGTAGAACTCGGCGACGCTGTTCAGCATCGGCGAAATGGCGCCGCTGGATTCGCCGACCTCGATCATATCGACGGCCATCTTTGGCATCACGCCTTTCAAAGAAAGCGCGGCGTGCAAGGATTCGCCTTCACGAACCATTTGCGTGGCTTCTGCAACCGTGGACCGCAACAGCCTGCTGCTAATGGCCTCGGTGGCCGTTTGCAGCCCAGCCACGAGCGGAGTGCCGCCAGTCAACAGAGTTGCCAGTGTGCGGGAAAACTGCGCAACCTGAAATTTCAACAGGGTATCGCCAACCAGTGGCAAGCGAAACTTAAAGCGGTCGAAAGCTGTACCGCCTTCCTCCGTGCGAGACCAAAGGAAAACCCCCATGGCGATCAACGCCAGCAGCACAACAAATCCTAAGAAAAGGAAACGATAATCCACCGTCAGGGCGATCAGAATGCGCGTGGGCGTCGGAAGCTCCACATTCATGTCTCGATAGAGAAGCGCAAACTTGGGGACTACCCCGGTAACCAGGTAGGTGACGATGACGGTGGCCACGATGATCAGCAACACCGGGTAAACGAGCGTGGCGGCAATTTTCTTCTTCACGCCCGTGCTTACCCGCTGATAGGCAATGTAGTAGTCCAAGACCCCCGGCAGGTTTCCGCTCTTTTCTCCTGCCAAAATAGCGGTTGCATAGACTTTGGAAAAGACCCCCGCTTCGTCAACTGCCTCGGAGAGGGACTTCCCTTCCCGGACTTGATCCCGGATCTGCGCGATGACCGGGCGGAGCCTGGGAGAACTGGCGCGCGTCGCCAGAAGATCGAGTGATTTCAGGATCGGCAAACCCGCTTTGATCAGCGTATTGAACTGTTGATTCAGAATAAGGAAATCCGAACCGCCGATCTGTCGCCCGCTTGGGCGCCGAAGCAGACTACCGATCCGCCCCCCACGCGCTTCAACAGAGTAAACAAACAAACCCCGTTCCGCGAGCTTCTGGCGCGCTTCGTCAAGAGTACCCGCAGCCTCGACGTGCGAGAAGACACGCCCGTCGGCATCGGCCACGCGACATACAAATTCACCCATAGACTTCGAGTTTACCTCATCTAAATGATATGCGTAGGGGGTCCTGGGGGTTGGCCGTTCCTAGCTGCAAAGGCCACCGTTCCTACGGGGGAGTTTATGGACTTGCCATTTTCTGGGCTGCCGCCACGTCCCCGTTCACAATGGCAACACCTGGGGGCACCTGGAAGCGAAAAAGCGAATCGTCAAGTTGCGGATTCAGTCGCCAGTTAGCGAAACGAAACTCGAGCCCTACGCCACCTGGATCGGTCACTAAGACCCGGACCAGTTCTCCTGAACTCTCTTCGACTTCGAGGTAAACCCTGTCCCGCGCCTCAGGCGAAGCTGCCTTCCTGCCGGAATCCCCTCCTTCCCTAGCGTTAGACGCACCACGCAGCTCACAGTAAAGCATGACATTTGCGGAATATTCTGGGACTGGACCTTCCGCGAATCCTATTCTATTACAAATTCGCGAAACCTTCATTTCCCCCACCAGAAGGCTCAGGGGCGTGCGCCAGTCGGTGCTCCTCTTTGCAGGAACACGCGTGACGGTATGGTCTGCTGGAACGTAAAACCAAGCATTCTTGCCATCGACGAGGAAAACATTCTTCTCAGGGGATTCGTAGTCCCAGCGCATCTTGCCCGGGCGCTCGAAATAGGCCTTGCCAGCCTCCAATCTGGTCAGCACACCGTTCTCCGTATAGCGCTCGAGAAAGGTAGCCTCGAGACGAACGGCACCCCGGTACCTCGCCTCTAATCGGCGTACGATCGCCTGAACGTCAGCTCTGGTGGAGGAGGCCGGACGAGACCCGGGGACCGTGTTCTGACCTGACAAAACCAGGCAAAAGGAGAGAACTACAAAGCCACAAATTGCGAATTGGAGGTGTGTCCGCAAACATAAAAGTATAACAAGGGCCGTGTTCCTTGGAGACAGGCAAGGGCGGGCGCCCTCGCCCATGGTGACCGTTTTCCTAAGGAAGGAGAGCGGCTTAGTTGCCCACGAGCAGGGTTGTGACCGTAGCGCAGGTCCCAGGAGCGTTTCCGATCGGGACGCCAGTCGTGTTTGCGCGAAGCACGCCAGTCTGGTCGGAGCAGAAAGCGCGCTTGCCGGTTACGTCCACGGCGACGGGTGAGGCGTTGGCTTCAAACCCGTTGTTGACACCTGCTACCGCGTTATTTCCTTGGGCCACGAACGTATAACCGCTTTTGCTGTAAGGAGCCACACTCAGCGCGGAATCGATGATACAAGCCGACGCCGCAGTCGCAGGGCCACAGGGTGCAATCCCGCCCAGATTATCGACCGCGGCCGCATAACCTGCGCCAAAACTCGAGGAATAGGTGACCTCCGCGGTATTGATGGTGCGAAGAGAGGAGACCGCAGAAGACTCGTTTGCCGCGATCTTCGCACGCAGCAAGTTAGGAATAGCGATGGCGGCGATAATCAAAATAATCGCCACGACGATCAGCAATTCAATCAGAGAGAAGCCTCGTTGCTTGCTCATTGTCCTTGTCCCACGAAGATCGCCTCTAAAACCGCCCTAACCTCAGCACTACCCACATCAGCAGTGCACGCAAAATGCCAAGGGAACAACCATTCCTACGACACCGTTCTAAATTCCAGGCTCCTGCGCGCCGGAGCAGGACCCTCAGGGCTGAAGCAGTCCCCAACCAACTCCGGTCGAGACCAAGTCACCCCTGCCTAAGCCCGAGAATTAGTTGCCCGCGAAGCCGGAAACAGCGGCGACCCTGGGGACTCCTGCGGGGCTTCTGTCTGTCTAAACCTACTACCAGAGGGAGCACGCAAGATGCCAACGCAAGAACCACTCGTACTATGCCACTCAAGTAGTTCATTTCCAGGCTTTGTGGCTTCTAGCCCGAAACGGCAGTCCCTGCAAAAAAAAGGAGGAAGCGAGGCTTCCTCCCTTTCATCCAGAAAGCTAGGTAAGAATTTAGTTGCCGACGGGACCCGAGACTCCAGGAGCTGTGACTACTCCAGCACAAGATCCCACAGCCACCGGCATGGGAACAGGGGATGGGCTAATGAACTTGAGCACGCCAGTCTGATCGTCGCAAAAGCCGCGTACGCCTGTGGTTTGCACCGTGTTTGGCCAGGCAGCCACTTCGAAGCCGTTGTACACCGTGCCGACAAGGAGAGTCCCGGCAGCGTTAAACGTATAGCCGCTCTTGGTCGCCGGCGC
>DATAIH010000059.1:0-50894 GCA_036262755.1 Candidatus Acidiferrum sp.
TTACACCTCCTTCCCCTGGGGCGAATCCAGAAAGACCGACACTGCGCAAGCCGGGAGAACCACCAAGCCTCTAGCCCGCATTATTCGGCGCGCCCCAACGGCGCAGATCACCAGTGGAGGAAGGAGCCACCCATGTAGTCATCGGTTGACATGGTAGCTGACGAGCGATCCTGCCGGAAGCTCACTGAGCGGCCGGATGGGTCGATGCCTCGTAACCAAGCCCACTTTTGGTGGGTGAGCAACCTGGCAGGCCGTAACACGCGTGAAGCTCGAGCAGGCCTCGAAAGTGAAGTCGTGGATGCCGACCCGCCCGAATTATGGGGAAGGCCGCGTAGGACAGGGAAGGAACCGACACGTGCACCTGTTCTGATCCGCCGGGGTAATGAGCACAGCATGCCAGGAAGGCGATCTGGGCAATAAGGGGAGGCCCGGGAGCGGTGGAGGTTCGCTCCTCCAACGTCATCTTCAAGGGTGACGGCCGGGACCGGGAGTCCGAGAGGGCCATAGGAGCGGTGATGTCGGGTAATGCCGACGGAGCAAAGGGCCCTCACTTCATGGTGCGCTTTCAAAGAAGAAGAGGAGAGGTGATTGGCGATGAGCCTGCAAACACCACTAAAGATCCGGACGCTTCAGCGAAAGCTATATTCGAAGGCCAAGGCAGAGCCGACGTACCGCTTTTACCTGCTCTACGACAAGATCTATCGCGAGGACATTCTTGCTCATGCCTACCACCAGGTGAAAACCAACTACGGTGCGCCTGGAGTGGATGGGCAAACCTACGAGATGATCGAGGCGGGAGATTTGGAGAAGTGGCTCGAAGGCATCAGGAAAGAACTACGCGACAAGACGTACAAACCACAACCAGTGCGCCGGGTGATGATTGATAAACCCGGAGGCGGTCAGCGCCCGCTCGGAATTCCCACTATCCGGGATCGAACGGTGCAGACTGCCGCGAAGCTGGTGCTGGAGCCGATCTTCGAAGCGGATCTGGAACCCGAAGCCTATGGTTACCGACCGAAGCGAAGCGCACACGATGCAATCAAGAAAGTACACGAGCTACTCTGCGAAGGCTACACCGATGTCGTAGACGCTGATTTATCCAAGTACTTCGACAAAATTCCGCATCGGGAACTGCTTCGAAGCATTGTCCGACGAATCGTCGACCGAGACGTGTTGCATCTGCTGAAGATGTGGCTGAAAGTTCCGGTTGAGGAGCGGGACGAGAAAGGAAATCGGCGACTGACAGGAGGGGGCAAGAATACTTGCGGAACTCCGCAAGGTGGGGTGGTCACGCCGCTTACACAAAAGGTAATTTTGACCGTTTGGGTCGTCGGATCCTCCGTTTTGGGGCGAACCTGAAGGGATCGGAATGCTGTGACGAATGGTCATGGTATCCTCGCCAACCAAAACGTCTTTAACCAGGAGTCGCACGATTTTCTGGCGTTCAATGACACTAAGCGTTTCCGCCGCGCTGCGCAAGCGAGCAAGGAATGCTGTGAGAGTCTCTGCCAAGCGCAGGAATGCAGCGCGATCATTAGTCTGGTCGGTAATCGCCTGCAGCTCAGCACTGAGTGTCTGTTGGCGATGACGCAGTGCAGGCATACGTTCACGCAACTGCTCAAGCGACAAGAGTTCTTCCTGATAAGCGGTGAGAAGTCGTTCGATACCTTTGCCAACATGAGTCAACTCCCTCTGCAGACTCTGCTCACGTTTTGCGGTTGGATCGGAAGTACGCGCTGCTTCCAGCCGACGATCAAGTTCCTGGCGTATCAAAGCAGGTTCTTCCAGCAGGCGGATCACCTCAGTCCAGACGATCTGATCGAGGAGTTCTTGTCGGATTAAGCGGTTGTTATCGCAAACTGGTCCGCCGAGTTTACGCCAGCTATCGGACCCAATGCATTTGTAGTAGTGAATCTTACGTACGCTGGTTTGCGTCGATGTTCGCGACAGGGCATAACCACACTTCGCACAGCTGACCAGCCCCTGCACAACACTTGGCGTGATGGTGCGCCGGCGCGATCGTATCTTGTTCTGGTACAGCAGCTCTTGGGCACGGGCAAAGCTTTCTTCTGTCACCAAGGCGGGCACGGGGATCTCGATCCATTCTTCCCGAGGGCGTTGGTGGCCTGCTGTGGTGCTGGGCGTAGTTGTACCCCTTCGACGCTGTGGGCGCATAACGCGTGTGCGCGCAGAGATGCGGGTCTTACCGAAGCAGGCGACGCCGCGATAGGCAGGGTTACGCAGGACGCCCCACACGACCGAGCGTTCCCAGCGACTTGCTCTGCGAGCCGGAACGCCTTCGCTGTTGAGCTGACGCGTGATCTCCCCGATGCTGAGTCCCTCGATGGTGTACATCTGATAGACGCGCCGTACTACACGGGCCTCGGCTTCATCGACAACATACGCGGCGGGCAGCTCGTCAGTCTTAAGGATGTAACGGTATCCATAGGGAGCGCCGCTCATTACGCTCACCTCACCGGCTTGCGCCCGGTGTCGTTTACCGCGACGCGAACGTTCCAGGATCTGCGCTCGTTCATATTCAGCGATCATCCCTTGGAACTGCACAAGAAGTTGATCTTCCGCGCTGTCGCCTTGTGGCGACTTCACGAACACCGTCTCGACCCCGTGGCGAGCGAACTCCTCGATCAACAGAATCTGGTACGCATACTTGCGGCTCAAGCGGTCAGGGGAATACGCGAGCACCACTTGGATGTGCCCTTCAGCGGCGAGGTCTCGCACGCACTCCAAGCCTGGCCGCTCCAGCGTGGCTCCACTGTAGCCTTCATCTTCGAACACCCACTCTTTGGGTACCTCCAGATCGTGGCTCCTGGCGAACTCGATCAGCGACGCCGTCTGGCTCGCGATCGTGTTCTCCTCGTGTTGCTGCTCGGACGACACTCTTGCGTAGATTGCCGCCATCTTCATCGTCGAACTCCTTCATCCCGACGGGGTGCTCGCGACATGGCACCAGCAGCTCGTAAGCCTGCGCGAGTTTCGGCTCGAGTAAGCGATCAAACAAATAAGAGACTTCAATTTGAAATGCGCCGCGATTTTGACGCGGTTCAGCCATGCCTTCTTAGAGCGCGCAGAAATGCATTTAATGCGCTGGCTACAATCGCTCCAATGGTCAGACCACTGCTTCTCGCGTATTTGCGCAGCAGCTCCACGGTTCGCGGCGGAAGCTTCAAGGTAATTGGCACAGTGGCTTCGGGAACTTCGATCGGTCGACCGAGTTGGGAAGCTTCTTGCAGGTAGCGATATGCTTGGCGCTCTGACAAGTCGAACTCGTGCGACAACCGACGCACTGCTTCGGGAAGCGCGATTTGACGTTGCAACAGGCCGCGAGCGGCATTCAGCTGGCGAGCCTTCTCCATCTTTGTCGAACGGGTCATTTGACATAACTGTATTACTATTTACGACGGAGATCAAGCAATGTGTACCTTTCTCGCCACCCCGCAACTGTTCTTTCAAACTGGAAATTGCCTTTTGTGTACGGGGCGTGATTGGGCCCCCTTGCGGAGTCCCCTCCACGCTTGGACTGACTAACCCGTTCTCCATCACCCCCGCGTTCAAGAACGCCCGGATGAGTTTTAACAGCCGCTTGTCGTCGACACGTTTCGCGACCTGCCCCATCAATTTGTCGTGATTGACTCGATCGAAAAATTTTTCTAAGTCGAGATCGATCACCCAGCCGTAACCTTCCGCAAGGTATAGCTGTGCTTGGGTTACTGCTTGATGCGCGGATCGTCCCGGTCGAAAACCGTAGCTGTGATCGGAAAACGTTCGGTCCCACCGCCGCTGCAGAACCTGCATCACCGCTTGCTGGAGAAATCGATCGAGCGTAGTTGGGATACCAAGCTTTCGCATCCCTCCTCCGTCCGGCTTCTCGATTTCCACGCGCCTTACCGGCTGCGGTTTATAGGTCCCGTTCAGCAGTTGTTCCCGGATGGTGAGCCAGTGCTCCTTCAGGTAGCCACTGAGTTGGCCGACAGTCATCCCGTCGATCCCAGCGCTACCCTTGTTTCCCTTCACCCGCCGTAATGCCTCCAGCAAATTTTCTCGCTCACATACTTCCTCCATGAGTCGGATGGTATTAGCTGGGCTTTCGGGTTCATGCATCGCCTGACGCGATTCGGTCTCTTCCCTTCCGGCTTGACGGGCTTCACCTGTCTGCTCGGATGAGAAGTCCAATTCCTTTTGGATGTTCTGCCGCTTGTCGCGCTTGAGATCCATGTCCTACTCGCCTCTCCTCTCGTTCGGGTCTTCAATCACCGTTCCCGGCTCGGCCTATCCGTTGGCTCCACCTTTCGGTATTGGAGTGCCTCATTAGCTTTGCCGACGGCGTGATCTACTACACCCTCTGCTGACTTCTGCCCTGCGGTCAGATTGCCTCTCGGCTCTCTCAGTCGCCGAAGCGACACAGGACAGATCTCCCGGGGTAATTCCAGCTGCTTTCTGTGCACAGTCGCCGAATCTACGCTTCGCATCCTTGATGGATTGTGGACTTCGCAGTAAGTCGCCCGCTCGTCCGACGCTCACGCCTTATATTCGGTTCTTGTTCATCGACTCGCACATTTGCTTGACGCTTCCTTCAGACCTCCCTTGCGGTGATAGCCCTTGCGTCATCGCTAACCCTTCACCTCCATCAGGTTGGGTAGAGGACTTGCACCTCCTAGCTGCTGAACATGCCCGGCATACGACCAGCGCGCTATCGCGCCCCCGCCTGGCCGTGCGTTTTTGCGGGCACCATACGCCAGCACTCTTTGGCGATGGCCCAGTCCTCTTGAGCGCGAATCACCAAAACGCGGACTGGGGAACCCGCTAAAGAGATGTCTTGATCTCCCGAGGTTTGCGTGTTTTTGGAGCTGTCGAGGTTCAGGCAGGCAAAGCCGAGCGTGGCACAGGCGGCAGCACGCACCTCCGGTGAATTTTCACCGATTCCGGCGGAAAACACGAGTGCATCGAGTCCTCCGAGGACGGCGATCATCGCGCCGATACCGGACTGCAAGCGATGAACGAAAATGTCAAAAGCCAGCTTCGCGCGCGCGTTGCCGGCTTTCATCTCCTTGATGATCTGCCTCATGTCGCTGGAAATTCCTGAGATTCCGAGGAGGCCGGACTTTTTGTTCAGCAGGTCGTCGAGCTGCTGGCTGCTTAAGCCGTCCTGGCGCATCAGGAACGTAAGGACGCCTGGATCGACGGCGCCGGAACGCGTACCCATCATGAGCCCGTCGAGGGGAGTGAATCCCATGGTGGTGTCGACGCTGCGGCCGTATTGAATCGCGGCCAAGGAGCAACCGTTTCCCAGGTGGCAAGTGATGAGCTTGAGAGAATTAAGGTCGCGGCCGAGGAGTTCGGCGGCTCGCTCCCCGCAGTATTGATGGTTAATTCCGTGGAAGCCGTAACGGCGAATTCCTCGCGACAGCCACTCATACGGACCGGGGTAAACTGCGGCGGCTTCCGGCAGGTTGCTGTGAAAGCTGGTATCGAAGACCGCGACTTGAGGAATGGCGCCAATCGCTTGTTCGACGATTTCGATCCCCTGGAGTTCGGCACGATTGTGCAGAGGCGCAAAAGCAGACATGCCTGCGATTGCGGATTTTACCTGCGAGGTGATCAGAGTCGGCTGTTTAAATGTTTCGCCGCCGTGCACGACGCGGTGGCCCGCGACGTCAACTTCTTTGGGAGAAGAAAGGACGCTCGCACTTCCCTTCCATAAGGTGTCCAGCAGCCGCTCGATCGTTTGCGCGCGCGACGCAACCTTCACGCGGTTCTCGAGAGTTGCGCCGCGGGAGGTGCGCACGCGAGTTTCTGCGTCATCCCCGTCCCATTCGATCCTGCCTTCCCAGAGCGCAACAGGCGGAGTTGCCGGTAAATCAGGGCCAATTTCGTAGAGGTTGCTCTTCTGGCTGCTCGACCCGGAGTTGAGTACAAGGATTTTCATCGGTCGAGTTCAGTAAGGCCATTTCCAATCGCGAATCTCGGGCAGGTCGTCCCCGTGCTGGCAAATGTAACTCGTGTGCTCGACGAGTTTGTTGCGCAGAAATTGCTTGAAATGCGCGCCGACGCGCTGCAGGCGAGGGACACGGTCAACAACGTCGCCGGCGAGATGAAAGCGGTCGAGGTCGTTGAGCACGGTCATATCGAATGGAGTTGTGGTGGTCCCCTCTTCTTTGTAGCCGCGGACGTGAAAATTGTCATGATTCGTGCGGCGATAGGTCAGCCGATGAATCAGCCAGGGATAGCCGTGGTACGCGAAAATGACCGGCTTATCGACGGTGAATAGCGAGTCGAACTCGCGGTCAGAAAGGCCGTGAGGATGTTCGGTGGAGGGCTGGATGGTCATCAGGTCGATGACATTGACAACACGAATCTTGACGTCAGGAAAATGTTGACGCAGGAGATCCACGGCGGCGAGAGTCTCTAGCGTTGGGATATCGCCTGCGCAAGCCATCACCACATCCGGTTCCGTGTTTTGGTCGGTCGAGGCCCACTGCCAAATCCCAATGCCGTTGGTGCAATGCTCGATGGCTGATTTCATGTCGAGCCACTGCAGACCTGGTTGCTTACCGGCGACGATCACATTTACATAATTGCGGCTGCGCAGGCAGTGGTCGGCTACGGAGAGCAGCGTGTTTGCGTCCGGCGGCAGATAGACGCGGACGATGTCGGCTTTCTTGTTCACCACGTGATCGATGAACCCGGGATCCTGGTGGGTGAAGCCGTTGTGGTCTTGCCGCCACACGTGTGAGGTAAGAAGGTAATTGAGGGAAGCGATGGGACGCCGCCAAGGTATCGCTCTTGTGACTTTTAGCCATTTGGCGTGTTGATTGAACATCGAATCCACAATGTGGATGAACGCTTCGTAGCACGAAAAAAAACCATGACGCCCCGTCAGGAGGTAGCCTTCCAGCCAGCCTTGGCACATGTGCTCGCTCAAAACCTCCATCACGCGGCCGTCTCTCGAGAGATGTTCGTCGGTGGGCTCAATCGGTTCCATGGTGACCTTGGAGGTGACCTCGTACAATGCGTCCAGGCGATTGGAGGCAGTCTCATCAGGTCCAAAGACGCGAAAATTTCGCGTAGAAGCGTTGAGTTTCATGACATCTCTCAGCAGTTCTCCCAATATGCGAGTCGCTTCTGCGACTTGCGTGCCGGGCTTGGTCACTTCGAAGGCGTATCGACGAAAATCCGGCATGACGAGGTCCTTCAGAAGAATTCCGCCATTCGCGTGGGGGTTTGCACCCATCCGGCGATTGCCTTGCGGGGCCAAATCATGCAGTTCTGGAGTCAGCCTGCCCTGTTCGTCGAAGAGCTCCTTGGGTTGGTAGCCCTTCATCCAGTCTTCCAGAATTTTCAAGTGCCCGGGCTTGGAGAGGTCCGTAACGGGGACTTGGTGCGCGCGCCAAGTGCCTTCCACCGGCTTCCCATCGACCATCTTCGGCCCGGTCCAGCCCTTGGGTGAGCGCAGGACGATCATCGGCCAGATGGGCGCGCGATCCGCTTGGCCGGCACGAGCATTCTGCTGAATCGCTTGAATTTCGGTAACGATGCTATCGAGCGTGGCGGCCATGAGTTGGTGCATGCGCTCCGGCTCGTGGCCTTCTACAAAGTAAGGCTTGTATCCGTAACCGGAGAAGAGCTCCGTCAGCTGTGCATCGCCGAGGCGGCCCAGCACCGTCGGATTAGCGATTTTGTAGCCGTTAAGGTGCAAGATCGGCAGCACTGCGCCATCGCGCGCCGGATTCAGGAACTTGTTGGAGTGCCAGCTGGCAGCCAGTGGCCCGGTTTCGGCTTCTCCGTCTCCCACAACGCAACAGACCAACAGGTCCGGATTATCGAAAGCGGCGCCGTAGGCGTGCGCAATCGAGTATCCCAGCTCGCCGCCTTCATGGATGGAGCCCGGCGTTTCGGGAGCGACGTGGCTCGGGATGCCCCCAGGAAATGAAAATTGTTTGAAGAGCCGGCGCAGGCCGTCGACGGTCGGCGAAACGTGCGGATAGATTTCGCTGTAAGTGCCCTCGAGATAAGTATTAGCGACAAGCCCGGGCCCGCCATGACCCGGACCGGTTACATAGATGACGTTTAGATCGTACTTTTTGATCAGTCGATTGAAATGGACATAGATGAAATTCAGCCCGGGTGTAGTGCCCCAATGCCCTAAAAGGCGTGGCTTAATGTGTTCGAGCTTCAGCGGCTCCTGTAACAGCGGATTGGCGTACAGATAGATTTGCCCGACCGAGAGGTAATTCGCGGCCCGCCAGTAGGCCTGCATCTTACGCAACTCTTCCTGGGACAATGGTTGTCTGGAATCAATCGGCTTTGCGGCACCTGCTGGAACTGTGGAAGCCATCGGTTTCCCCTTTCTCAATTGGAATCCATGCTGTGGGCAAAGGGTAAGGTCGGCGCAGGTATAATTTTATCGCTTCGTGTGCGAACACACCATTAACACTGGGGTTTGCCCGCGACTCTGGAACTGGCGCCGGCGAGGTGTTAGAGTCCGTTGATGGTTGCTGCCAGATGCAAATTCCCAGGAAGGATCTAAGGCCCGATTCCCTTATCCGGCCTCAGAGAGCAGCCGGTGGTTATGCTGGCACTCGAAGGAAAAGTCGCGGTTATCACAGGTGGCACAAGTGGCATCGGCGCCCGCACCGCCGAAGTTTTCGTCGCCGAAGGCGCCAGGGTCGTGATTGCCGGCCGACGCAAGGAGCGGGGCGAGAGACTTGCGCAAATGCTCGGGGAGGCTGCCAGGTTCATACGCACGGATGTCTCGGTCGAAGCCGATGTGAAGGCGATGATCGATCTTGCCGTAGACCGCTTTGGCCGCCTCGATTGCTTGATGAACAACGCCGGGATGCCGTCACAGTTTGTCACCATAGCCGACGTTGATCTCGAGCAGTTCGACGCGGTGATCGCCGTGCACCTGCGCGCCGTCCTCGCTGGGATGAAGTATGCGACGCGGGCTATGGCGGCGCAGGGAGCGGGCAGCATCATCAACGTCGCGAGCGTCAACGGAATCCGCGCCGGGCTGGGAGGGCACTACTATTCGGCCGCCAAGGCGGCCTCGATTCACCTCACGCGGTGCGCTGCGGTCGAGCTTGGCGAAAAGGGAATTCGGGTGAACAGCATTTCGCCCGGCATGACTGTCACTGGCGCTTTCGGCAAGTACGGAAGCATGACACCCGACGAGGCCGACGAACATCCCGAATATGCCGAGGCCGCCATTGCTGCGGTCCTGCCGAGATGGCAACCGTTGCCCACTGTCGGGCGCGTCGATGATATCGCGCAAGCAGCCCTGTTCCTGGCCAGCGATCGATCGCGTCTGGTGACAGGACACAACCTGGTGGTAGACGGCGGCCTCAGCGCGGGCTGGCCGATTGCCGCGGTCCGCCCGGACCGCGAATTGTTTTTCCGCACATTTCAGGCGAGCCGGTCGACTTCTTGATTGACGGTTTGCCGGTCATCCGACACCAGCCAAACGCTTGCCGATGGATCGTTGAAGATTCAAAGGTGAACGGTCTGAAGAAGAGGCGCGGTAGCGAGGCGAATCGACCAGGTAATGGAGGGCACGGATCGCACCCGGATGTTATTTCTGCTCGCGCCATGAGGGTGACGCGCGTGAGCACGAACAGATCATCGCTGGGGTTCGCCTACAAAGGGCAGTTTCGCGTTCGTCGCTGCCTCTCGGACGATACCTGTAGTTCGCCGATGCTCATATGCTCTCGGTCGCAGCAACTAAACCCTCCGAGCCATCACTGTGTCGCAATTGCCATAGCCCAATCATTCCGAGCACCATGAGGTTGGGGAAAAGCAGTGGGGCCATCGGTGGAGCCCCATAGATGAAATTGTTGAGCGCGTCGACCGAAGGCCCGCGGAGATTGTGCAAGGAGTGCAGCACAAAACCCCAAAGGCCTACACCGGCCTCAAGGATCAGAACCGCAGCGCTAGCGTTGATAAATGTTCGCGAGACTCGCATGAGCAGCGGAACGCAAAGGAAACCGATTGCCACCGCACTAGCCCCGACGGGGACCCATTCGACAGCGAAGTAGAATCCGTTTTGAGCATGGTCGGTCAGACTAAAAACGAAATTGCCAACAAACCCGCCCACCGTGAACAGCAACACCCATCGCGCCCATTCGACCGATTCTGAATCGACCATACGATTCATGACCAAGAGGAATCCGAGACCGGTATAAGCCAGAGGTGCGGCGAACGGGGCCGCGTAGGTGAGGCTTCGTATGGTGCGCTCGTAAAAGAAGCTGCTTTCGAGGTGCAAGATCATGCCCGTCAATCCGATTACGATCGCCGACCATCCGACAACGTGCCCTAAAATCTTCCATAGGATTCGGCGCCGTTTCCTTTGCGTCAGGGCAAAAATAAGAAACAAGGGCGCCGTAGCCGAGAACAGCAACGGGATATACTCCGCGCGGTTGCGGAATTGGTTGACCGAGTGAGCGATGTAAATATCGAAGGCCAAAAAGCCGATATTCAAGATGGCGAAGGCTTCCACCCACAACTCGGGCTGACGCCACCAGCGTTCATTTGCCCCGGCCATGTTGTCTCCTGAGTTCTTCCGCCATCGCTTTCAGTTCAGCGGTCTTCTCGAGCATTGGATAATTGCCGTGCCATTGGACGAAATCAGCTCCACCCATAAAAGCACCGTGCTTGCTGGTGCGCCCGTCGTAATGCCACAGATTGAAAAACACAAAATCGATCGGGTGCGAAAAAGGAGGACCCGTCAGGATGCCGTCTTTGCGAAGCCCGTTCACAATGTCCTGCGCGGTCCGGACGCGTTGATTCGTCGATTGCACAACCTGCTCAGCTTGGCTGTAAACGCGATCAACAAGCTCTGGCGCGTGACACTGCAAGCATACCTGTTTCATTTTGGCTTGCGCGGCGGCATAGTTCGGCCGCCTTTCGGTGATCATGTCCGCCAGGTAGTAGGACAGACGTTCCGAGGGGTCGTGAGTAACGCCCAGTCCGTTAATGCCACTCATATGGCAGGTCGCGCAGGTGGGAACGAACATGTCCCGCGTGGTCAAGGTTGCCGGCGGTGCATCGAGGTTCAGCAGATGTCCTTGGGCTTGAAACAGCACTCCGTGGCGAGACTCGGTATAGATTTCAATCTGGGAATGATCCGGACCCATGTGACATTGCGCACAGGTGCTTGGGAGCCGGGCGATGCGAACCGAACTGGTGTGCCGTGTGTGACAGACTGTGCAGTTTCCGATCGTGCCATCAGCGTTCGGTCTTCCTACGCTATGGCACTGCTCACATCCGCTGGTTTTCGCCGACGTTCCTTCCAATTGAGCCAATGGGTTGGGCGGGCGACGGGTACCTCCCGGTTGATAGGTCTCCGAAAAATTCACCTGTTCGGGGGTGAGCCCTTGCTCGCCATGGACCGCAGCCCACGCGGGCGCTGCGTGGCGGCTGCGCAGGAATTGCTGATAAATGTTCTCGTGGCAGCCGCGGCAGTTACCCGCGGTCAGCTTGCTGGAGATTACGAAACCGTGGTGATCCTTCTTCTCCTGCCCTGCCGCAGGCTGGTGGCAATCCAAGCAATTCACGCCCTTTCGCGCGTGCATGCTCAACTCATACTCGTGCACCACCGAGTATTGGGTTCGCCCGTGACATTCGGCGCACTTTCCGGTGGCGCGGACCAACTCCGCCGTCGGTTGTTCCGTCTCCACTTTCGGCCGGGCGCGGTTGAGCAGCAGTGCCGCCAAGATCAGCGCGAATGCAATAACCACGGCGATAAAGACAGAGCGAAAAGACATGCGACGCCTCCAGGAGGTCGACCGCCCAGGATCATTTCCAAGGTTTCGAGGCCATCCAGCACTTGGGCAACTATCAAAACTAACAGGGAGCTTCCCGGGTGCCTAACACCATACGACAACCCCGTTCGTCATCGGAATTTCCCGTAGAATTCAGACTCCTGGAAGTGGGCAGGGGAATTTCGCTAGTTTGTTTGTCGCTTTAAAAGCGAACGCACCGACTCCAGAGCTGCGGTCGCGTCACGGCCGTCGTCAGTCAGAGCAACATAGCCATCCGGCCGAACAAAGGCAATCCCGGGGTGTCGCGCTGCCCGAAGCTCAACGAGACCGTCCGATGATTCGCAGAGCCGCTGGGCGTCTGCTTTCATCGATGCGCCGGCATTTTCTCCGAGCACGAGAAGGAAGCGGTTGCCGATGCCCTCGCCGCCGCGGAGCGATTCATCGAAATACCGCTTCCCGGTTCCCGCAACGATCGGGCTTCCGCCATACGCGATGCCGAGTTCGGAAAGATTCTGTATGAACCGGTGTTGGAACGCGGTGAGGCGGGAGACCACCGGAATGATGGTGTCGCGCAGTGCTTGCGCGAGCTTGCTCGGCGTTCCCATCACCCTCGTCAGCCGATCTGTCGTCTCGATCACACTCTTGATTACCGGCCGGCGCTCAGCAGTGTAGCTGTCAAGCAATTCCTCATTGCCGCGGCCGCGCACCGCAAGAACAAGCTTCCAGGACAGGTTCCAAACATCTTGCAGCCCGGTATTCATACCCTGTCCCCCAAAAGGGCTGTGAATATGGGCCGCGTCGCCGGCGATGAACATTCGTCCCACGCGCAGTCTCCCTACCTGCCGGTGGTGGACCCGGAAATAGCTGCTCCAGCGCATCGAGAGCACTTTAATTGCGGCAGGGGCGCGCTGCTCGAGCGTTCTCCGTACCAGTTCGAGCGACGGGACGTCTCCTTCGGGCCCGTCGACTGTCGCAACAATCCGCCGACGAGCCTTGCTCATCGGGAAGATTGCCAGTGGGCCAAACTCGCTTGGGCAAAGTTGCAGTTCGTCGGCGGGCAGGGCCTCGTTCGTTTCGACGTCAGCCAGCATGAACAGAGCCTCGTATTGTGCTCCCTCAAAAGAAAGGTTCAAAAGGTGCCGCACCGCGCTGTGTGCACCATCGCAACCAACAACAAACGCGGCGGTAAGCTCTATCGGCTTGCCCTTCTGGTCAAGAGCTGCGCTCACGCAACCATCGTGCTGGACCGCGGAAACAAACGTTGTGTCGTATTCGACCGCTCCGTCCTTCCGACGCAACTCCGCTGACAGAAGTTTCTCGGTCACGTCTTGCGGCACCATCGCCACGAAGGGATAAGGAGTCTCCTTGGGCATAAAGCGTATGCGTGCGAGGTGCCGATTGTGGGCCACCACGGCAACCCGGGTGACGCGATTGGCCGCTTCAAGGAAGGGAGCGGCAATACCCGCCATGTCGAAGACTTCGAGCGTCCGAGGGAAGATTGCCAGGGCTTTCGAATGCTCCGACTGGCCCGAGCGCGCCTCCACGAGCCGCCACCTCAAACCGCGTCGAGCGCATTCGTTGGCGAGAAACAGCCCGACAGGTCCGGCACCAACGATCAGAACATCCGTATCGGTCTCAGGAATCTTCATTCGTTTCACCATGCGCGAGTTCGTCGATCACCCAAAGCGTAAAATCTAAGACACGCGGCGGCACACCAGCCAATACTCTCTTGGTGGGTGCCGCATACCTAATAGGTATGAATCGCGAGCACAATTGTTCTTATGGAACTCCGCCACCTACGATACTTCGTTGCCGCCGCCGAGGCGCTGAACATCACCCAGGCTGCCAAGCATCTGCACGTATCGCAGCCTCCGCTCAGCAGGCAGATTCGCGACCTCGAGAACGAGATTGGGACAGCCCTATTCGATCGCGGTCACAAGAAACTGAAACTCACGCCCGCCGGAGAGTACTTCTTGGCGGAGGCAAAAAAAATACTTTCGCACGCCCAACGGGCGGCCAGGCTCGCTAAGGCCGCAGATACGGGGAAAGCCGGACATCTCACCATTGCCTTTCTGAGTCCTCTCGGCGGTCTGTTTCTGCCGCGGATCATCCGCACCTTCAGACAGAAGTTCCCTTTGGTGGACGTGGACTTCCTCGAGATGGTCCCGCGAATGCAGCTCGAAGCACTCCTGGACAATCAAATTGATCTGGCATTGGTCCCCAAAGCTGAAGCTGAATCGGGACGCGAGTTCGCGCTCGAACCAGTGATGCACGTTGAACTGCGGCTCGCGCTCGCGCGCGAACACCCCTTGGCGAAACTGCGTAGCATCCCGCTTGCCAAGCTCGAGCAGGAACAGTTCATCATCTTCAAGAGATCCGCGGCGCCCGCGACTCATGAGCTCCTGCTGCGCATCTGCCGCTCGGTGGGATTTGAACCCCAGGTGGTCAAACAGTCGGATCGCGCGCAAAGCATTCTCGACCTCGTCGCGGCGGGAATCGGTGTATCCATTGTTCCGGAGCACTTCCAGCGCTACCAGTCTGACCTGGTACTGCGCCGCTTGACTCCCAAACCGCCGGCGATTCCCTTGTGCATGGTCTGGCGCAAGAATGACGGTTCATCTGTACTCCACGCACTGCGTGCCATGATTCGGCGGCATTTCCGCGAGCGATCTCGCAAGAACTCTTGGGCCAGAGTTGGAGCCGCGACCCGAGCGACGGGAACGTGAGGCCGTCAAGGTACAAGTCACGATGTCTGGTTTGGTTCGGCGAGCGCGACAGGGTCCTGCAACTGGCGGCTTGCCGGACGGGTCAGATAAGAGATGATGAGGATCAACAACAACACTAGCGGCGAGAACGCCACCGGGCCATCTTTCGCCAAATAGTGCGCAACAAAGGCGGAGATCCACGCGAAAGTGAATCCGGCATAGGCCCACTCCTTGAGTCTAGCCAAACCGGGAACGACCAGGGCGAGGGCGCCAAGGGGTTTAGCGATCCCTAGAATGATACGCAGTTGCTGCGGATATCCTACGTGCGCGAATCCCTCAACCGCCTGGGGACTGCCCGACAGGTAAGCGAATGCGGCAAAGAGCGAGGGTACCGCCACGAGGCCGGTGCTCACCCAATAAGCTATTCTACGTGCCATAGGTTATGCCCTCCTTCATCAGCTAGTGTAAACATCGACCGCTTTTTCTCTTGAACAGACGCCCACGCGCTCCGCTACTGCCCTGAAGTGGTGCTAGCGTCCCGATTTCGCTGGGCAACGACCAGTCAAGTGGATGCAGCTGCACGCGAGAGGGTTACAAGCAGAGCACGCATCCTCGATCAGGCCCGTTAACCTTGGCCGACAATGGATTTCTGCGCAATATCCGGAGGTTCAGCGCGAGACGCAGACCAGAAGTGCACAAATTCCCGAGTTGGCAGTCTAATGTGAGCTAAGCTGGTCCATCCGCCTGCGGAGGCGGGTCACGATGTCAGCGAGAGTAGATCTCTACGACAGTGCATATGCGAACTACGGATCTGAAATCTACCGACAGGTACGCATGGAAACCTACGGCGAGGATTTTGGACAAACGAGCTGGGTCTCGACCGAAGAGTCCAGGGAAATCCCACAACTGCTTGACTTGAAGCCCAATTCGTCGCCGCTCGAAGTGGGCTCCGGTTCGGGTGGGTACGCACTATACCTTGCGGAGAGAGTGGCTGCCGCCTTCTGGGTCTGGACGTCAATGCACCCGGAGTTCACAATGCGAACCAACTCCATCGCGAGGGTATCCCGGCGCTCGCGTCGCAAGTGTAACGCGCTCCTATTCCCGCGATGAGCAACCGCCTACCGCTCCCCAGACGCGGGGGTTCGAGCTTGATGAGCAATGCTTCATCCATTTTGATTGGCTCGACCACGTCGATTTTCTTCAGATGCCTCAGCGCGCGAATCATTTCGGGCGTCATACCGAACTCGTCTCGGAACGCGCGGGTAAAGGCCTCGTGCGAACCATACTCCGCATCGAGAGCGACAGACAAAATATCCGGTGTGCCGCGCGATAGAGCCTTAGCGGCTTCCGTTAATCGGCGGCCCCGTACGTAGCGCATGATCGAGAAACCTGTCGCCGTACCAAACGCGCGGGTCATGTGGAATCGCGATACCCCAGCCGTCTTCGCGATCTCTTCGAGCGTAATCTCGCCGGCAAAGTGACTTTCGATAAACCAGAGCGCCTTCTCGACAGCGTTCATAGAAACCTTCCATCGGCACCCTAGTATGCCTGCCATCGTTTCCGTTTGACTTGATCGGAATTGCGGTATTCGAGGGTCTCAGCGCCGTCTGCGAGCCAGTCGCTCTGGGTCTGTCACGTCCCTTACGGTTCCTCTCTCGACATCGGTCAGCACTTCGCGGAGCCACTTGCGGTCTAGCCGATGCTGCAGGTCCAGGTGTTTAAGAAGATGAAGACCGCCTGTCGCGAGAAGCGGCGCCATTTGCTTCCGAATTTCGGCAATCTCGCGAATTGCCTGCGTCTCGCGGGAGATCCTGGTTCGCAGCAGATCGGCGATCAAGGGCAGGTCGCTGAATTGCAGAAAGAGCATCGGAGCATATAGGGTTTTTGCGACCGAGCCCTCCGCCGCGAATTGCTCGTGCAGAAGCTCGTGAAACCGACGCCTGCCACTGGCTGAAATTCCGTAGACGGTGCGGACACCCCCGCGGGCTACGCGCTCTCGTTGAACCGCCACGATGAATCGGTTCTTCTGGAGTTGTCGTATCGCGTAATACAGCGTCCCCACGTCCACATCCGTATAGCACTCCACCATCGCGGCTCGGAGGCGGCGCTTGATCTCATAGGGATGGAAATTGCCTCGGTGCAGGACGCCAAGAATGAGTAGCTCCGCTTTCATAGTTGGAGTATACTAGTCTAATCAAACTAATGAAACCAAGGAGGTGCTATGAAAAAATCGGTTTTGGCGTTGCTTGTCGGGCTTGCGCTCTGGGTGCTCGTCGTCTCGCTGCTGAACCGTGGGCTGCGCGTCGGCATTAGCGGGTATGCCGCAGCTGAGCCCACGATGAGCTTCACGCTCGCCATGAAGGTCGGACGCCTCCTTATTGGTGCCGTTGCGTCCCTCGCTGCCGGCGCGGCAACGGGGATGATGGCACGGCCCAAAACCGGCCTGCCATGGGTGCTCGGGGCCATTCTCCTCCTGGCATTTGTCCCTGTGCACATCGGGCTTTGGATGAAATTTCCGGTTTGGTATCACCTCACTTTCTTAGGAACTCTGGTGCCGCTTGTTGCGCTCGGCGCTCGGCTCACGCGGAGCCGCGCGCAATGTTCCGGCGCCGACAGCGTCCTAGCAGCTAAGCGGAATACCATGATTGCAGGGTAGCCAGCACACTGAAGTGCTCTGGGGCCGGATTCAGCGGACTCCTGTGCGGATTCGTCGCAAACGCCAACCCCTCATTGGGAGGCAAGTTTTTGCTTCGACAATTCGGTGCGGAACTCCTGCTCCTTTTGAGCTATAAACCTCTTGTAGCCACTGGGATCGATAAACGGGTTTGTGCCGCGCTCGTTCAAGAGCGGGTACTTCTCTTCCAGCCCGAAGTAGTTGCCGTGGGCGCCGAGGAAAATATCACAAGGCAAGGACTTCAGAACGTCAAATGTGCGTTCGTAATCTTCCGCGATCTGAGGATAAGCAGTGTTGTTTACGAGCTTATAGCCGGGGTTCACGTTAGGACTGCCAATGATCACTACATCGTAGCTTTTGCCGCCCTCTGTCACCTGCATCGTCCACGTGGTGCAGCCTTTTGTGTGGCCAGGCGTTAGGTGCGCGACGAGTGTCGTGCCGCCAAGCTTTACTTCGTCGCCGTCGTGCAACACACGATCCACTTTTGTCGGCCGATAGAGAGAAGTAGTGGCATTGGCGTACTGGAAATCGGCCTTGCCGCCCGATTCGACCACGGGAACATCTCGATCCATCACCATGTAGGTCGCACCGGTCATCTCCTTGATCATCGCGCTTCCCGCGTCGTGATCCCAGTGCGCGTGACTGATCAGAAGAATTCTTGTGTCCTTGAACTTGAATCCGAGCTTCTCGATACTAACCTTGATCATCGGCACATTCGCTTCCAAATCGCTGTTGATCAGGATGTTGCCCTGCGGTGTGACGACCACATAGCTTGCGAGCCCTTTGCTGCCGACATAATACAAGTTACCTGCGATGCGGAATGGCGGGAACGGCTCAGTCCAGTCCTGGCTGGCTTGCGCGAACGCGCTACCGGCAAGGGCCAGGGCCAGAAGGGACACGCGTGAAGCGATCTTCATATTCTGGCGCATGCTGGTCCTCGGCAAGAACCGTCGGGAAGCTCGGTTCAGGAGCGAGTATAAGCCAAATCACGGGCGTCGTCGTCGCCGGGACCCATTGGAATTGCCAGTGACCGGCACTGCGGCGCGAATGAACGACGGAAAGCACCATGCACAGGACGGCTCGTATGCTGATAGGAAGGGGCAGCTCCGGAGGATTTACCATGGAGGAAGTCCCGTCGTTAGACGCAGCCCTAGATTGGGCAGCACGCTCCCCGGCTGCGTCCTACGGTACTGTCGAGGTTTGTCTACTTTCGCCGGACCTCGGGCGCAGGGTCAAGGAATGAGTGCAAATGGTCCGGAGGCCGCTCATCGCACGATCGAGCGGGTAGCTCGCGAGTCGTACGGACGGCTCGTGGCGTATCTCTCGTCGCACACCCGCGATGTTGCCAGCGCCGAGGACGCCTTCGGCAACGCATTGGTGGCGGCGCTCACGAGTTGGCCCCGCGATGGCGTGCCGCAAAACCCGGAGGCGTGGCTGCTGACGGCGGCGCGGCATTCGCTCATTGACGTTATTCGTCACCAGCGAGTGGTGTTAGCGAGCGAGCCAACGCTTCATCTTTTCAAAGAAAGCTCGCCGGAAGCTGCCTTGTCGACTGACTTTCCGGATGAACGGCTCAAATTGCTCTTCGTGTGTGCTCACCCGGCGATCGACCAGGCGATGCACACACCTCTTATGCTGCAGACAGTATTGGGCCTGGATGCAGCGCGCATTGCGCAGGCATTCCTTATCGCACCGAAGACCATGGGGCAGCGCCTGTTCCGCGCGAAGACAAAAATCCGCAGCGCCGGCATTCCGTTCGACATCCCGCAAGAGCGTGATCTGCCGGAGCGCCTTGGGGCTGTGCTTGAAGCTATTTACGCCGCCTTCGGGATCGGCTGGGACGATCTGTTTGGCATCGACCAGCGCGGGCGCGATCTGACCGAGGAAGCGATCTGGCTCGCGCGGGTCCTTCGGCAGCTCATGCCCGCCGAAGCCGAGGTTCAAGGCCTGTTAGCTCTCATGCTGCACTGTGAAGCACGTCGCCCTGCGCGCCGGAGGCCCGATGGTCGGTACATTCCTCTTTCCGAGCAGGACCCGAGGCAATGGTCGCTTCCGCTGATGGAAGAGGCGGAACGCCATCTCAGCGAAGCGTTCAAACAAGGACGCTCCGGCCGATTTCAGCTTGAAGCGGCAATTCAGTCCGTACATGCCGAGCGTGCGCGCAGCGGCCGGACCGACTGGGCGGCGATAACGCTGTTCTACGAACGGCTGATCCGCATATCGCCAGCGCTCGGCACGCGAGCTGGATACGCCGCTGCGGTTGGGGAAGCGAACGGACCTGAAGCAGGACTCGCCATTCTGGAGTCGATTGACCCGGACACTGTGTCGCATTATCAGCCGTATTGGGCCGTTCGCGCTCACCTTCTTGAGCGCCTCGGGAAGACCCGTGAGGCCCGAGACGCCTACGACCGCGCGATCGGTCTGGCGGAAGACCCTGCTGTGAAGGCGTTCCTCCTAGAAAAGCGGGGCTAATCTTTCTCAAGCATGGCCCGTCAGAACCTTCGTACCAAAATAAGAGGCACTCTAGCTCGGGTAAGTTTGCTCTTTTCGCTCGTTGACTTCGGCTTCGGCAATTCTAACATTCCCGCTCCAGGGCGGAACCCTGTACCATTGATCGCCCGGACCATCTGGAAGTGCCGAATGAAGAGTTTCCCTTCTTTTGACGGAACGCGGATCGCCTATCATGACGAGGGTAGCGGGCCGGCCGTCATCCTATTGCATGGATTTGGAGTCGATGGCCTGGGCCAGTTCGGGGACTTCGAGCGCATTGTTCCGTTGCTCGAAAAACGGCAAGAGATGTTCCGAGAGGTCTTTGGGGGAGCCCCTCCAATTCCCAACCCTCCTCTCGAAGGAAGGCCCGGTGTTTTCCGCGCGCTACAGGCGGCAGGCGCACGCACCATCCTACCGGACATGCGTGGTTTCGGGGCCTCCGACAAACCCCGAGAGAAAACAGCATACGCGGATTCCGCCATGGCCCGGGACGTCCTAGCCCTCATCGAGCACCTGAGACTCGATGCCGCTGACGTGCTCGGCTTCTCCATGGGAGCCGGCACGGTCGCACGATTGCTCATGCTCCGCCCACGGCAAGTGAAGTCGGCCATTCTCGCCGGGATCGGCGACTACGCCATCGAGGACACCATCTTGGAGTTTCCAAAAAATTGGCCGGTACCGGAGTCTGTACCTCGTCCTCTTACGGTTCGAGTATGGGCGGAGGAGGGTGCAAGGATACTCGAGCAAGGGGAAATCGTTCCCGGACACCTGGCCTCGGCGAACCTCATAGCGGCGCGCGTGACGGGAGCGGATCCAAAGGTGCTCGCAGCCGTCATTCGCGGCGCGGTCGCAACCACTTTGCCTGCCGATGCCTTCCAGGGAGTCGACATACCAGTCTTGATACTCAATGGGAAGGCAGATGCCGCAAACCAGAAGGTCGCCGGGCTTCTCAAGGCAATCCCAACCGCCAGGGCCGCTGAATGTGAAGGCGACCATCACTCGACACCTTACCAGCCTACCTTTCAGCAGGCGGTAGTCCAGTTCCTGCAAGGACAATGGCGGTTGTGGCCTGCCACACCAGACACCTCCAAAGAATAAAGTCTCGCCTGCCCGTCAAGGCGTTCCGGGTGCAGTCGCGGAGTTTGCAGCTGACTCTCGTGTGAGGCGCGCGAGCCAGCGCTCTACGTTTTGTCTTTTCTCGGCGTCCGGCGCGGCCAAATAGTCTCGCAATTCCTTTTCAGCCTCCTTCACGTCGCCGCGCCGTTCCCATATCTGGGCCAGGAGCAGTCTCGAATCGGGAAACTGGTTCTCGGTCTGGCGCAACATTTCCATCGCTTCCGCAGGGTTGCGATCCTCGGTTGCGAGGATTGCGCCAAGCATATAGCGGGCGGTTGGATGGTGCGGATCCAGCTCGACTGCGCGTCGTGCGGCGGCCTCGGCCTCCGCGTAACGCTGCTCGAGGAAAAAAGCTACGCTGAGGTTGTTCACCGGCTGCATCACGCGCGGGTCGATATCGATCGCCTTTTGAAACTCCGCTGCCGCTTTTTCATATTCGTGGAGTTCGATATAGCGGGCTCCGAGACTGTTGTGTCCCTCCAAGTAGTTGGGATAAATCTTGAGAGCTCTTTCCAGATGCCGCGCCGACGAGCGCGTATCGCCTGACCGCAGCGCGTTCTGCGACCGCTGAAGTTCTTTAACCGCTTTTGGCGGGATAAGCAGATCACGCATGCCGACAGTCTGGCTCAGCCTCGGCAAGCGGGACGGGTCATTGGGAACCAGAGGATTCTGGGGTTGCCCGGTCTGCGCGCAAACTCTGGAAGTCACAATCAGAAAAAGAAAGAGAAACACAAGGCGTACGCTTGCTCTCATTGGATCCTCCGGCCGTGACGCAGAGGCGAGGTGCGTTCGCGGTTGCATTTGAAAATCAAAGCCAACTAAGATGAGACGGGGTTAAATGAAAAGCACGGGCCTCGACGGCTAGCGCTTCTCCTCGGGATCGCGTCGCTCCGGCCGCCAAACCAAAAGCGAAGTGATCTGTTTAACCCCTTCTCGATTTTCTCCGATCAACCTGCATGCGTCCCGGCGCTATTTTTGTTTGGCCCGGACGCTTGGTGTTGCGCTTTTCCTGGTGCTCCTTTCTCCGGATTACGACGTTTCTACAGGAGACGTAAAAATAACGCGAAAGTTTCCTGAGCCGCCCCCTGAGCAGGAATTTTTATTGTCTCTTGACATATAGGAGTCCTAGGTATATAAGCATAGGACACCTAGGGATTGTATGGAACAAGAAAAAGTCGAAGTCCTCAAGGGCACGCTGGACATGCTGATTCTCAAGGTGGTGGCCTTTGGCCCCATTCACGGCTATGCCATCTCTCAGAGAATCCAGCAGATCTCCCGGGACTTCTTTCAGGTGCCGGAAGGCTCGCTGTACCCGGCTCTCCATCGGTTGGAAGACCGGGGATGGCTGCAAGCCAAGTGGCAGGAATCGGAAACCGGACGCGAAGCGAAGTTTTATACGCTCACGCGGGCGGGCCGCAAGCGGCTCAGCGCTGAGATGGTGAATTGGGAGCGGCTTTCGGAAGCGGTCGCCTTGATCTTGAGCACGGCGGAGTAGGAGCTCCCATGACCGGCTGGCTGCGCCGTTTGTTCCACACGCGCCTCACGGAAGAGCGCCTGGACGCCGAGCTGCGCTTCCATTTAGAGCAACGCGTCAGGGACTACGTGGCCTCAGGCCTGCCTCGGGCAGAGGCGCTGCGCCGCGCCAACCTGAGATTCGGTGGACTCGAGCAAGTCAAGGAAAACTGCCGCGAAGCGCGCTTTGAGCATTATATCCACGATTTTCTTCACGATATTCAGTATGCCTTCCGCAGCCTGCACAAGGACCGCGGGTTTGCCTTCGTTGCGGTGCTCGCTCTCGCGCTCGGAATCGGCGCCACCACCGTGACGTTCAGCGTTCTTTACAACGTGGTCGTCGATCCCTTTCCGTACCGCGATTTCCAGCACGCGGTGGTCCTGGACCTGCACGATTTGGCCGCTCCTCCCCGCGACATTGCACGCTACCACTACACCATCCCCGAGTTCCTGGCGATCCGCGACCAAAACCGCGTTTTCGAGGACATCGTCGCAAACTACCAGTTGAATGTGCTGTATCGAGATGGAAAAGGCGCGCGTCGTCTCCTGGGCGGCTACGTAACCACGAATGGCTTCAGCTTTCTCGGCGTTCCGCCATTGCTCGGGAGGTATTTTGCTCCCGGCGACGGCAAGCCCGGCACGCCTTACGTCTTCATGATGAACTATCGGCTTTGGCAAACGGAGTTCCAGGGCAATCCAAAGATTTTGGGGCAAACTTTCATTCTGAACGGTAAACCGCGCACTCTCATCGGCATTATGCCCGAACGTTTTAACGGGTACGGCTCGAGCCTGTGGTTTCCCCTGGACCTAAGTCCCGGCGCCGATGGAACCGTATTTCCCGTGAAAGACCCGGACATGATATGGGTGTGCGCCCGGCTAAGAAAAGGCGTCAGCTTGCAAGCCGCTGCCGCGGACGTCGACGCCATTTTGCATCGCCTTGCGCAAGCCAACCCTGGGGGGCCTTATCCGCAGCAGTTTAAGATCGTTGTACGCACGCTTCTGGACTTCGTGGTTGGCGATTTTTCGGGAACCCTGTACGTGCTGCTCGCTGCCGTGTCCATGCTGCTCCTGATCGCCTGCGGCAACGTCGCAAACCTGCTGCTGGCGAGGGCCACCGTGCGCGAAAGAGAGATGGCCGTTCGGGCGTCGCTCGGCGCCAACCGGGGACGACTGATTCGCCAGCTTCTGGTAGAGAGTCTTATGCTCGCCGCGGCTGCCTGCTTCGCGGGCTGTTTGCTGGCCTATTTCGGATTAAAAGGCCTGGTAGCCATCCTTCCGCGCGGTCCGAGTGCAGATCTACTCCACGGTCGTGTTCCCGAGGAAGCCGTGATCGGACTGAATCCAGCGGTTCTCCTCTTTGCGCTGGCGATTGCCGCTCTGACCACAGTGGTCTGCGGCCTTGCACCGGCGCTTCATGCCGTTCGGGGTAATCTCCCGCTGCGCTTGTTCGGAAACGGAAAGGGGACGGGCAGCAGCATTCGCCATGGGAAACTCCGCAGCGGTCTAGTGATCGCGGAAGTGGCGCTCTCGATCGTCTTGCTGACGGGGGCCGGCTTGATGATGCGCGGTTTCTTCACCCTTACCCATGTTGATCTGAGTTTCGATCCGGCTCGTATGCTCTGTGCACGTGTTTCGCCAACTTCGGACTTCTTTGACAACGCCGCGAAGAAAGCGCTCTTCTTCGAACAAGTTCGCAAGCGCGTCCAGTCTCTGCCGGGCGTGCTGACCGCTGCGATATCGTTAGACTTCCCCCCGCTAGGCGGAGTGAGCAGCGAAATCACAGTTTTGGGACAACCTTCCTCGCAACACTGGGAGTCCATGGTGGACCTATGCAGTGAAACTTACTTTCAAACGCTTGGGCTTCGCCTGCTGAGGGGCAGACTGCTTTCGGAAGCGGACATCGATGCGGCCCGCCATGTAGCCGTTGTCAACCAAGCTTTTGTTCACGCTTACTTCGGAAGCGAAGATCCCCTCGGCCAAAAAATCAAGTTCAACGACTTCGACCAGTTGCCAGAGACTCCGCATGACGCCTATTTCGAAGTCGTCGGCGTCATCACCGATTTCAAAAATCGCGGCCTTGTCGAGCCCGTGGAGCCAGAAGCCTTCCTTCCCCACTCCATCACCGGGGCCGGCGATCGCATGGTCATGGCAACCACCGTCGTTACGCCGAAGTCCTTGCTTCCCAGCGTTCAGCGCGAGGTTTGGGCCGTGGACTCGAACGCCGCGGTTACCCAGAGTGGGTCGGTCAAAGATTTCCTGGGCGAGGCGGCCTATGTCCAGCCGCGGTTTGGCCTGATCACCATCAGCGCCTTCGCAGGCATCGGCCTGGCGCTTGTGCTCATCGGCATTTTTAGTGTGATGGCCTATTCCGTCGCGCTACGCACGCACGAGATCGGCATTCGCATTGCGCTTGGCGCGCAGCACGGGAATGTTCTCAAGATGGTTCTCTGGCACGGGCTGCATCTCATTTCTCTGGGCATCCTGATCGGTGTACTGGCAAGCTTGGGCCTGACTCGTTTCCTCGCAAGTCAAATCTCGGGTGTTTCGGCCACGGACCCATTGACCTTCTGCGCGGTGGTCATCGTGTTCCTAGCGGTTGGACTCGCCGCATGTTTTCTGCCTGCGCGCCGCGCGGCTCACCTCGATCCGCTCGTTGCCCTGCACTACGACTGATCGCCGCGCGTAGGGCGCGTTCCTATTTGCAAAAGAAAGTTAAATCGATTCTGCTAAGAGCACGACCCTGCCTAGTGCCGGGGAGCGATGTTCTTTAGTTCTGCGGTGCGTCGATCGCGCTACACTTACGCCCATGCGAACGCTAGAGGACAAGGTTGCCGTCGTGACTGGTGGGACCTTCGGTGTTGGCCGAGGGATCGCAAGCGAACTCGCTCGTCATGGGGCGAAGGTGTTCGTAACTGGCCGCTCAGTGCGGGATGACTCGTCCGATGACCAGCGCATCACGCGTATCCGCTGTGACCACCGGGTGGATCGAGAAGTGAGCGGAGCGTTCGAACTTGTCGCTCGGAAAACTCGCGGAATCGAGATCCTCGTCAATAACGTTTGGGGTGGCTACGAGCGTATGGTCGAGAATGGAGTATTTACCTGGACGAAACCCTTCTGGGAACAACCGTTGTGGCGCTGGGACGCGATGTTCAGCGCGGGCGTGCGCGCACACTACCAGGCCAGCCAGCTCGCCGCCTTGGCCATGGTCCGGAGCCGGCGCGGGCTGATTGTGAACATCTCGTTCTGGGCGGCTCAGAAGCACATCGCCAACGTCGCCTACGGGGTCTCGAAGGCCGCGACCGACAAGATGACCCGAGATATGGCCGTTGAGCTGCGACCCTTCGGGGTTACCGTCGTGTCGCTGTACCCGGGATTGGTTAGGACGGAGAAGGTCATGGAGGCGGCGGAGTGGCTGGACCTCACCAATTCAGAATCTCCCGAGTTTATCGGACGTGCTGTTGCGGCCCTTGCGGCAGACCCCGATGTTATCCGGCATACGGGAAGCGTCCTGGTGGCCGCTCGTCTCGCACTGGAGTACGGCTTCACAGACATTGATGGGAAGGTTCCCCGGGCGTTAACGGTGGCTGATGTCTGACGAGGGCTGCCTTATTTTGTTGCGGGATCAGCATGATCACGAATACTTGAACCCGACCACCCGGAGAGGCCCGGGAGCTATGAGTGTTACTTCTTTTCGACTTCGATGAGGTTGTCGCCGGGGTTGCGGTCGATCAGCTTGTTGTACGGGTCGATTCCCGCCAATGACGGCTTTTCGGAAACCACCATTTCGAAGGTGGCGTTCTCCTGGGTGATCCATTCCTTGTGAAGATCGAGGCGCTTCATGCGCTCTTTGGTTCCGGTGAAGACGCCAACATCGATCAGGTCATGAATCGGCATGGGCGTTTCGTTTCCTGAGCCGTCCGCTTTCTTTTTTTGCGCGCTGACCTTCAATGTGACTTTGTACTTTCCATCGGGCGTCGGCGCATAGGTCGCGGAAACCGCGCGGTTGTCGTACAGCACGATGGACTCGAACATATCGGTGATGAGGTACTGGAGTTCCGGCGGGGTCTGGTCACGGAGGGCGGCAACAAAGCCGCGGGTATCGGGGAATGGGCCCTTGGCGTAGCGGTTCTGCCCGAGGAAATTGCGCAACGCGAGGTTGACTTTGTCCTCGCCAATGTAATCGGCCAAAGCGAACATCACCAAAGACCCTTTTGAGTACCAGACATAGGGCTCGCGCTGGACCAGGGCCAGCGGCGGCTCGTGCCGGGTCTCCGCCGCCCGCCCACGGAGATAGCGGTCGAGTTCGTATCGCAAATCCTTGCGGGTCATTTCTTCGCCGTACTTCTTCTCCATCACTTTCAGGGCGGAATACTCGGCAAGCGATTCGCTCATCATGTTGGAGCCCTGTGTCTCGCTGCCGACCAGTTGGTGACCCCACCATTGGTGCGCCAGCTCGTGGGCAGTGACGAAATAGAGCAGGTCGATGTCATCCGCTTTCTTGAGCCGCTCGATGAAGCCGATCTCTTCGGAGTAGGGAACGGTGTTCGGAAAAGACTGAGCAAAGGTGCGGTACCGTGGAAATTCCAGGACGCGAAACTGGCCAAATTGATACTCGCCGAAATTGTTCTGGTAATACGCGAGACCGGACTTCGCGGAGTCCATCATCTTGTCGAGATTGAACTCGTGACCGGGATGATAGTAAATCTCGAGGTTGACGTTTCCCGAGCGGTCGCGCTTTACGTTGAAGCGCCCGGAAATGAAGGAGAAGAAATCGTTGATCCGCGCATCGCCCATATCGTATTCGAAAAAGCGTCGGCCGTTTTCGCTCCATTCGCGCTTGAGGTACCCAGGGGCGATAGCGATCTGACCGGGGGAAGTACTGACGACGCTGTGAAAACGGATCCAGTCGGAATTCTCGGTGAATAGGTTCAAATTGGAATAGTACGGATCACCGGGAGGGGCCATCTCCTCAAGCGGTGGAAGGTTTTCCTCGCGGCGGCGGACAGGGTCATCCAACTCCACGCCGCGGTTGTACCCAATGGAAGGAAAATAGTTGTTGTCGAAAAACGTTCCGTCATACGCAAATTCCGCGCGTTCGTTGCCGTCTTTGAATCCCCGCGAGGTGTAGGAGACGCGGAAGTCCATTTTCATGGTGCCGCCGGGCTCGAGGGGTTGCTCGAGTTTGTAGATATCGTAGAAATGTCCCTTGTCGCGCAAAGTTTGGTGAAATGGGCGGTCGAACCGAACCTCGTCCAGGGCTTCCTGCCCGTCGGTCAAGTGAATTTCGTCGATGGGCTTGTCGGCGTGGTTGACCAAAAGATAGTGGCCGGTACCGTCGAAGGAGCGCCGCTCGGGGTAAATGTTGACGGCGACATCCACGTCTGTGATTTTTGGCTGGGTCAAGCGCTCATACTTCTTGTAGAGCCTCTCGTACTCCGCTTGATGATCGCGGGCGTATTTGGTGGTGCGAAACTGATTGAGAACGTGAGCGTTGTAATAGAACCAGGCGGCACTAGCCGCAGCGAACGCCGCGAACAGTCCGGCCATGGGAAGGGCTCGCGCCAGGCGGGAACCGGCCACTCGCAGGCGCGCCCGGGCCGTGTCATCTGCTCCGCGCCTGGCGAAAACCACCGCGAAGACCGCCAGCAGGCCACCCATGCACAACCAGTAGACCGTGGACCAAAGCAGGGCTGCGACGAAGTGTCCGTAGCCGTTCATGTCGGAATAGGTGTAGGGAGTCTGCTCGCCGTACAAGTACAGGCGGTTTTCGATGCCGTAGCGATACAGGACCGGGATCAGGATGAAAAACCCGATGACCATGGCGTGCCCGACGAACTTGTTGCCGAGGAAGGTCTGCAGGAACAAAGCCAGCAAAATGACCATGAGAAGTGAAGGCAGGTAAATCAGATAGAGTTCCTTGACGTAGTGGAGGAACTCGAATCGAAAATAACCTTGCAGCGCTTGCGAGATGACGCCGCACACGAGAACGACGGAGACGAGCAGGGCTTCGACGAGAGAGACCGCGAGAAACTTGCTGAGAAAGTCGGCCCAGCCCTGGACCGGCAAAGAATTATGAATCTGTTCGAAGCGGAGGTCGCGCTCCCTCCAGATGACTTCGCCCGCATAAAGGGCCCCGACGATGATCAGGAACAGGCCTGCCTGGCCGGAAACCACCGACACCATAAGGAAGGTGACTGGCCACACATCGACGCCGTTGTTCTCGCCGGCGAAATGTCCGCCCACCAGGACAAACACAAGCATGATGAAGGAGATGGCCCAAAAAGGAACCTCACGGGTGATGTTGAGGAAGCGCAGTCGAGTCAGGGACAGAAGCTGTAGCCACGTTGTGCGCCGCCCGAACAGCTGCGTGGCCGGCAGCAGCGCGACGGCGAGTCTTCTTGGCGGCCTTCTTTCTTCGGCTTCTTCTTCGCGGGCAGCTTCGGCATGTTTGCTCGAGCGGCGGGAGCCGAGGACTTCCGCGGACATGGGAAACAGAGCGAAGGTCACCCCTAAGGCCACGAGCCCCACGCCGAGCCATACCAGGCGGTTGTACAGGAACACCCCGGTCCAATCGACCAGCAGAGAATTGCGTTCGACCACGGTCCAATAACGCGTGACGTTCTCGAAGACGATGATCCCCAGGGAATCGAACACCGAGGGCCAAAAGCGGTCCAATTTGTTGGTCAAAACGACGCTGAAAAGCTGCACGAGATATAAGGCGAACAGGGCAACGCCTTGCAGGTAGACCACCACGATCCGGCGCGTGAGGGCCGCGACGCAGAAGAACAGGCTGCCCAGGAAAACGATTTGAACGAGAGTGACGGAAAGGAACGGCTGCAGGTAGTGCCAGAAATGAATGGGCTCAAGCCGCGTCTTGTCGGCCCAAGGCATCAAGGTGCCGAGCATGCCGCCCCACATAAATCCGGAAAAGATAAATGCGGTGGTAACCAGCGACCCCGCCCAGCGGCCGCCGAGATAGGCGAACTTGGAAATCGGTCGGGTGAACAGCAACTGGTAGGTGTCCTGTTGGAAATCACGCAAGATGGCCGGGCCAAAAATTGCGGCGATGAGAATGGCGCCAAACGCGGTCAACTGCACGTAACTAGTGGTCAGGGCGTAAGGACCATTTTTCAGGATTTTTCCGGTCCCGATGGGCCCGAAGTCGCTTACAGAAACTTCAAAAAACAGGAGCAGGAAAGGAATGAGGAAGAAGACGTAGGTTGAAATACTGCGCAAGCGCAGCTTCAATTCAAACCAGAAGAACTGTCCGAACATGGTCCGCTCCGTCCTGACGTGTGCGAAGAGCCTTGCCGAAGGCTCTTTTTTGCACGTTCCTCAGTTCCTTTCATGCTTGGCCAAGTTATGAAAGTAGACGTCTTCCAGATCCGTTTCGGCAGGGGCAAAGCCATCGCCCGGCGCCGTTTCCGCATAGACCCGGATTTCGTGTTGACCGGCGACGAGATGCGTGGAGATGATGGGGAAAGTCTTGCTGATGGCCTCGCGCTCGTCGTCGGTGGCCGCCAACTTGCTCCAAACCTTTCCTTTTAACGCGTCGATCGCTTGGGAAGGCACGGCCTCAAGCAGAAGCTCGCCGTTGCTGATGATGGCCATGCGCGAGCAGAGCTCGCGCACATCTTCAACAATGTGCGTGGACAGAATCACCACGACATTCCTGCCAATCGAGCTCAATAGATTCAAGAACCTGTTGCGCTCGGCGGGATCGAGCCCGGCGGTGGGCTCATCGACGATGATCAGCTTCGGGCTTGCCAGGAGAGCCTGCGCGATTCCGAACCGTTGCTTCATTCCGCCTGAATATCCGCCGAGCGCCTTTTTGCGCACGTCCCAGAGATTGGTTTGCTGCAACAGGCTTTCCACGACTTCTTTTCGTTCGCCACTCTTGGTAATGCCCTTCATCACCGCTAGGTGATGAAGCATGTCCAAGGCGGACATTTTCGGGTACACCCCGAATTCCTGCGGCAAGTAGCCGAGCAGCCGCCGAGTGGCATCCTTTTGCGCGATCAGGTCAAGGCCGTCGAGACTTGCCGAGCCGGAGTCCGGATCGAGCAGCGTGGCGAGGATCTTCATCAGGGTGGATTTGCCAGCACCGTTCGGCCCGATGAGTCCAAACATGCCCGGCGGTATGTTCAGCGAGACACCGCGAAGGGCGCGAACGCCTCCGGGATAGGTTTTAGACAGGTTTTCAATGGAGAGCACGCGACTAACTCCTTGCCGGACGGAGCTGCGATACAACTCGTCCTACGAACCAGGAATACGGGAAGTTTCAAAGAGTGGAAGGACTATACCCTAAACAAACAGGGCTCGGAAGGGGCTCGTCGGTGGCTCGCGTTCCCCAAACGCTCGGTTCAGGAGCTTGCAACGCAACCCTCGTCTTCCCGCACGGAGCCTCTTCGAGCGTCAGAAGACACCTAGAGGCCACTCTCCCTTTTGGGGAAGCCAGGCGGTAAACCACCAAGCAAATGCTCGCGCTCGCCGCGAACTCCGGAATAAGATGGTGTGCAAGATGGCCGTTCGCAAAATCATCCACATCGATATGGACGCGTTTTATGCGTCCGTCGAGCAGCGCGACAACCCGCAACTTCGCGGCAAACCGGTGGTCGTCGCGTGGCGCGGGCAGCGCTCGGTTGTGTGCGCCGCTTCGTACGAGGCGCGAAAGTTCGGCGTGCGTTCCGCGATGCCCGCGGTTCGAGCCGAACGTCTCTGCCCCAACGCCGCCTTTCTACCCCCGGACTTCCCGCGGTATCGGGCGGTCTCGCGCCAGGCGCGCGAGATCTTCAAACGCCACACGGACCTCGTCGAGCCTCTGTCTCTGGACGAAGCGTATCTCGATGTTTCCGAGAACAAAATGGGTCTGCCGACTGCCACACAAGTGGCGCGTACGATCCGGGATCAGATCCGCTTGGAACTGAACTTGACGGCGTCGGCGGGCGTGGCGGGGAACAAATTCCTGGCCAAGATTGCCTCGGACTGGAGAAAACCGGATGGGCTCTTTGTCATTCAACCAGAAGAGGTAGATTCATTTTTGTTGCCGCTGCCCGTCGGTCGTCTACCCGGAGTAGGCAAAGTCACGGAAGAAAAGCTGAAACGTCTTGCCGTACAAACGGTCGCCGATCTGAGGCGAATGGATTTGCCGGCACTGGAGGGCCGCTTTGGCCGCTATGGCGCGCGTCTGTACGAATTAGCGCGGGGCATCGACACGAGCGAAGTGGTCCCCGACCGGCCAACGCAGTCGATATCGGCAGAAGACACCTTTGAGCACGACGTGCCCTTGGCCGATACCGAGCCCATGATTCGCAGACTCGCCGAGCTCACCTGGGCCGCATCGCGCAAGGAGTCACGAATCGCGCGCACCGTGGTACTGAAACTGAAGACCAGTGAATTCAAGATCCTCACTCGCAGCCACACGCCCGGTTCTCCACCTTCCTCCTGCGAGGAGCTGACCAATATCGCTTTGTCGCTCCGGGAACGCGTCGGCCTGGGCTCCGAGCAACGGTTCCGCCTGGTTGGTGTCGGCCTCAGCAATTTCCTCGAGCCCGAGGATGTATCCGCTCAACCGGCACTGTTTGAGTAGCCGTTACTAGTGAAAATCGTGAGACTGCGTTTCCGCATCGGTAATCGAGATGGGCAGCACGCGGGAAGCTTTGATGGAAGTGGTGTGGTCCTGATTCTGCAGAACACCGTCGACGCGAAGAAACTTCTCGCGGTTGATCACCACGCGGTATTTCTCATAAAGGTCGGGATTCACAATCACATTCGAAATCCCGGTTTCATCTTCCAGGCTCAAGAAAACGAAGCCTTTGGCGGTCCCGGGACGCTGCCGCGCAATCACGCATCCCGCTACGCGCGTGTATTGACCGTCGGGCAGGCGGGACAAGTCGCACGCTCGTTTCACTTGCAGCTTGCATAAGGCCTCACGGCAGTAGCTCATCGGATGGGGGCCAGTGCTCATGCCCGAACCGTGAAAATCCGCGACCAGGCGCTCTTCGTCCGTCATCTGGCAGAGCGGCGACAATTCCATCTGCTCCGGAATCGTGTCGAGCAAAGGGCCCGCAGGCCTGGCGGCACGTTCTACTTGCCACAAAGCCGTTCTTCGATGGATTCCCTCTCGAAGAGAATTGAGCGCGCCAATTTCGCTGAGGGTTACTAGTTCCGATTTCTGCAGTTCTGGCACCCGCTGAACCAGATCGGCTATTCCCTCGAAGGGACGCCTCTGCCTTTCCAAAACGATCCTCTCCGCCCCTGCTTGCCTCAGCCCGCGAACGTAACGGAACCCCATGCGCAAACACGGAACGTTCTGGCCCTCCTTCATCCAATGCTCGATGGTGCAATTCCATTCGGAGTCGAGCGCGCTGATAGGTTTCACTCGCAGGCCGTGCAACTGAGCATCGTGCACAATCACCGCCGGGCTATAAAAACCCATCGGCTGATTGTTAAGCAAGGCCGCGGTGAAAGCCGCCAGAAAGTGAAACTTCAAATATGCGCTGGCATAGGCGATCAGAGCGAAACTCGCCGCGTGAGATTCCGGAAACCCGTAGCGCGCGAAGGAAGTAATCTGGGTGATGATCTCTTCCTGTGTTTTGGGACTGAAGCCGTTCTGGGTCATGCCGCTCCGCAGTTTCGCTTCAATTTTGTGCATGCGTTCTTCCGAACGCTTGAAACCCATGGCTCTGCGCAGCTCTTCCGCCTCCCCGCCGGTGAAGTTCGCTGCGATCATGGCCATGCGCAGGAGTTGTTCCTGAAAGAGCGGCACACCGAGCGTTCGCTTGAGCACCGCTTCGAGCGAGGGATGGGCATAAGTTACGGATTCCTTGCCCTGCCGCCGCCGCATATAGGGATGCATCATTTTTCCAACAATCGGGCCGGGCCGGATGATCGCCACTTGTACGACGAGATCGTAGAACTTGACCGGAGCATTGCGCGGCAGTGAAGACATTTGCGCTCGGCTTTCGACTTGAAACATCCCCACCGTGTCCGCCTTGCGCAAGGTTTCATAAACCAGGGGATCATCGGGAGGAAGCTGCGCCAAATCGATCGGTGTTCCGTAGTGTTTGGGAATGAGTTCCAGACAATCTTCGAGCACGGCCATCATGCCGAGTCCCAGCAAATCCACCTTCACGATGCCCATATCGGCGCAATCGTCTTTGTCCCACTGCACGACAACGCGTCCCGGCATGGTTGCCGGTTCGAGCGGAACAACCGAATCGAGCTGCCCTTGACACACGACCATCCCGCCGGAATGCTGGCCCAGATGCCGCGGCAAATCCTGAATGCGTTCGCACAACTCCCAGTACTTCCGGACGCGAGGATGATCGAGATCGAAGCCCACTTGCTCGAAATGATTTTCGAAGGTATCGGATGGGCCACGCCATTCTCCACTGTTCACCACGCTTGAAAGCTGGTCGAGTGTCTCCTGGTCGAATCCAAGCGCTTTGCCGACCTCTCGCGCCGCCGAGCGATCACGATAGGTGATGACGTTCGCTGTCATCGCCGCGCCAAGCTGGCCATACCGCTCGTACACGTATTGAATCGCCTTCTCTCGCTGGTCTCCGCTGGGCAGGTCGAGATCGACGTCTGGCCATTCGCCGCGTTCTTCGGACAGAAAACGTTCGAAGAGCAGTTCCATGCCGACCGCATCGACTGCCGTGATCCCAAGCGAGTAGCAAACCGCGCTGTTGGCAGCCGATCCCCGTCCCTGTACCAGGATGTTCTGTTCGCGGCAAAACCGAACAATGTCCCAAACGATCAGGAAGTACCCGGCAAGATGCAGTTTTTCGATCAAAGCCAATTCCCGCTGCACTTGCCGTTTGGCACGTTCGAAAAGTTCATCGTCACGTTTCACGCCATAGCGGTTCTGACACCCTTCTTCGGTGCGCTTGCGAAGAAACGAATCCATCGTTTCGCCCTGGGGAACGGGATAGCGCGGAAATTCGTAACCGAGATCGGCCAGGGTGTATTCGAGCCTTGCGGAGAGTTCGCTGGTGTTCTCGATTGCTTCCGGGAGATCCGAAAACAGTTGCTTCATCTCTTGGGATGAACGGAGGTGCCGCTCGTCGTTTCGTTCCAGAAGCCGTCCGGCGGTCTCGAGTTTGCAGTGATTCCGAATGCAGGTGAACACGTCCAGAATCTCACGCTCGGCAGCCTGGGCGTAGCGGACGCCATTGGTGGCCAGCAGGGGGAGGCCCAACGCTTCCGCAATCCCGACCGCCGCCTGATTGCGGCGCTCTTCCCGAGCGTCGCCGTGCCGCTGCAGTTCGACATAGACGTTCTTTCTGCCGAAAAGGGTCGTGAGCCTTTCAATATTCTTTCGTGTTTCGTCGCAACCTTGATGGAAGAGCGAGGCCGCCAGCACGCCTTCCTCGCCGCCCGTCAAACACACCAGCCCTTCGGCATGTTCCGCGATCTCTTCGAGGGTCGCCGTTCCGGTTCCCTTCTCTTTTTCGCGCAATTTGTAACGGGTGATGAGGCGACAGAGATTCCGATATCCGGTCCGGCTTTCCACGAGCAGCGGCAACCGCACTGGTCTTGCCGGAAAGGCATTCGGCATCCACGCAGGCAATCCGGCCCGGCTTCCAAAACCCTCGACCGAGATTTCCGCGCCCAGGTGAGGTCGCAGCCCCACGGACTTTGCCGTCATGTGGAACCGCGGTGCGCCATACACGCCGTCACGATCCACCAATGCAATTGCGGACAATTCCAGTTCTTTCGCGCGCGACACGAGATCTTCGGGACGCGAAGCACCTTCGAGAAAACTGAATGCGGACGCAGCATGGAGCTCGACGTAGCTCAATCGTAGATTCCTTCCACGAACCAGCGCTTCACTCGCAAGTCCTTGTAGATGCGATACAGCGCGGTCTCGTCCTCACCCTGCTGGGTGTGTTCCGGTTGAACTTTCCCAGGCAACGTACGCACCTCAATGTCCCATTCATCCCGGGCCCACACACTTTCCGACCACCAGTCGCCTTTTCTTCTCCACGGACCGGCGAACGCGCGGATTTGCCTGCGAACGCCCTCGCAGCTGAAAAATGTCGGCTTCCCCATGCGAAACTCGACGCTCGCCGGAAGCGGAGGCCGGTAGATTCGCATGGCCGCTGTCGGTTGCTTTTCTCTAACCGGAAGCTTTTCCTTTATTTCCGCCAAAACAAAACGCTTCTGCTCGAACGAATTCGGACTATGCGTGTCGAGCAGTACCGCCGCGCCTGCTCGGCCTTCCCCGACCAGGCCTTGGATTCGCGCGAGGGTGATCTCCAGACGCTCCGGATCGGGAGAAAGCGGCAGAAACAGTCCCAACTGTCGCGAGAGAGCTTTCGCCGGTGTCGTCAACAGGTGGACGGCAATGACGGGTAAGGAGGGAGGATGCGCTTCAAGATCAAGCTGCAAGAGTTTCAGAAGCAGCTTGCTGTCTCGCGCCGGCACCGGGAGCCGAAGTGTACGGATATGAAGGGCCGGCTCTTTGCTGCGCGAGTCGTTTCGTTCGAGCGAGAAGGTAACTTTGATCTCGCCGACGGAGAGGAGGTGCATGCGCAACCGCACGCACAGTTGTTCAAGAAGCCGGTTCACAACGAAAAGCAATGGCTCCAGCAAATCCACGGAAGAATCCAGGTCCATGTGCTCTTCGAAGGTCGCGCGGAATTCCTTGGCGATCAGGGGCTGATCGTCCGCGCCCCGCGCCAAGCGCCACCAATAAAGCCCCTGCTGCCCCAACCGCTCGACAATGGCAATTTCGGGAAGAGCCGCAAATTCAGCACAGGTGCGGATGCCCCAGCGCCCCAAAGTCTCGACAAACTCGACAGGCATGCGGAGAGCTGCGAGCGAAAGCCTTCCGATACGAAGACCTTCCTCTCCAGCAGGGATCACGGTGATTCCAGCAAAGCCTTGTGCCGCCGAAACCGCAGCCAGAGGATTTTCTGCAACCGCCACGTTGGTTTCAAATCCCACTTCCGATGCGACGCGCCTTAGGTCGTTCGCGATTTTGTCGGGAGAACCAAAAAGTTTTTCGCAGCCGGCAATGTCCAGCACCGCAGTATCAGAAAAATCTTGCTCCTCGTATTTTGGTCCATCATCGACACGCGGCGATATGGTCCAAGCACAGTCGAGAAGGGCGGCATGCGCGGTCGCTTCCTGCGAAGGAGAGCGCCATCGCCAGACGATGCCCTGGAACGCTTCCGCTTGGACTTTTGTCATTCCGGTTTCGACGCCCAAATGCGCGGCCTCCCGATTGACGGCGAATACCTTCGTCAGCGGAGGAGCACCCGCAAGAGTCGCTACCGCTTGGCCCCGAAGTTCCGGCTCAAGACGCACGACGGCCTGCACGGGAAAATCCGGAACGAATAGACATGCGAAAGCCAACCGGCGCCTCCTGAACTTGCAGAGAAAGGGGAACAAAACCCGACCTTCTTATGGCGTGCGTGTCTGCCAGCAAGCGAAGTCGGCCGGCCGCGACAGCACTCGCGAACGGGTCACTTCTCCCTGAACTGCAAACCCCTCGAACGTCGAAGCCCCGGTTTCCCTAGCTGCTGCGGCACGGCTCCATTTGTCCGCTGTTCGTCGGCACCGGAGAACCAGCGAAGCGCAGCTTTTCGCGCACGATTCTTCCCCAAGCAAAAGCAGAATCGTCGGCGTGTTCTCGACGGCACGGCGAAAACGAAACCACATGCTCAGATTGATGCGCCGGGCATCCACCCAGGAAATCCCCCCGAGGTCAAAGACGACGACACCCCATCCGCTCCCGTGCAGCAGCAGGTCCGTGATCTTCAATGCTTGCTCGAGCCGTTGCCACGGTTTTGTGCCTCTGCTTGCATATCGCAGTCGGGGTGTCCGGGAAGCTTCGAGCTGCTGCGGTAGCGGCCGCGTAGGCCGTATGCCTCGGCGTGGAGGTTCTCGGTCTCGTTCGATCTGTTCTTCTCGGCAGCGCCCGAGGACGGGAATTTGTGTTGACTCTCGAAGGGTCGCTTGTTTTCGAACCACCGAGGGAATGGCCTTCTCGACGCCGAGCATCAATTCACGCGGATGTCGCCAGGCATTTATTTCGACCGGCTTCCTGCTCGGGGAAACCTGACGGGGGGTTCTCCCTAGGTCTCGTTCCGCCGGAGAAAAATAGGAAGACGTGGTTAGATCCGGCTCCCGGTTCTTGGTCTCTCCGCAGCGAATCCAAAGCAGTCGGGGAAGCTCGACTCCCGCAGCCGCAAGAGACAACGGGTCAAGGGAATCCGAGACATCAACGAACGCACACGCTTCCTGGCGTCCGGTAGCCTGGGCAAGCAAGGAAAAAGCAAGGCTCGTTCGCCCGGAGGAGGCCGGACCGCACAATTCAACCAGTGACCCGCGAGGGAAACCGCCACCCAGCACCGCATCGAGTTCCGTGACTCCGCTTGGCTGGACTTCGATGTAGGCGCGGTTCTGAAGTCCTTGCTGTCCCCGTCCGATGAGAGTTTCGAATTTTACTTGTTGGCGAGAAAGGCCCGGCATTTTCTTATATTCGCTTTTTATTCGCCTGCCATTAGCATCTTATCCCAAAGGGGAGAGTTGTCAAGTCCGTGACACCCCGCGACCCTGTTCTGTCCGGTCTTGCACAATAGGAATCATCGGCGGCAACGATAGAGGAACGACACGTATCGGAATGGCATGGTTGATTTGACGGAGGTTCCTAATGGACGAGCGGCCTCGGGACCAGCCACCCATCAAACGGGAACAACGCAGGGGCAGCCGTTTTCCTGTCGCTATTCCGGTAGAGGTGAAGTGGCAGGAGCCCAGCGGAAAGATCTTCCGAGAAGCCGCCCAGGCGAGGGAGGTGAACGCTCACGGTGGCCTGCTGGACATGAAGATTTACCCCTGGGTCGGCGGCGACCTGGAGCTGACCAATCTTGTTTCCGGCCAATGCACTCAAGCGCGCGCGCTCGGTACACGTCGTTCCAAGGACGCTCGGTTCCTAGGGGTTGCCGAGCGATCTAGCTCAAAAGGGATCGTAGGCTCGGCGTGCGTCGTGCCGCGGTTCTCTTTCACCGAGTCGCGGATGATCCGCAAAAGGGTTATTCCGCCAGGACTATCTTCTCTAACAGCCCGATCGGCAAAGCGCCCTCGGCAAGGGAGCGGTCGTGAAACCCCATTAACTGGAAGTTTTTCCGCTTGGCGGCCTCGTACGATTTCCTCAACCGCCACCATTCCCGCACTCCCACGTAATAGGTCGGCAGTTGCGTGGAACTTAGTTTGGCGCGCTGCAGTTTTCCTTCGGCTTCAGCCTGTGTCTGAAACGCATCCTTGATCATCAGGTCCATTGCATCTGAATCGCTCATGTTCATGGTGTGCATGCGCACATCGAGAACTGCATTCGCGAGCGTCCGGAGCCAAATTTTGAGATAGCTCAGGCGGTAACGCGGATCGTTGTCTGCGAAGCCCTGCTCGATCATCACCTGAGCGATGTATTCGGCCCAGCCTTCCACATACGGCCCGTTAGCGAACAGCGCGCGTGTCAGGCGCCTGGTCACCGGCTGCAGGTCATTCGCGTGTTCCGCCTGAACGTAATGTCCCGGCAGCGCCTCATGAATTGACAGCCATTTCAACACCCAGTTGTTGTACTCGCGCAGCTTGGATTCCGCCTGTTTCTCAGGCATCTTCGGATCGATGGGCGTAACCCAGTACTGCGCTTCCGACGCCGGATCGAGGGGAGGAGCGGAATGGAATCCGGCAACAGAGAAAATGCCGCGCATGAATGGCGGCGTGGGAATGACTTTCAGATTATCGCGCGACTTCAACGATACGATCTTTTGATCGACGATGAATCGGCGTATGCCTGCCAAATCTTTGGTTACGGTTTCGATCAATTCATCCCGATTCGCATGGTCGTCCGAGATTTTTTGCAGGACCTCGCCAATGATTTTGTTTTCGCGGTCGCGTACGCTCAAGTCGGAATGGTCGCCGTGGTCCGGATACATCTGCCGGTGAAGAGGAAGCGCGACCTGAAGCATTTCGGCGCGTGTTGATTCGAGGTCACTCTCCGCGTCGGCAAGGACCTGCTCGGGGGCCACCGGCGTCTCCATCACCAGGCGGAATTTCTCTCGATAGAGCTCCTTGCCGAGCCTCCATGTGGCGGCGGGGGGGCGGTTCGCCAGGTCACTCAAAAGCCATGTGGAAAACGTCTTCAGAGCGGCCACCGCGGGCGGCCCCACCTTGCCGAACTCCGCTTTCCATTTGGACCCCGGCGGAATCTCCCGAGCGATCGTTTCTTGGATCAAAGCGATGTTGCCTTCGTTTTCTTCTGCCGCGACCTTCACGTAGAGCGGATCCGCGTCCACCAGTTCGTCCCGGGCCTGCTCGAGAAAACGGGGGATCTGCGAGATGCGGGAAAGGATGTGCCCCAGTCGCACGTCCTTTGGAGCGTACGCATCGGTCAGCGGCTGGAACAGCGCTCCGCCAAGCAGCTCGACATAGAAGGTAGGATTGTGCCGGTACGACTGAATTTTGTTGAATTCCAGCAATGCCAGGCCAATCTGGTCATCCATCAGCTGCCAGTCGCTCGCATCCTCCAACCCGAGTAAACGCACCGGCGTCTCCGTGCGGAAGCGCTCTCGCCACTTCGCGTAGAGCTCGCGCTGCGCCTCGATTGCGGATGGACTCACGTCATCCAGCACGGCATCGAGTTCCACAGTCCTTCCGGTTTTCCTGTCCGTGTGTCTGTGATATCCGACCTGGGATGCGACCGAGGGCGAGGCCGCCAAGGTCTCGTAAATGAACTCCTCCGAGAGTTTTGCGAACTTCGCATCTGAGACGGTCGAAGGCCGGGACGGCTCCATGGCAGTTACGCGATTCGTCCCTTCTCCCCCTCGGGCCCAGGGGACGGCCAGATAGTGGGGCAAACACACAAGACTTGCAGCAACAATTCGAATCAAAGAATGTCTCAAGGCGATTCCCCAATCGCTTTCCGGTAAGCGCGTCCGACCGCGCCCCACGATTCATCAGATGCGGCGCGACGCATGGAGAGTATACGCCCCTGTTTCCCTGCAAGTTCCGGTTTACCCTCGACCGGGCAAGGGTGAAGCATTCTTCAACGCGATAATCTCGTTTTGCATCAGCTGAGAATAGTCGTCGAGCAAGGACCGTTTGGCATGGACCCACTGCTGGGCTTCGGTCTGTTCTCTTTCCGCAACAGCCATCTGTGCGCGGACGGCTTCCGGGGCGGGCCCGCCGGGAATCGCCCGGATGGCAACGAAATGGGCAGGGTCGAGCGCGCGTAACCATACTTCGCGCGGCTTGCTGAGGTTCCTTCCCAAGATTTCGGGCGCGAGCCGCTCCATTTCTGCGACAAGGGGTTCACGAGCATCTTCGCGACCGACGATCCGCACCGAAGCCGCCACCAGGCGGTGGGCCGCGCAAAAACTCACGCCTTCCTCGCGGACCAGCGTGTCCGCGAGCTCGGTAACGGTCAGGAAATTGCCGTTCGCGGCGCGACACATGCGCTCGCGGTCCACCTCGGCGCGGCTGATGGCGCCGGCAAAAAGGCGCAGTGCCCGAGAGGCGTCGGCGCACATCGCAAACGCCAGGGGCTGAAGATCGTCTTCGGTATCTACGACGTCACCGAAAGGAGTATTGTGCGCGCAGCTGAGCACGGCCTGAGACTGACTAAAGGCTTTGCTCGCCAGAATTCGGACGTGTTCCAGAGCAACGGGATTTCGTTTTTGCGGCATGATGCTGCTGGTTTGCACATAGGCATCGCTCAAACGCAGAAAACCGAACTCCGGCGTGCACCACAGGAGCAGATCCTGCACGAGCTTACCCAGGTTGAGCATCAATACGGCGATGGCTGCGGCGGCTTCCGACAAGTAATCGATGGCCCCGATTGCGCCGTAGGAATTCAACTGCAGGCCTTCAAAACCAAGCATGCGGGTGGTGTAATCGCGGTCGATGGGGAAACCCGTGGTGGTGATGGCGCACGCGCCCAATGGATTGCGATTGACGGTAGCGAAGGCGGCCCGCAAGCGCCGGAGATCGCGACCAAAGAATTCTATGGCGGCGAGCAAATAATGCGCCAGCGTGGTGGGCTGCGCCGGCTGCGTGTGAGTGTGCGCGGGCATTAGCGTTTGCAGGTGCGAGGACGCAAGAGCGAGCAGGACCGCTCGCGCCTCGGCGGTCTCCGCCGATATTCGGAGAATTTCACGGCGCAGGCACATACGGTACAGGGTGAGATCGATGTCGTTGCGACTCCGCGCAGTGTGCATCCTGCCGGCTGCGTCCTCGCCGCAGGATTCGCCCAAAAGGTGTTGCACGTAAAAAAACAGATCTTCGGAGCGGCCGTCGTAGCGCGCAGCGAGAATGCCGACGCGATCGAGCTTGGAAATGGCTTCGAGAAGGAGGGAGGCAACCGACGTCGGGATGATCGCCTGGCGCGCGAGCATCAGCGTATGGGCCGTGTGGATCTCGAGGAGGGCGTCGAGGAAATACTTCTTGGAGTCCTCAAAATTAACGGCTAGAACGGTTTCCGAGTAAACCGGAGATGGGAAGGGCTCGGAAGATGAGGATGACGGTTCGGAACTGTGGTCCGGGTCTTTCAACGCGCGCACCCTTCCGCCGGACCGAAAGCCGAGCCAGCTCGGCCGGGGCAGGAGCCCCGGCCCTCGGAGAAAGTCATCCCCAGCATCTCCCGTCTTCGAATTGCTGCCACGTCAGGCCCGCAGCGGCGCGACGGTATACGATTCCTACCACCTAACCCCAAGCCCAAAATCGAGAATGCGGCCCTGGAGGACCGTGGTATTGAGCGGGAAGGCGGCCGGCAGGCTGCCCCCTGTGAGTTGTCCACATTGCGTCGGGTCCAAGGTGAAGCCGTTAGCCGCGGCGGGACAGCCGCCGGTAAGAACGTGAACGACGGTGTTCAAAGAAGTGACGTTGGGATGATTGAAGATATTGGTTGCCTCGGTCAGGAATTGCGCGTGGATGCGCTCCTTCAGGGTGAATAGAGTGCGCGTGTAGCGCAGGTCAAACTGAACGATCCGGGGCCCGCGCACGATGTTGCGCCCGATAAAGAGCGGCCTGGTAATGCTGGTGACCAGCGGATCGCCGTTCAGGTCGAAGTTGGCGGTGACGTTCTGTTCGTCGCCGGAAGCAATGTTGGTCAGCACTCCAAATTCGTTGTCATTGAGCAGGCGATTGGCAACCGAGTTATCGATCTTCACGCGCGGCGACCAGAGGGCACTGGCCGTGAACGACTGCGGCCGGTTGATATAGCTGTTGCCGCGGTCGCGGAGCCGGTTGGTGGTGTCTTCGACATAGACGAGGTTCTGCTCGAAACCGTTGACGTCGGGCGCGTCGCTGATGGTGTGAGAATAGATGTAGTGCCCGCTCACCAAGAGCCCGCGGGAGAAGCGGTGTTCGTAATTCACTTCCAGCGCGTTGTACTTCGAGCTGGCTCCCACATCCTGCAAGGTCACATTGTTGAAGGAGGGGTTCGCGCGCGTTCCGGCGTTTACCCGCGGATCAAACACCGGCCGACCATCGAGAAGAGTGCCAAGTGGATTGATGAGGTTGATGTTGTGCAGCCACTCGAGCTGCCGCCCGGCGGTATTCACAAAGGCCAGCGTGACGGCATCGTTTTTGGTAAGTTCGCGCGAAACCTGGAGGGTAGCGGTCAGCGCGTAAGCATTCTTGAAATTGGGTGTGACCGTAAAGACCGACGGAGTTGCCGGCGCCGTGGCGGTCGTCAGGGGTTGCGGAAACGCGGGAGCACCCGGAGACGACGGGTTCAGCGAGGCGTTGAACGAGCGGCCTGAACCGTCGTTGGAAAGGGCGTTAAACCAAAGATTGGTAGGCGGAGCGTCATAGAACGTTCCCCAGGAGGCGCGCACAACGGTCTTGCTACCAACCCTCCAGGCCAAGCCGAGGCGCGGCGACACATCGCCCGCAGGATTATCGAAGGTGCGAGAGAAGGGGAACGGAGCGGAAGCATTGGGATTCGGCGAGAGGAAACGATCGTAGCGAACCCCGTAGGTCACGAGCAGCGACGGCCGGAGCTGCCAGCTATCCTGAGCGAACACGTCGAAGAAATTGGAGATGTAACCGGCCCTGGTGTTTCCTATCAGCGAATTCACTGCGGTGTAGGATCTCGGGTTCGCACCACTCAGCGCGGCTTGATAGGCCGCAATTGTTGGGAAGACATACTGCGTGAAGCTGTCGCCCTCCTGCACGTCGATGATGCGCGAATAGCCGAAACCGGTCTTGAAAGTATGTGGCCCCCGAATGTAGGTGAGATTGTCGTTCCAACTGGGTATTTTTTCGGCCAACACGTCGCCGATGGCCGTACTCCCGCTGAAATTTGCCACGCCTGAAATCGTGACGGCGGGTTGCGGTCCGGTCAGCGGACCGGCGATGTGCTTTTCGTTCCGGTAGGGATAGGAAAAGCGGAACTCATTGAGTAACTGCGGTGAAATCGTGCTCACCCACTCGAGCCCGCCGACGTGGGCGCGGTCGCGGAAGTCGGCTTCCGCCGCGATCAAGTTCGACCCCCCTACGGCGGTGTTGAAGGGGTACTCGTTGCGGAAGTAGTTTACGCGAACGAACACGCGATTTTTCGCGGTGATGTCCCAGTCTCCGCGGGCGTCCAGAAACTGGGCGTGCTGCACGGAAGGCGCAGTCCCGAACTGCGAGGCGGGAATTCCGACAGCTTCCAGAGCCGTCTGGTTCGCGGCGCTGACGGTAATCGGAACGGGAAGCGCGCGGTACAGGTGCTCGTAGGCGCCGTAAATAAACAGTTTGTCCTTCTTGATCGGACCACCAGCGTTCATGCCGAAGGAATTCATCAACAAGTTGGGTTTGGGCGCCGTTGGAGACAGAAGGATTGGTCTCGCAGTGGCATCGACCGGACCGCGGATCCACTGGAACATGCCATGGAGGTTGTTGGTGCCCGATCCCGTAATCACGTTATAGATGTTGCCGGTAGTCCCGCCAAATTCCGGAGCGAAGCTGTTGCTGACCGTTTGGACCTCACTGACGTAAACCGAAGAAATCGGGAAGAGGCGAAGTCCGTAGCGATCGCTCTCGGTATCGGTCATTCCATCCATCTGATAATTGATGCGATCCACAAAGCCGTTGGTGTTCAGGGTGCGCGGGATGCCCAGCTCCGGATTGGGGTGCCCGCTTACACCAGGCTGGAACATGATCCAGTTGTAAGGGTTGCGCGAGGTCAGCGGAAGGGTTTCGATTTCGGCCTCGCTGATGGTGCGGCTGATATTTGTCCGCGCCGGATCGACCACCGGAGCCCCGCTGCTGACTTCGATGGAGGTGGTCACCGATCCCACCTTGAGAGCCCCGTCAACGACCGCGTCCCGGCCGGCCTGGAGGACGATTTCGGTAAACTTCAAGGTCTCGAAACCGTCCTTGGTCATTGTCACCGTGTAGGTTCCGATGGGCAGCGAAGCGATGACATAATAGCCGTCTTCGGCAGAGGCCATGCTTCGGGTATACCCTGTTGCATTGTTGACCGCCGTTACGTTCGATCCGGCGACCGGCTGATCGCTCGGGTCGCTAACGCGGCCCCGAATTGTGCCGTTTATGGATTCTGATTGCGCCCAAGTCACCGAAGCGCAAGCGAGACAGAGTGAGAAAGCCGCACACGCAAGACGCAAAGCACGCAAATAGGTGAAGACAGACTGACGCCTCTTGTTGCCCATTCAACACCCCCCTAACTAATTTCGTCCCAGCGCAAAGTCTACGCCCCGACGCAGGCCTTGCGAACCAGACTGACGCAAATTAAGTTAAAGCAGCTTAAGAATGTTCGTCAAATCATTCTGTAAACGGCCTCCGGGCACGGACAGACCGGGCGCGTCGCTCGGTCGTCGTGAAGCGTCGTGACAGACAATCCACGACTGCATACGAAAACGCTGGCTCGCGGTTAGGCCGAGGTTTAAGAAGCAACGTTTTGGTTGCCGAGCCGAATCGATCGCGCTTTTGAGCCTTTCCTAACCGTGAGACCAGACCCGCTGGGGCCGTGGCCGGCCGCTTGGAAATATTTAAAGCCTGGAAAGAGTTTAGTCATCGTGGACGGTCTTGACACCCAGGACGTTGGCAAGGCGACAAAAGAACCGAGCCGCACCGATCGATGACCGGAGGGCAGGTTCCTCAGGAGGTTTAGTCATGAAACGGTGGAGTTACGTAGTTGCCTGCGGGATGTTTTTGTTTTTTCGCCCGATGGCGTACCAGGGTAGCCCGCCGCCGACATCGGCGGACAACTCGAAGCCGGAGTTGCTGGAATTGGAAAACCACTGGTTGCAGGTGGAGAACGACCCGAATGCTCTCGAAAGCATCCTCGCCCCTGATTTCCTGCATGTTGTGCCTGCGGGAATCATCACCAAAGACCAACAGCTCAGCTTCATGCGCCGGCATCCCGCACCGGAAGAAGCAACGAAGAAGCACTTCGAAGACATGCACGTTCGGGTATACGGGACGGTCGGCATCGTGAATGGAGTGGTTGTCGAGACGAGCGCGGCAGGAAGCCGAAAAACATTGTTCACCGATGTATTCGCGTACCGCGACGGGAAGTGGCAAGCGGTCAGCGCGCAAGAACTGCCCGCGGCTACGGGGAAAGCTGAATAACCGATCCAGAATGACCCGCGACCTTGTGCCCCTGACACCCCGAAGGTTCTGTTCGTGGGGGCGCTTTTCGCTCGTTTCTTTTGCATCCATTGGGATTTGCGAAACTTCGATCCATCCCGAGGTCCATTGACACGAAACATTTTCGAAATTCCACCGTCAACAGAGGGTAAAAGGGGGAGACCGGTGAAAACCAAATTGACGTATGTGTTTGCCTTGGCGGTTCTGTTGGTTAGTTCCGGGGTGAAGTTAGGGGGTCAACAGGGACAAAAACCGGCCGGTCTCGCTCTGGACAAGCTTGAACTTCGCAACGTCAAAGCCGAGCCCGTTAACTATCTGGGTCGCAGCGCAATGCGTGTTAGCGATGCCGGCCCTGAGGGTCTGGATGATGCCGGCCGGCTCGCTGTCGTTCCTGGAACCTCCTTTCAGGACGGCACCATCGAAGTGAGCTTGAGTGGTGACACTGCGCCCAACGCGCCCCCGAATTTGCGGGGCTTTGTCGGCATTGCGTTTCGCATTACTCCGGACAGGTCCCATTTCGAGTGCTTCTACCTGCGCCCAAAGAACGGGCGAGCGCAAGACCAGTTGCAACGGAACCATTCCTTGCAGTACATCTCCATACCCGGATTCGGGTGGGAAAAGCTTCGCTCCGAGAGCCCGGGAAAGTACGAGTCCTACGTGGATCTGGTCCCGGGGCAGTGGACGCGAGTGAAAATCCACGTTGCCGGATCGCGCGCATGGCTCTATGTCAACGGAGCGGAACAACCGGCCCTCATCGTGAATGACCTTAAACAACCACCCGTGCGCGGTGCCATCGCCCTTTGGGTCGGGCCGGGAACCATTGCACATTTTTCGGACCTGAGCGTTGCGCCCTAAGTGCCTCATCATCGACTGCGCTCGGCAACGTGGCGCCCCATTCGGATAGTCCAAAAGCCTCAGCGCGAATAATGGCGGACGGCGAGCGCAATCGGCAATCCAACACAGAACCAGTGCTCGACAAATTCGCTAGCCTGGTAAATCCACGGCGTGTGCCCTTTGGGGAAAGCTGACAGCGGCACCACGATCAAATGCATGAAAGCGTAGACCAAAGCGCCATAAATGAGGCCAAACAGGACGGCGCGGTCAGTCAGGACCGCGAGTCTGCGACTAGCGAGGTAGTACACGGTTGCGGCTACCAAAGCGATGAAAAAGTGCAAGATGACCCCTAGAGCCGCGGTTTGAGCACCGCCGCTGTACGACTTCACCCCGAGAACCCCGCTTGCGATGGCTTGCGGGACGAGAACAGGTCTTTGCGGACTGTAAACCAGGATTGCGTAGATGAGGTCGAGCGCGCCAACGATCCCTCCGCCAACGAGAATGGCGAGGAATGGTCGCGGAGTTGTAGACAACGGAGCGGCTATAGCACCACTTAGGTTTGACATTCCGAATCTCCCCGAGACAACGGTCTCCTTAAGAAATAGTCGCCGAACACCAAATACCGTCCATCATTCATCGGACTCCAGGCACCACCGCGGCTGCGGGTTCGCGGCGATCCGCTACAGAAGCTACCGAGTCATTCTCGACCGGCAGGGCATTGGCAAGCAGCAAGGCAGTGCCGCTGAAAGCCAGGGTATCGACCACGTAGTTCAGTCCGTTCCCGATGTCCGAGAGGTTGCTAGCCATGATCGGCAGATAAACGAGCAACACCATAACGAAGCTAATGATTCCGAGCCAGGCTGCGGCCAATCGGGCTTTCCAGCGGAAGACCAGGCACAGACTCGCGGCCAGGAGAACCGCACCGGTCACGTAAGCCAAAAACAAGCCTCCGGGAATCCAGGACGGCATAAGCTGCCTGAGCGGAACAACCGGCACAAACTCCGGATGCAGAAAATGCTCTATCCCGAAGACGAACGAGGTAACTCCAAGCACGAAACGCACGAGTGTGGTCATGCTGCTTAACCGGCGCTTTGGCCATTCCGTGGCCTGAGCCAGGGCACATGCCAATGCGCCGGCGCTGAAGGATGAATCGCGCAGGAGCACCGCAAGCACGAATCGGTCGCGGGGGCTCGCGATCAAGTTCGGCACGGATATGAGCAGGACAAAAGAAAAAAGCATGGCGCTCAAAAGTGTAGCGGCCAAGACGGAGTGCTTTTGCGTGACGATGCTCAGCGCGGACGCGATAAGAGCAACGCCCACCAAGTAGGCCCAAAACAAATGCCAGGGGATCCAGGAAGGCACCACCGTGGCGACGAAGCGAGGAGCGATAAAGTGGTCTGCCCCAAACACTGCCATGGGCATCGCAAAAAACACGGGGCCAAAAGTTATGGCCCTGTCGATTCCGCGTGCCGGTAATGCCTTTGCCCAGCCGATTTTCACGAATCCGACGAGAAAAATCACGGCTCCGGCAAAGTAAGGCCAAAACGGTTTTCCTGGAATCAGGAGGGCCGCGAGAGGTTGCCGAAGAGCGCCTAGGGCGAATCTCATCGTTCCACAATCACATACAAAGAATCGGAAACCGCCAGCCACCGCCGATCCCCGGCTCGTAAGCTCGGAGGTTCCGCAGGATCTGACTGTCAAACGTCCAAGGGGTGGGCAAGGCCCTTTTAAAACACGATGAATGGCTTCCCGGGGTAAACCCAAACTGCCATGGTGGCAGGCAGCTGCACCTTTGCCCAGCTGTGGTAATTTCGACCGAGAAAGTGGTCGGACACAATGACCACTTGCAGGGATATCGGTATAACCACTATATTCCTCCGATGAGAAAGGTAGCGAGCGGATTCTCTCCGGTGATTGCCGTGGACCGCAGGAGCGGCAAGCCGCTGCACAAGCAGGTCTACGAAGCCTTTTGCGCCGCCATTGTCGGCCGCAGCCTGCGCGCAGGCCAAAGAGTCCCATCGAGCCGCGCCCTTGCTTTGGAGTTGCGCATCTCGCGCATTCCGGTGCTGAGCGCTTATTCTCAGCTGCTTGCGGAAGGTTATTTTGAAGCGCGATCCGGCTCGGGAACATTCGTGTCCAGTTCCCTGCCGGACCAGCGGATGTCACTCGACAGCGACTACTCGATGACTCCGGCCGTGCGATCCGCGTGGCCCCTGGTTTCCCGGCGATCAGCGGTTCTCCCGTCCTACAAACCCGCGCCCTGGACAAATAAGTGGGGAGCGTTCATTGTCGGCCAACTGGCGTTTGAGCATTTTCCTTTTCAGGTGTGGTCAAGCCTTGTGAACCGGCATGTTCGCAACATCCGCGTTACCTCGCTGCACTATGGCGACCCCATGGGTTCCGAGAGTTTTCGCGATACGGTCGCCGCCTATCTGAGAACCACGCGTGCTGTGCGTTGCACCGCCGGTCAGATCATGATCGTCAGCGGTTCTCAGCAGGCTTTGGATCTGTGTGCCCGGGTCTTGCTCGATCCAGGAGACAGAGTGTGGATCGAGGAACCGGGTTATTGGTTGGCAAGGCATGTCTTCACCATGGCCGGTTGTCGACTGGTGCCGGTTGGGGTAGATGAGGAGGGCTTGAATGTCGCCGCGGGCATAAAGCGGTCTCGAAGAGCACGCGTAGCTTTTGTTACGCCCTCCCATCAGTTCCCCCTTGGTGTCACCATGAGCGCTTCCCGCCGCCTCCAGTTACTGGACTGGGCCCACGGCTCGGGGTCTTGGATCATCGAAGACGACTATGACAACGAGTATCGCTACGAAAGCATGCCCATTGCATCCCTCCAGGGGCTGGATCGCCAATCACGCGTTATCTATATCGGAACGCTTAGCAAGACTCTGTTCCCTTCCTTGCGTCTCGGTTACATCGTGATTCCTCCCGACCTCGTGGACCGATTCGTTGCCCTCCGGCAAGCGATGGACGTTTATCCGCCGCATCTCTATCAGGCAGTGCTTCAAGATTTCATTGGTGAGGGACATTTTGCGCGTCACATTCGAAGAACGCGCCCAATCTACAGCGAACGCAGGAATGTACTGGTGGAGGCTCTCCGAAGAGATCTCGGGACAAGCGTCGAAGTTCTGGGGGCGGAAGCGGGTATGCATCTGGTTGCGACGCTTCGTAAAGGGCTGCGGGACGGCTCGGTGTCGAAACAGGCGGGGCGCCGCGACCTTTGGCTCTGGCCTCTCTCGAGTTGCTATCTTGAGAAGGCCCTTCGCCAGGGGTTCATCTTGGGATTTGGAAGCACGACGCCAGAGGAGATTCCGAAAGCCGTACGGCGGCTACGGACGGTAATCGATTCCCAATGAGCGACGAGGTGCTCCGGTGCGGGTCAAGGCCCGAACGTCACTTGAGCAGTTCCAGGATTCATGCCCAGGGAACCCTGGTGTGGTCAAACACGCGGGTCCCGAATTATTGCTTGATGCCGGAACCGGTTGGCGTTCCCGTGATGGTGGCAGCCTTGACGATTTCCGCGCCTTCCTTGGTGCTCTTCCACAGCGCTAGCTCGGGGCTCTTATGGGTGATCTGCAACGTCCGCAAATAGTGCACCAAGTCCCAGGCATCCTCGGGTTTGATCACGTCGCCGAACGAAGGCATGGGCGTGCCGTCCAGACCGGTCATGAAGATTTTGTACAAGTCCTGGTTTGTTTCCCCGCACTTGAACCGCGTGCCAGCCGCGAAATTGTAGGGGCGAATGGGCTGATCGTTGCTATCCGTGAGCGTCGCCGCGGAAGGACCGTCACCGCGGCCTTCTTGTCCGTGGCACTTCCAGCATTCCAGTTTTTGGAACAGCGCCGCGCCGCGCTTCATGCTGTCCACCGTTAGTGCCGGCTCTTCCGGGACCTTGATAGGCTCGCCGGCCTTCTCCTTCGCCCAGCGCGGCGAAAACGTCTTGATGAAGGCAACCAGGTCGGCGCGTTGCTGATGCGTCAAAGCGACCCAGGAGGGCATATAGGTTGTGAAGAATCCGCGTGTGATGGAGTTGAAAAGATCATCGTCGGTTGGCAAAGTTCCTGTCGGCGTGGAACGGCACTTGAACGTGGCGGCTACAAAGTTGCGCGGCAAAATGTTGAGGTAGGGAGCGTTTTCGCCGTTGCCATCGCCGCGAAAGCCATGGCAGCCCCAGCA
>DATAIH010000060.1:0-2521 GCA_036262755.1 Candidatus Acidiferrum sp.
GATGGGGAGGCAGCAAAACAAGACTGTGACCGGGCGGGTGTTGCACGACCCGGTGAAGGATAAGCTTCGGCCGATTTTCCCGCTGGACTTGTCCCGCTGCCGAACGATCGATGATCTCGTTCGCGCCATGGGCAACACCGCGTTCACCGGCCGGCAGATCGGCGACGCCGCGGACGTGCTCGAGGCCATGGCGCGGGATAAGGACTGCTTTGTCGTGATGACCCTCTCCGGTGCGCTGACGGTCGGCAAGATGGGGCTGGTTTTCTGCGACCTCATCGAATCCGGCGTCGTGAACGCCATCGTTTCGACGGGCGCATTGATGGCTCACGGCCTCGTGGAAGCAACCGGGCGCTCACACTTCCGCTACGACCCCAGGATGGATGACCGGACGTTGTTCGAGGCCGGGTACAATCGCGTCTATGATTCGCTGGAGCCCGAACTCAACCTCGATCATGTCGAAGAAGTCATGCAGCGGCTGCTTAACGAGTGGGACGCGGAAGAAGTCGTCTGTAGTTGGAAGGTTCACCGGCGGATCGGCGAATATCTCGGCAAACACTTCGCGGACCGTCGGGGAATTCTCAAGTCGGCATTCGAGCACAATGTCCCGGTGTTTGTTCCCGCATTTAGTGACTCTGAGCTGGGCATCGACTTTGCCCTTCACAAATTTGCCCGGAAGAGAGATAAGCGGCCCGTCTTACGTTTCGATCCCTTTGAAGATTTCGAGAAGTTTGCCGGCATCATGCTGGAGACGAAGCGCATGGGGATTTTCACGGTCGGCGGCGGCGTTCCCCGCAATTGGTCACAGCAGTTCGGCGTATACGCAGAGTTACTCGCGCGGCGCGGCTACAAGAACCTTCCGCTGAAACGCTACAACTACGGAGTGCGCATCTGCCCGGAGCCAGTGAGTTGGGGCGGGTTGAGCGGAAGCACCTACACGGAAGCCGTGTCGTGGGGGAAATTCGTCCCAAAGGAGGAAGGCGGCCAGTTCGCGGAGGTCTTTGAAGATGCTACGGTAGCTCTGCCACTGATTGTTGGCGCGGTGTTGCAACGCCTGGGCCACTTCAAACACGATAAATAAGCAAAGGGAGTGCATTTCGCCGCAAAGGAACGACCGGGGGAAGCAAACTGCGGCCCAGGACTAAAGCCATGGCTACAGCGAAAACGCAAGCGCTTTATGACGTTCATCCAGGTGTTGCCATGGTACAGAAGTGGGTGGCCGAGCTGAAAAGCAAGACGGGGCGCTCGCTCGAGGAATGGCTCACCCTGGTGAACAAAGAAGGACCGAAAGACGAGAAGTCGCGCCGCGAGTGGTTAAAGACCAAGCACAAGCTCGGTACGAACAGCGCGTGGTGGATCGCCGAGCGTGCCGATGGCAAGGGCGAAGACGATTCGCCGGAAGCGTACTTGAAGAGCGCAGCGCGGTACGTGAAAGAGCAATACGCCGGTCCCAAGGAAAAGCTTCGCCCGATCTTTGAAGAGTTGCTGAAGCTGGGCAGATCGATGGGCGATGACGTGAAGGTTTGCCCCTGCAAGACGATCGTGCCCCTTTATCGGCAGCATGTGTTTGCGCAGATCAAGGCGACCACGGCTTCGCGCATCGACTTCGGCTTTGCGCTGACGCGTTACCAAGGAAACCTGCCCAAACGCCTGATCGATACCGGCGGGCTCGCCAAGAAAGACCGCATTACCCATCGCATCGAACTCACCTCGACGACGCAGATCGACGCGGACCTGAAGAAGTGGCTCAAAGCAGCTTACGATCTGGACGCCTGATGCACTCTGGGGAATCCTGCACAGGCAAGTGCTACGGGGCAAAAAAGAACGCCGACCGTCCCGGCGCCTACTTGAATCGGGGTGAGTTTCAGTCGTCTTCTCCGATGAGGATGGCCGCGCCCAGCACTGTGGTCCAGAGGCCGCGCTTGTCGCCCACGGCCGACTGCGTGATGTTCATGGTGCGGACGATTTTATTGGAGATTCGGTAAACCTCTTTTTTTTCGTCGAACGACAAATCGGGATCGAATTCCACGTTCAGCGTGGTAGCGAGCATTTCGGCAGCGAGCTCTTCCGCGTATTCGCCAGCAACTTCTTCCGTCTCTCCGAAAGAGTGGTGCTCCGAGAGGTACCCGTACATGCTCTTGTCGCTCGGCAGCGCTAGCCCAATGCTCGCGGCGATAAGCCGGTGAGGCTCCTTTGTGGAATTCTCGCTGATGACCGTAAACGCCACCTGGCCCGGCTTGAGGTGCTTCAAGCCTTCGCTTCGGGAAATGAGTTTGCAATTGGGTGGGAAGATCGAGGAGACGCGCACGATGTTACACGCGGCGATGCCCGCGTTGCGCAGGGCCAGCTCGAAGCTGGAGAGCCTTTCTCTATGTTTCCCGACACCTTTCGTGAGGAAGATCTTCTTCGCGACGAACGCCATGGTGCCGGTTCTTCGGGCCTCCCTGACAGGATTGAGAGCAAGAAAATTTTAGGGCAAGGCAAAAGTAACAAGAAGGTTTTCGAGTGTCAATCCATTTCGATG
>DATAIH010000061.1:0-37324 GCA_036262755.1 Candidatus Acidiferrum sp.
TAGCCAAGCTCTATATGGATGCGGGGCAGTACCAGCTGGCTGCGGACCAGTGCCGGAAGGCTCTGGAGATCGATCCAAAGGACCAGACCGCGCTGTACCGCCTCATTCAAGCGCTGCGGAAAACCGGGAATAGGGCGGAAATCCCTGACTTGCTGAAACGCCTCGCATTGCTCCGTGAACAGGAAACGAAAGAAGAAAGAGAGCGTTACCGCTATAAATTAGTCGAAGAAGGTTCGCAGGAGAAACCGTCCGCTCATCCATAGGACGCGAGATCCTGCATGGCTGAGCGTAGACGAGCATGAAGGTAGAAGATTCGGTATGGGCCTTAAGAGCGCAGCAGCCTGAACTCGCAGCCAGGGAGCATCTCTTTCGATGATTTTGACCAGGCGCACGTTTGTGCGATTGTCCGTGGGATCGGCACTGACAACCAGCGCCACTCGGCTTTTTGCGCAAGGCGTAGCTGCGCACGTAGCAAAGCCTGTGCCGAGGCCGGCGCCTTCCGGACGTCCTTTTAACGCTCACTTCGTAGATGTCGCCCCCGGCGCAGGGTTACGGAGTCCTGTGGTCTATGGCGGAGTTGAAACCAAGAAGTACATTTTGGAGGCTACCGGCTGCGGATGCGCGTTTCTCGACTACGACAATGACGGCTGGATGGATATCTTTTTGCTTTCGGGGACACGCCTCGACGGCGATCCCCCTGAAGCAACCAACCGCCTCTATAAGAATAATCGCGATGGCACGTTCACCGACGTAACTGATAGATCCGGCCTGCGGGCGGTTGGCTGGGCATGCGCCGTTTGCATAGGCGATTACGACAACGACGGATTCGACGATATTTTCTGCACTTATTTCGGACAAAACCGGCTCTATCACAACAATGGGGATGGCACCTTCACCGACGCGACGAGGGTTGCCGGACTGTGGAATGAGCAGCCGCGCTGGGGTGCGGGATGTGCATTCCTGGACTACAACCGTGACGGCCACCTGGACTTGTTTGTCTCGAACTACGTGCGATTCTCGATCGAACACGCCCCGGTGCCCGGGGCCAACACGAATTGCAATTGGAAAGGCATCCCCGTCGAGTGCGGCCCAAGAGGATTGCCGGCGGGAAGGCACTCGCTCTATCGCAACAATGGCAACGGAACATTCACTGAAGTGTCAGAGCAAGCGGGAATCAGCAGGGCGACGCAAACGTACGGCATGACCGTGGTGGCTGCGGATTTTGACGAAGACGGTTGGCCCGACATCTATGTTGCTTGCGATTCCACCCCCAGCCTGCTGTTCATGAACAACCACGACGGGACGTTTCGCGAAGAAGGAGTACTTCGGGGGGTGGCCTTGAGCGACGATGGCATGGAGCAAGCAGGCATGGGCGTAGGAATCGGCGACTACAACCTGGATGGGCATCTGGATCTCTTTAAGACCCATTTTGCAGACGACGCTAATGTTCTGTATCGAAACGACGGCAAGGGCTTGTTTGACGACGAAACACGTGCGTCGCGTGTGGGCGTAGAGACCCGCTATGTGTGCTGGGGCGCGGGGATCACCGATCTTGACAACGACGGCTTCCCGGATCTTTTTATGGTTACCGGCAATGTGTATCCAGAGGTGGAAAAGAAACTGCCTCAGTACGCCAATAAGACGCCGCGCGCGGTGTTTCGCAGCCTCGGCAAAGGGGTTTTCGAAGAATTAATCGAAGCGGCGGGCCCGGGGGTCGCGGCCGCGCACTGCAGCCGTGGATGTGCCTTTGGAGATTTCGACAACGATGGCGATATGGACGTGTTGATTGTGAACCTTAACGAGCCACCATCGCTGCTGCGGAATGACGTCCCGGGAAACACCAACTGGCTCAAAGTGAGGCTGGAAGGCGTAAAGTCTAACCGGAGCGCCATAGGCGCCCGTGTGCTGCTGCGGTACGGAGCCGGCGTGCAGGCGCAGGCCGTTGTAAGCCAGTCCAGTTTTTACTCCTGCAACGACTTTCGTCTGCATTTCGGCTTAGGCCAGTCCCCCAGTGCCGACCTGGAGGTCTTTTGGCCCAGCGGCTTGCATGAGAAGTTCAGACAAATGCCCGCCAATCAGTTGATCACGCTCAAAGAAGGGGTTGGGCGCGTCCCCAACCGAGGCTGGTCCAAGAGCCAACCCGTCTGACGTAACTCCGGCCGGCATCCTAGGGTTTCTGCCTCGCGCGCAAAGTTTTTTCTCTACCGGATGGATTTTTCTTGACATGCGCAAATCGTCTGTGATATCCGCGATCTTATGCAAGCGGTTTCTTTTGGGGTGTTGTTAGGCAATCCTGAGAAAATACTAGGATTCTAAAGGTGTGGCGGCGAAATCTTGGAGAGATTGTGATAAACAATGCAAGCGTTTGCAAAGCGCTAAGAACGCTTGCGGATGTACCCGTGCCGACAGCCGGTACCGAAGGAAATTTGCCGCGCACTATCTACCGCAATCCGGGATTGCTTCAAGGCCATGCCGGCGCGCTGAAGAACCGCCATCTGCCCGGGCTCGGCGAGCACGGCAGTCTGCAGTTCCGTTTCGAGTTCTTGAAGGTTTTCAACCACGTGAATCTCGGTTCCGTCGACAACAACTTGGCGGATGCCACGTTCGGGAGAGGTACCTCGGCACTTCAGTCCCAGGCAAATTCAGCTAGGGCTCCGTATTTCTTTCTGAAGTCTATTTCCGTAGGAACGCGGCGGCTGATTAGGGAGGGGAACATGCAAATGAAATCTTGGGTTTCGTGGGGCGTTCGTCTTTTGGCAGTCACATTGTTGCTGGCTGGTCCCGCTTCGGCGCAGTTTACCGGCAATATTCAGGGCACAGTCGCGGACCAGAGCGGGGCCGTGGTGGCACAAGCCAAGGTCGACTTGGTGAACACGGTGACGCAAGTTTCGGCAAGCACCACGACGGACGCTTCGGGGGGCTATCGGTTCCTGAGTCTGGCGCCGGGAAATTACAAAATCACCGTGGAGGCTAAGGGGTTTTCCAAGTCTGAGACGACGGTTGCGCTGGAAACCAACGAGAACCTGAATGTGCCAATTAGCCTGAAGGTGGGTGCAGCAACGGAAGCTGTCGTGGTAACCGCGGAGACTCCGCTGGTCAATGCCGCTGAGACGCGAAATCAACAAACGCTGGAAACGCAGGAACTGTCGAGTTTACCGCTGTCGGGGCATAATCTGCTGCAGTTGTCGACGATAGCCCCGGGCGTCTCCGGGTTGGGACTCGCCGGTGGTCCCGGTGTTGCTTCTGGCACGCCGGGGACCGGTGTAGACAATTTCTCCACGGAAACCGCTGTCGATGTTAGCGCGAACGGGCAAGGCACGGTCTCCAACATGTGGATTGTCGATGGGCTTGACGTGACAAGCAGCATTCGCCAAGGCGTGCTAAACCTTACGCCCAACCCGGATTTTCTTCAGGAAATAAGCAATCAGGTCAACACCTATACCGTTGACTATGGGCACTCTAGCTCTATTCAATTCGCCATGACCACGAAATCCGGCGCGAACGAATTTCACGGTCTGGCCAGCGATTATTTCAGTTACCAGCCAATGTACGCCAAGTATTCGTTACCGGGTTCAGACCATCCCTATGCGCCGTTTCATAGCAACAACATCTCCGCCGCAATTGGCGGTCCGATCATCCCACATCACCAATTTTTCTTTTATTTCGGCGTCGAGCCGCTGCGATCCGCCTTATCGACCGGTAACAGCACCATCATATTTCCGGACCCGGCCTTCGCCTCCTGGGCTCAGACCAACCATCCGAACACCTTTGGAACCAAGATTCTTACCACTTATGTCCCAACCCACATCGCCGGCACTGCAGTCGCATCTACCGCGCAGTCGTACTTCGGTAAGGATGCCAGTGGTAATAACATCTGCGGGACAGCGGCGGTCGAGAGCATCCCTTGCAGTTTGCCGATGACCGATTCCGGCATTTTCAACGGCACGAATTTCCGCAATGGCACACAGTATTTTGGCCGCGTGGACAAGTATTTCAAGAACGACCGCATTTACGGGAGTTTCTTTCGCACGCTTCTGAACTACGGGGGGCCGCCGGCTATTCCGCAGTTCTCCACGACCAACAACACTTGGGAGCGTGCCTTTCAAGTGAACTGGACGCATACGTTTAGTCCCACGCTGTTCAATGAGGCGATCTTCGCCCAGAATCGCATCGAGGGAAAAAACGATGAAACCGGTGATTTCAGTATTCCTGGCATTACCGTCACCGGGAGCACCGGATATGGACTCGGCTTCTCCCAGGGAGACTTCATCCAGCACAATTATCACTGGCGCGACGTCTTGTCGCATATTCGTGGTGCACACGTTTTGAAGGTGGGCTATGAAGGCTGGTTCGGCGACGACGTCGAACCCTTCCAGGGACCCTGGTCCCACCCCTCGTTCTCGTTCAACAATCTGCTGGCGCTGGCCCAAGACAATCCGCTTTCCGAGAACGGAGTTATGTACAACCCCATCACGGGCCAGCAGCAACTTTGGGATTGGAATGCCGCCTCGAAGACTTGGGGCCTCTTCGTCGAAGACACCTGGAAGGCGCGTCGCAATCTAACGTTGACCCTGGGTTTCCGGTTCGACGATCAGGGGAATCCTTATTCCCGCTCCACGTCAACGGTTTTTGGTAATTTCTACCTGGGTTCAGGCTCGACCTTCCAGCAACAAGTTGCCAGCGGTTTTGCCAAGCCCACGAACAACGCGTTGACCCATACGCCTAAAGCATACAATCCGCGCATTGCCGCTGCATGGGACATCAATGGAAAGGGCGATTGGGTCCTGCGCGGGGGATTTGGCATGTATTCCAACTGGCTCACACCCGCCAACATCCAGGAAGAATTTCGCGGGAATCCCCCAGGCTTGATTCTGCCCGGGTTTGCCTCCACAAATGCGCCGGGTAACAGACCCGTTTTCGTTCAGGGCACCAGCAACAAACCTCCCTGGGGATTTACTTTCCCTGCTTTGGCGGGCACGCCCCTGTGTCCAACGGCACCATGCCTGGACGGAGCCGGGGGAATCGTGGGCGCGGAACTTGCCATCGGTGGCATAGATCCGAAGATAGTGTCTCCCACCGCCTACATCTTGTCCGGCACGGTGGAGCATAAACTGGGTAGCCGCCTTGTCGCCGCGGTGCTTTACAGCGGATCTCACGACAGCAACCTTATTGGCAATGGAAACGCCGGAGGTCTGGTGTCTTACGGCGTGGACATCAATGCTGTGCCCGGAGACCTGATCGGTAAGCCGCTGGGCACTCCTCCCACGCGACTCAATCCTAGCTTCGGCAGCATCGCTTATACGCAAAACAATCGTGTCAGCAACTATAACGGCGTAAGCTTTGCCCTCCGAGGGCGGGTACAACGCGGATTCCTTGATGCCTCTTACACTCGCTCCTCCTCCAAGGATGACGCAGGGAGGTATCCCACGGCGATTGATCCGCACCAATTCTATGGCCCGTCGCCCTGGGACGTTCCCAACCGGTTCTCTCTGACCTTTAAGTATGAATTGCCTGCCATGAATGGCGGGCAGGGGATTGTCGGGCGTTCGACTGCGGGATGGGGGCTGAGCGGCACAAGTGTCTATCAGACGGGCTATCCTTTTAGCGTCTTTACGTCGGCCGCCTACAACGGCGCCAACTACACAGCCGGTGCGGACGCCCAGCTTGCCAAGACCGGAGACTACCTGGCCAATGGAGATAACTTCAGTTATCCCAATGTTTCCAGCTACCAGCAGGCCACCTCCCGGAGTGCTTATACCGGCACGGGGGTCTTCTCCGGGGGTGAATTCACCGTGCCTGGCGCAGGCACCAACGGCAACGAAAAGCCCGGTCAATTCCGCAACCCTGCCTTCGTCCAGACCGATACGTCTGTTTATAAGAATAACCGCATCACGGAAAGACTTGATTTCCAGATTCGCTTTGAGTTCTTCAACCTTTTCAACCACCCGAACTTTCAGAGCACTCAAGGCGATCTGAGCGCTGTGAACTTTGGCCGCGCGACTTCCCAGACGTTGCCTCGCTGGTGGCAGATCGGCGGAAAACTGACATTTTAGTTGTTCGTCGCCGCAACCCTGGGACCGCCGTCCACACCCCGGCGGTGGTCCCAGTCTGTGAATCGCGGGGACCCATTCGAGGGATGCATTGGCAACCCCTGTTTGCCGCACCCGAAGCTGGCGAAGCACTGGCGAGGGAACTGCTGGAGAGAAGCGACTGCGCAAGACGCGAAGGGCGCGCCGACATTTATGGTTGGTCGACGGAGCAGCCTCCCGCTTTTTCTGGCCGAAGGGTCGGCGGGAGCTGGGTGCCGTCGATAGTCGAGGCAGAAGGATGATTGACTTTTCCGGGCTGGAAGTTTGGTTTGTCACCGGCAGCCAGCATCTGTATGGGCCAGAAACGCTCGAAGCAGTGGAGCAGCACTCCGCGATCATCGGAGCCGCTCTGTCCGCAGCATCCTCTATTCCAGTAAAGGTCGTTGCCAAACCGGTGGTAACCACGAGTGAATCCATCGAACGTTTGTGTTTGGATGCCAATAGCTCACGGAATTGCATCGGCCTGATTACCTGGATGCACACCTTCTCCCCGGCTCGAATGTGGATAAGCGGTCTGCAATCTCTCGCAAAACCTCTTCTCCATTTGCACACGCAGTTCAACGAAGAGCTCCCGTGGGCCACCATCGACATGGAGTTCATGAACCTGAATCAGTCGGCTCATGGCGACCGGGAATTCGGGTTCCTTGTTTCTCGGATGCGCCGTCCGCGCAAAGTCGTCGTCGGTTCCTGGCGTGAAGCCAATGTCCACTCGGAGGTTGCCGGCTGGACACGCGCCGCTTGCGGCTGGCACGATGCTCGACAATTGAGGATTGCTCGGCTTGGCGACAACATGCGGAACGTCGCCGTTACCGAGGGCGACAAAACCGCTGCTCAGATCAAATTGCGTTACTGCGTCAACGGCTACGGCACCGGTGAATTAGTCGAGCGCATGGCCCAGGTAAATGATGCAGAAGTTGTGAAGCTGGCGGCAGAGTACGACCAAACCTATTCACTCGCTGAGCCGTTGCGTCCCAATGGCTGCAAGCGCAAAGCCCTGCTCGAGGCGGCAAGAATTGAAATTGGCTTGCGGCATTTCCTCTCGGACACGGGGGCAAATGCATTCACGGACACCTTTGAGGACCTGCACGGCTTGCCTCAACTACCAGGCATCGCGGCGCAGCGTCTGATGGCCGATGGGTATGGCTTCGCAGCAGAAGGCGACTGGAAGACGGCGGCGCTGGTCAGAGCGATGAAGGTCATGAGTCACGGCCTGCAGGGCGGCACATCGTTCATGGAAGATTACACGTATCACTTGAAAGACGGTGGGCAAGTGCTCGGCGCACACATGCTGGAAATCTGCCCTTCGATCGCTGCGGACAAGCCTACCGTCGAGATTCATCCTCTCTCCATCGGCGCCAAAGGAGACCCCGTCCGGTTGGTCTTTACGGCCTCAAGTGGGAATGCTGTAAATGCATCGATCGTCGACATGGGCAACCGCTTTCGTCTGGTCGTAAACCAGGTGAATCTAGTAACGCCCACAGAACCTCTCAGCAAACTGCCCGTGGCTAGAGCTATCTGGATGCCTGAACCCAACCTCAAGATTGCAGCAACGGGTTGGATCCTAGCGGGGGCTTCGCATCATACCGGGCTCAGCCAGGCTCTGACGATCGAGCACCTCCGGAATTTCGCAGAGATTTCGGGGATGGAATGCCTGATTATCGATCGTGACACTAAAATCGCAGATTTCACAAATGCTTTGAGGTGGAACGAAGTCTATTATCATTCTGCAAGCGGCTTCAGCTGAAGGTTGCGTACTTCGGGAAAAGACCCGAAATCGTGGGATTCCTCGAGACTCTTGCTCGTCTCACAGTGCAGTTTAGGAGGTCCGTATGACCAAGCGGTCTGAAATTACCCGCCGGCAGTTTGTGGGCGCTGCTGTTTCTGCGGCGGCGGTGGCTGCGCTCCCGGTGCGGAGCAAATCCCTGCGAGCGGGAGGCAGTTCTGCCTCTGTTTCGACCGTGGCTGGCTCTCCCGGAGACTCCGAGTGGAGGGATGAAGGTGTCTTGAATCTCGCCAAATCTCCTTATGCCAAATTGCGAAACGTGCCTGTACACGCAGTCACGATCACTTCTGGCTTTTGGGGTGCCCGACGCCAGACAAATGTCGAGCAGAGCATCCCCTCAATGGAAAAGCTACTCGAGGGCAACGGACGCATGGACAATTTCTTGCGCTTGGCAGGCAAGAGCGAGGCTCCTCAGAAGGGACCGGTATTTTCCGATTCGGATGTTTATAAATGGACCGAGGCGGCCGGCTTCGCGCTCCAGTCGGGTGACCGCCCTGAGTTGCGCAAGGTGGCAGACAAAATCATCCAAGAGGTGGTTGCCGTTCAGGAGCCCGGCGGATACCTAAACACCTATTACGTTGGCGACCGGGCCAAGGATCGCATGACACCTGAAGTTCAACGATGGGGTCATGAGTTGTATAACATCGGCCACTTTCTCCAGGGCGCCATTGCCTACTACCGCGCTACCGGCGATCGCACGTTGCTGGATGCCGGCGTACGCTTCGTCGATGGTTTCCTGCTTCCGAACTTCGGTCCCGGGCCGGACAAAAAACCGATCTTCTCCGGCCATCCGGAAATCGAGCTTGCGCTCATTGAACTGTATCGAACCACCGGCGATAAGCGTCACCTTGAGCTAGCTGGCTATATTCTTCAAGGCGACGACCGGATCAAAGTTCCCCGTCGCGGATACGTATACCACTTTTGCGGCATTCCGTTCACTTCACGCACGCACCTTGAGGGGCACGCCGTGCGCGCTATGTACGCTTGCTGTGGTGCCACGGACTACTATCTGGAAACCGGCGATCAAACCTACTGGAAAACGCTGAACACTCTCTGGGACGACTTGGTCAACCGCCAAATGTACGTGACGGGCGGAGTCGGAGCGCGCAGCGACGGCGAGGCGTTTGGCGAGCCTTACGAGCTCCCGAATTTCACGGCCTACGGCGAGAGTTGCGCCGCCATCGGCAACATGATGTGGAATTGGCGCATGCTCGGGGCAACCGGTGACGCGAAATACGCCGACGTCATTGAGCGCGCCCTGTACAACGGGATCAACTCGGGCATGTCTCTGGATGGGACGCTCTATTGTTACCGCAATCCGCTGGGGTTCGATCCTTCGAGCGGCGACCGAATCCGCAATCCCTGGTATGACGTGACCTGCTGCCCGCCCAACCTTGAGCGCACGTTTGCTTCCCTGCCCGGCTACTTTTACAGCACCAGCGCCGATGGTCTGTACCTGCATCTTTACGACAATTCAGTTCTCGATTGGCATCTTGAGAATGGAACCCCGCTGAAGGTGCAACAGAAGACGAATTATCCGTGGAAGGATTCAGCCGAGATCACCATCACGCCGGAGAAGCCGGCGGAATTCACCGTTTACTTGCGGATTCCAGGATGGTCGGACCACACGCAGGTGACGGTCAACGGGAAAGCCGTTTCGGGAGTCATACCCGGCCAATACCTTGCCCTGAAGCGCCGATGGGCGCCTAACGATTCCATCAGCGTGAAATTTGATTTGACAACCCACTCGATTGAAGCGAATCCACGAGTCGTAGACGACTATGGCCGCGTTGCTGTGCAGCGCGGGCCACTTGTCTATTGCCTCGAACAACTCGACCAGCCGGAGGGAGTTGCGCTCGCGGACGTCCGCCTGGATGTAAATCAAAAATCCTCATCGCAATTTCAAGAAGAGTTCCGCGGCGACTTGCTGGGGGGTGTCGTGGCCCTGAAGTGCATGGGGGCGGTTTACCAGTCGGCTTCGCGCGCTGGCCTATACTTCCGTTATCGGCCCGGAGCTTCTGGCAAGCAGGCCACCACCGTTACGTTTATTCCATACTATGCATGGGCCAATCGCGCCGCTACGCCGATGCAGGTTTGGACGCCCGTTGCGGGTGCATGACGAACGGTTATGTACTCCTCTACACGACGGCGCTTCTTGCAGCAAGCTACTGCCGTAGGGGCGGTGTGCTCCGCCGAGCTCAAGTTCGGCCGTTTCTCTTGGGCACAGACGCCTGCGTTGGGCGCGAACTCCAGCGTGCGGGTCTATCTCGATTCCCGCCGCACTCTCCCGCCTCTCGACCGAAACCTCTTTGGGTCCTTCCTCGAGCATCTTGGGCGCGCGATTTACGGAGGCATTTACGATCCCGGCTCCAAACTTTCTGATTCGAATGGTTTTCGCAAAGACGTCCTGGAAGAAGTGAAACACTTGGGAGTGCCCATTATTCGGTACCCCGGGGGCAACTTTGTTTCTGGCTACCATTGGCAGGATGGCGTGGGGCCGAGAAAAGACCGCCCTCGTGTGTTGGAAAAGGCCTGGAATTCCATCGAAACCAATCAATTCGGAACTAACGAATTCATGGCTTGGTGCCGTTCGGTGGGGGCGACTCCGCTTATGGGCTTGAACCTAGGCACCGGCACACCTGAGCAGGCGGCGGCTTTGGTCGAATACTGCAACGTGGAAAAAGGAACCCGCTGGGCCGATTTACGGCGCGAACATGGCATTGCGGATCCTTACCATGTGCAGCACTGGTGCCTGGGCAACGAAATGGACGGCCCCTGGCAAATCGGCCACATGTCCGCCACCGAATATGGATTCAAAGCGGCTGATGCTGCACGCCAGATGCGCTATGTGGATCACTCGCTCAAGCTCGTGGCCTGCGGGTCCAGCGGGCCTTTCATGCCCACCTACTTGGAATGGGATCGAGAGGTTTTGGAACAGTGCTACGACTACGTGGACGGACTCTCTCTGCATCGATACTTCGGCAACGTACGGGAAACCAACGGCGATAGCGCCAAGTATTTAGCAATGAATCTGTCTATGGAGAGACAGATTGCCGAGACCGCGGCGGTATGCGACTACGTACAAGGCCGCAACAGGTCGGCGAAGAAACTCTGGCTTTCGTTTGATGAATGGAATGTGTGGTACCGTGCGAGGAGCGGGGACGCGGTAGACGGCAAGAGGCAGGAAGCCCCGCATCTCTTGGAGGAAGTTTACAACCTCGAGGATGCGTTGCTCGTCGGAGGGCTCCTGAATTCGCTAATACGCAATTCCGACCGCGTTAAGATTGCTTGCCTCGCGCAGTTGGTAAACGTCATTGCCCCCATTGTGACAAATCCGAATGGGCTGCTCCACCAAACTATTTTCTATCCTTACAGCTGGGCTCTGCAGTTCGCGCGAGGCGCTGCTCTACAACTTCTGGTCGAATCGCCTGAGTACGAAGTTCCCGGCATGGACCACCTGCCCTACGTCGATGTTGCGGCAACCTATAATGCGGAGTCTAAAGCTCTCTCGGTGTTCGTGCTCAATCGCGACCTGTCCAAAGCGAGGGAGATGGAATTCCTGTGGGAAGGCAATGCACCCTCGCACGTCGTCGGTTCGCAGATTCTTACGGGCGATGATTTGAAAGCATTCAATAGCTTCGAAGGCCCACAGCAGGTAGCGCCGCGGTCATTCGAAAAACCTGCAACGACCGGAACGCGCACACGGCTGGAAGTTCCGCCGCGTTCCTATTCCATGATCCAATGGTCTCCTTGAACAAAGGCAGTCAATGGCTCGTAGCTTTCGATGAGTCAAGGGTGCCGGCCCGGAAACAGGGTACACGGGACAGGTACAGAGTTCCTCCTTATGTGCTTTGAGCGGATCCCGCTTTAAAACCAGCGCTCAAGCTTGGAACAATGTCTCGGCAGCGCCGGTCCGGGTGGACCCGAACGTTGGTGGAGAAGACCCAGGCCCTGTCAAAGCACCACAAGAGAATGTAGACGGCGCGGCGGCTGACCATCATATCGTTTGCGGTGGTTCTGCTAGGTCTAGGGGTTAAGGTATTGCGCCGGTAGAAAAAGTAAGCTCAATGAGACGTGAAGATCGAAGAGCATCTGCGGCTGACCGAGAGCGCGCTGAAGAATTGGCTGATCGCGCAGTGTGTGGATTCGCTGGCCGTCGGAGCAATGTGGTACATCGGGTTGCGCACTTTGGGCGTGCCCCTGGCGCCGCTCTGGGCCGGACTTGCAGCGGTGTTGCAGTTCGTGCCGCAACTGGGGCCGGCACTGGGTATGGTGGCGCCTACGATTACGGCGGCGATCCATTGGGGCGACTGGCGGCATCCGCTGTACGTGCTGATCCTATATGCCGGGATCGTGCTTGTCGACACGCTGGCGCTGCAGCCGTTCATCATGAAGCGGACCGCCAAAGTGCCGATTTGGGCTTCGATTTTGGCGCCGATTGTGCTTGGGTTCGTGATTCCATTTTGGGGCGTGTTTCTGGCGCCGCCGCTATTGGCGGTGGTTTACGCGTACAAGCGTCACCTGGAGGAAGAGAACAGAAAAGCTAGATAGGAGAAAGCTGACGAAGCCGCGCGCGAAAAATCCGCGGATTGAACGGTGCGGATCGTGCGACCCTGTCATCGCACGATCATACAGAATTTATCCGAGCCTCCTTGTTGACTCCATTGGTGTTCTTCTCGAGGCGGCTCAATCGGTGTCGCAACCGCGAACAAACCGTAGCTGAAAGCTATCTAGCGACGCTGAAAAGCGTCTGCAAAGTAGCTCGTAGCGCGTCATTTTGCCGGACAAGCATGGCATCGAGGTTCGAGAGATGAGAGGCTATCACACAGCGTGATCGCCCTCTCCACGCCGCTTGGTGTTGCGTCAAGCGTCGTGCATGATCATGAGGGGGTTCGTCATCAATGCACGACGCGCGGGCAAGGCGCTCGCTACAGTAACCACCCCAGCCAATGCAAGCGGCGCTGAAAGCCACACCCACAAGGGCGGCGAACCGCTGCCCGGCGTGATTCCGCTCATCCATCGCGAGAACGCAATGGACACGAGCATCCCCGCCAGCATGCCTGCGCCAGCAAGCCGTACTCCTTCTCCCAGCACTTGGCCGATTACGCGCCAGCGCGGCGCTCCGACGGCAATGCGAATTGCTAACTCGCAGCGGCGCTGGCGCGCCGCATCACTTAAGGCGCCAAACAGCCCGAGAACGCTGAGCAGCAGCGCTATCGTCGCGGAGACGCCAAGAAGTAGGGCGGCAATCCGCAAAGGCGCGAGCGAAGTCTGATTGAGGTATGCTTCGAACGTCCTCACGAGGACCGGGTTCGGGCCGCGTCCCGGCACCTCCTCAAGCCTGCGGCGCAGATGGGCCAACAGAGCGCCGTCTACCCCCCGGACGTGGACAATCATGCTCATTGATGTGAGAACGTCCTGCGAGATCGGAAGATACAGCGTGGGCTCCACACGCCGTTGGAAAGCTCCGAGCGGCCCCGAATGCACTACCCCGATGATGTCTGTGCGGCGGCCTTGCTCATCGATAACCGCAGCTCGAACCGCGTTTCCGCCGAAGTAGAGGTCAGCGGCCTCTTGATTGACGATGCCAATCCGGCATCCCGTGGACTCGGTATGGTCGCCAAAGCCCTGGCCTGCGACAAGCGTGCTTCCCACGGCATCGAAATAACCTGGTGACACGACATTGGTTTCGAAATCGGCGCTGGCTAGCTCCGAGGAAACGGGCACCCGGAACCGCACGTCAGTGATGCGCTGCGGCGGAGGATCTTGGTGACCGGTGTAGTCGAAGTAGACCGTGGGCTGGTTCTTCTTGGCCACTTTCTCCAACTCTCGCATGGCGACGACGCCTATTATTTCGGCCGGCCCGCGGATCTCGGGGGCTCGCAAGGTTCGGCCGGTCGTGTATCGGCCGAACAGTTCTTCGGCCGCCTCTTCATTCACGATCGCAGCTCGGCACGTTCGCTCTGCGGCCCCGAACATATGCCCAGCCTTCGGCGGGAGATCGAGGAGCGTGAGCGAGTCAGACGTTATCCAATCGGCGTCTAGGGTGACTTCGCGAAGTGGCAACTGCGCTGGCTCGATGCGGAACGACTGCCACATAGGTTGACCTCCCGGCAGCGTTCCCGCCCAGGCGACCCCGGATACACCACGTATTAACTTCGCTGCTTCCTCGGCCCGCTGGAAATACTCGATGGCGACAACGGGATTCGCTTGCGCGGTGGCAAAGACAGTATGCCCAAGCCGCTGGCCCGCGTTTGTAACCACCGCCGTGCGAAGACCATCGACGAGGAAAGCCGTAGAGATCACGAGGACGCAGCAGCTCGCCATTTGCGCCGTCACGAGTCCCAGCCGCAGGCGCCGAATCGCCGGCGAAATTCCTGTGCTGTCTTGCTGAATCACGCTCTTCGGGCGGTCAAGCGGAGTCACCATGACCGGTAACAGACCGCACAGGATCATGATTCCGACAAACACCAGCGACGTCTTCGCGATGCCGAACAGGGCCGGTGCGAATGTCAGACGCTCGGCATCCTGGCTATGGAGGAGCGCGGGAATAAGATACGACGTCCACACCGCCAGGAGCATGCCCAATGCTCCGCCAGCAACCGAGATGACCACGCTATCGGAGAGTAGCTCGCGGGCAAGTTGGCCACGGCTTGCCCCAAACGCGACGCGAACGGCGGTGTCATGGAAACGCGCGGAGGCGCGTCCAAGCAGGAACAAACCGACATTGACGCAGGCAATAAAGAACACTCCACCGGCGGCGAAGTCCAGCAGCGTGCCGATGCGTGAGAGATGCGCCGCTCTTTCGGGCGTTAAGCCAGTGTAGGGTAGCACGCGAAGCTCGCCGACGCGGTCGCCTGGTTGAGCGACTGCCTTCGCTTGGCTCGGCGAAATGTCACGGTCCAGCCGCGCCACAACCCAGAGATTCCTGCTGCTATCGTCGAGCTGCTGTAGTTTTTCCTCGGGCAAAGGCATCCAGACGTCAACCGGGCGATCGCGGTATATCCCCTCCAGCCAGTCCGGCGCGATGCCGGTGACCCGAGCGGTGACGCTATTGATTCGAATCTCCTCACCAAGAACGTCGACCGACGCGCCGAACTCGCGCTGCCACATGCGATGGCTGATAACGACACCTTCGTCGAGCGGCAGCCCGAAGACTTCGGCAAGCTTCGGCGACACGGCGGCGACCGACACGGATGCCGTTTGGCCGCCCATCGTGATGGTACCCGGGGATATGTGCGCGGCACCGACCCATTGGAATATATCGTGCCGACTTCTGGCGTACAGATATTGTTGCTTGGAGAGGGGGTCTGCTTCGCGCTGCGCGTCTCGTCCGAATACGGAGACGAGTCGGTTGAGAGATCCCAACGGGAACGAAGGTTTTGTTAAGCCGTCAACGAATCCACGAACGGAAACGGTGCTGGCGATGCCCAGCGCAATCGTGAAGAACAGCGCCAGGGACAACCCCGGCCTTCGTGTCAAACTTCTCGCCGAATATCGGAGATTACGGAGCATGCACAACACTCATTCCCACCTGCAGCCGGAAGGCCTCTCGTAAGTGCTTATTTTGTTGAGCTTGGCTCGAAATTCCTAATAGCAAGTGTTCGATTGCGGCCAGGTACGTCCGGATACGGACGTCTGAAATAAGAGCCATACCAGGCTGCTCTCGTGTGCTGGGATCTTTCCCGTGCGGTTCGGGTTTTCCCGTCTAGTTTAAAGCGCCCAAGCCCGTCATTGCTTTATCCGGCTTCAGCTGCATATCTTCCCTCGCACTTACTCAGGGTTTGCTAAGAATGGCGATGCAGAAAAGCGAATGGCGGCTCAGGATAAAGAGTGTCCTGTGGTCGCTCCCGCCGAATATCAGGTCGATCGGACGCTCAGGAACATCAATCGTGCCAATCTGCTTGCCGGATTTGTCATACACGAGCACCTCTCCGGCGGCGATGTAGACGTTTCCATCGTTGTCCTGCGCGACGCTCGTGCCTCCTTGCTCGGAAAATAATTTGACGTCTGACAACGTTCCGTCGGGACCGACCACCGCGCTGTAGGTTTTTTCCTGATACGAATCGGTGACGTAAATCGGCTGACCGGGAATGGCCTTTGCCAGACCATAGGAAGTGACCACATCACCCCTCTTGGTTCCCCAAGCCATTGCTCCTGACACAAAGTCGTCACCCGCAGGAATAAAGGTTGTGTGGTCTGGCGAAACATACTGATACGGCTTTCTCCCGGCGCTCGTGCCCGTCGTATCGGTGCTGAATTTCCAGTAATCGGACGCGAGGAACGCCGTCATACCAGACCTGGTAGTCGCCGCCTCGGGGCTCAGGAAGTGCACGTCAAATTCGGGCGTGCCGGGACGAAACCAGTAAACGGTTCCTTTGCCGGCGTAAGAAGTAACCATCAGATCGGCCGATTTGTCGAAAGCGAGATTCACGGGCTCAAGCGGAGTGTCGCCCACGACCACGGCTTCGTGGGTTTCGGGCGACCAGCGGTAAATGCGCTGCCAGTGAGCATCGACAAAATAGAGGTCGCCGGAAAGGTCCACCGCCGCTCCGGAGATATTGAAGAAGCCGGTGGCCAATTTCGTGAGCTTCGCTCCAGGCGCGACGACTGGAGCCAATGTCGGCGGGCTCTCCTCGGGAGGTTTGCCGCTGATATCGAGCCAGGCGAATTCGAGCGGCCGCACTTCGAATCGATAGGTCTGGTTGAAAATCGAATTGTCGAACGGCACTTTGCTGTTGCTATAGACATGAACGTTGCGAAATCGGATATCGCTTGAGTCCGAGACACGGACCGCGTAGGGAAAAGGCTGATAACTGCTGATCACGCGATAGCCGAAGTAGTTCGCAATCGTGATGTCATGGCAATGGTTGATTTCCACCGGCAGGGCGAACGGACTCTCTCCCCGTTCCTCCTCAGTCTGAACGGCAAAGAGTTCCCAGTTCGAAACGCGATCAAGCTTGACCTCGTTTCGAACGTGATGCTCGCTCGAGAGCTGATAGACGTGGCCCGGGGTCGTCGTATCGGAGATATAAAGCCCGGCCTGAGCGAACGTATCGGGCGTCCAGATATCGGCGAACGTGCCGCCGCCTCCGCCGGTAATCCACAAGCTGGGGTATTGCGCGTCCCAGCGCCGCTGGAGGTCGGGATCTGCACTGTGGTTGTTGTTGTAAGGGTCCACTCGCTCGTGGTCAGGGAAGTACGTGCCATGTCCTCCGAGGAAGCGCACGTCGTCCATCATTGAGTCCTTTCCAGCCATCCACAGTACGCCGACCGCACGGCTGTTGATGCCTCCGGCATAGACGCCAATTCCCGTGACAATATTGTTTCCGCCCGGCGGCGCTTCGAGCAGCGGCTTGGGCGCGCCCGGGCCTTGAAAGGCGGGGGTTGAATCGAGGATATCGAACTGCGTCGCGCTGGGATGAAGCCCGATCAGGACTGTGTGTGGACGAAGAGCAACAGTGTTGTTGACAATGTAGTCTCCGGACGGGACGTAAATGACTTCATGTCCGTCGATTGCTTTCTGAATGGCCGCCGTGTCGTCGGTCTTGCCGTCGCCTTTTGCGCCGAGTGACTTTAGGTTGACCCACGAGTCTTGGGGCGGCAGTGTCCGAATCGCCGGCGAGAGGGGAGGCGGCATCCTTTTCAATGCTGACGCAACGCAGTTGGTTGTAATCGCCGCTTCCGCTCCGAGATGTCGCATCGTTAGGCCGTGTGAGAAAAGACGGACTTCATAGATGTCCCCTTTGCTCAATTCTTCGCTCCCGGTCTGGCGAAAGTGAGCGAAGACCGGGACGTGATCGCAAAGCACATCCTCGATGTTGATTTCGGTATTTGCGTTGTGCTCCTCACTGATGGTGATCGCGGCATCGCTGATGTTTTCAAGGCGGAGGCCCTTGGCCCACAGTTCATCCGCATGTCCGGCTTCAATGTCAATGGCTTTCGGGACATTGCTGAACGTATCGTGAATGAGAGTGAGTCCGGCCTCGTGTTCTTTGATAGCGGCATACTGTTGACCGTCAAAGCTAGAATCGATGAGCGTAAACTGCCATCCTGGCGACGGCCGGCCGGTGATGATCCCGTATTGACCTCCATAAAAGCGAAGATCCTCACTTTCGTTACCCACGTCGTACAGAGCAGCCAACGCAGAACCCAAGCGAAAATCCATGTGTGCGAGGAAACAGTGTTGTGCCGAGTGGAAGCGGACGCCCACAGCCCCAGCGTCGCCTTTCCCGATCTCAAAATCGATGTTGCTGATGGCGGAGTAGAACGTGCCAGGATTCGCGTCCGGAACAAAGCTGGGAGGGACCGTTCCGGACGTCGGGGGCGGATGGCCGTTCGGGAAGCGAGTTCCCGGCCGAGAACCGGCGAAGAAAACCATGTACGCAGGACCGCTTTGAAAGCCGGGCGTATCATCGGCAAGCGCAAAGACAGGACGCGCAGGTCCGTAGCCGATCAGTCGAATCCCTGGCCAGACAAATAGCGTGCGCGTCAGCCTATATTGTCCGGAGGGAATGAAAAGGATGCCTTGACCCGTGGTCTCCTGCACACGATCGATGGCTTGCTGGATCGCGATGCTGTCGTCACCTTTGCCGTCGGCGTGAACGGGAAAGCGATCGGCAGTGAGGTAGGTTGCCAGTGGATCGTCAGGCCTTCGGGTATAGACCGAGGAGGATGCTCCGAACAGAGGCGCAGCGACTGCGATCAGAACGATTGTGAGCGTCGCTCTGTTCATCGATTCCCCTCCGCTTGACTGATTGCAGAACACATTACCCCCGTTGTTTTTTCTTGAAGGACTGACATTCGATGATGCTGGCGACAACCCTCGCGCGCCCACGATCCGCAGGAGACATATCCGCTTGGAACAATCACCGGTGGAACAGTTAGTTCAGAATGCGCTGTCCTTCTCCAAAACGCTGGTAGCCTTTGAAGTCAATAACATAGCTTTGTCGTCTTCACCAGCGTTTTGGTATAAGTCTTCCCAGAGTTTCGTTTGCTCGGGCTCTGTTGCGCAACCGTCGGTCACCGACATGTGGCCCCACGCCAGAGGAAGGAGAGTTGTCCGCGCCTGACCGTTGAATGGTCAGTCAAGGCCCAGCAGGATTCCGGTAACTGGCTGTCCGTTTTAATCGATGGTGAGGTTCGCCTGATCTTGTGATTCAGACCTCCGGAAGTTCCCGTAAACGTCGGGGCGTGAGTTCCTTCGGGAACTGAGCGGCACCACCGTCGCGGTTGAAATGACTGCCCGCCCAAAGACGCCGGATTGGTGGATCAAATCCGATGCGTTTTGGTCACAACCCAAAGTCCATTCCACGAATACGCAGCTATTCAGCGAGAGTTGAGCGCAACACCTTTGGCACGGCCGACACCAGCCTCCGATCAAGTCATCGCTTGTGCCGCTTTGGTTGGCTTGATGTTTTGGTTCATGCAGAAGAAGTTTGTGGGATCGTACTTGTCCTTAAGCGCCGCCAGCCGTTCGTATTTTCGGCCGTACGCGGCGCGAACGAATCGTTCTTCCACGTCGCTCAAGTAATTGACGTACAACGCATCCGCCAGGAAAGGCCGCATGGCGTCCCAGAACTCGCGGGTCCACCGGATATTGATCTCGCTTTTGGCTGCATCGGTCCACATGGTTGTGACCAGGAAATTGTAAGGCCAGCTCCGGTGCCCGAATGCAGTGGCGTCTTCGGCGACGCGCTCCATAGCGCCATGCCCGTTGTGTTCCAACACAACCACAGTTCGTTCGGACGGAGCCTTCGAGTAGAAATCGAGAATAGTATCGATTGCCGCATCGCTCAGCGACGTTAGATAGTTTGATTTCCAGTAGTTGTACGTTCCCCTCGGCCAAAGGAAATCGGCCATGGTTTGGGCGGCGCTGTATGGCATCGGGCGAAAAATGTCAGCAGCCGGTGCGGCAAATTCGCGTAACGGCCGAAGCACCCGCTCCCCGATTTCCAGTTGGCCGACATAGACGCCACCGAGTCCTAAAATCGGTCCTTGGCGCAGCGCGTCCGGCACCGCTACGTCGGCTGCCGCAGTAAACAGTAGCGCGCCGTCGGTGAGCTCTTCCGGCGCTGTCGGTCCAAATTCACGCCAGTAGCGTAGTAACTGCTTCCCTTTGGATGCTGGGTGCAAAACCAATCCAGCCAGCACCATTCCCGCCGGATGCACTTGGAATTCAAAGGAGGTAACGATGCCAAAGTTTCCTCCGGCGCCGCGAATTCCCCAGAAGAGATCCGAGTTTTCCGTAGCACTGGCGGTCAGCAGCTGGCCGTCAGCCGTGACCACATCCACCGAGAGCAGGTTATCGAGAGCAGGGCCATGCTTGCGAACCATCCACCCCAATCCACCACCCACAGTGAGCCCGGCCACGCCGGTTGTCCCAACGTAGCCGCCAGTGGCTGCGAGACCAAAAGTTTGCAGTTCGTGATTCAATTCGGCCCAAGTTACGCCCGGTTCTACGCGGGCAGCATGCGTAGAGGGATGGACTCTGATCCCTTTCATCCCTCCCAAATCAATCAGCATGCCGCCGTCACAAAGAGACGTGCCGGCCACGTTGTGACCCGTCCCACGCACGGATACGACTACACCTTGGCTGCGGGCAAATTTCACCGCCGCCACGACGTCGGCCACTCCCGCACATCTAACGATCAGGGCAGGACGACGATCAATCATCGCGTTGTGGATTTTGCGCGCTTCCTCATATCCGGGTTGGCTGGGCAGAAGCAATTGGCCGCGCAGTGAATTGCGAAAGTTGGTGACTGCGGATTCTGCGATCATACCCGTCTCCTTTTTTAGCGGGCGAATCCCCCCGAAAGGCCTTGTCGCGTGGGGTTCGACGATTCTATCCCTATTAAGGTCCTCACCTAATTCCTTCGGAAAAGAGGGTTGAAACGGCTAACGTTCGCTATGCGATCTCTGCTTGTCAGTAACACGCCGGACGGCTCGTGGGAACGTTGTGGCCGTTTCCAACGGCATTTGTTTGTGACAGAATGCCTCTAAATGGATGGGTCTTCGATTACGGGCTTGCTGACTCGTTGGGGAGAAGGAAACGAGGCGGCGCTCGCAGAACTTGCACCACAAGTTCATCGGGAGTTGCACGCGCTTGCCAGGTCGTACCTGCGGAAGAGACATCCCAACAACAGTCTGCAGGCCACGGCGCTCATCAACGAGGCTTGGTTGCGTCTCATAGGTCGGTCCCAGCCGATGCGCTGGGAGAGTCGGGCGCACTTTTATGGCATCGCAGCCCGGCTGATGCGGATCGTGCTGGTTGATTACATGAGATCGCGAAACGCCGCCAAGCGGGGCGGCATTGACCATCCGCTTACAATGTCGGAAAGCGTTGCGCTGTCTCCGGATCGCCCTCCTGACGTCCTGGAACTAAGCGAGGCGCTAGATGAACTAGCGAAGGCGGATGACCGCAAGGCTAGAGTGATCGAGTTGCGGTATTTTGGGGGCATGGACCGCGAAGAGATCTCCAGGGCTCTGGGTGTGAGTCTTGCAACCGTCAAGCGGGATCTCCGTTTGGGAGAGGCATGGCTCCGGCGATTTCTTCGGAGTTGATCAGAATCTTGATGGGCGGCGAACGTTGGCGGCGAGTCGAGAACCTGTTTCATGAGGCTGCGAGTCTCCCTCCAGCCGAGCGCACCGAGTTCCTGGCGATCGCTTGCAGCGGCGATTACGAACTCCGCTGTGAAGTTGAGTCACTGCTTGCGAACGATAGAACGAAAAATGATCTATTGGGCGCCGCCGTTGCGAAAGCTGCGAATCAGCTTTCGAGCGAGTCGCGGGATGAAAACGATCATTTGTTGGGCGAGCGCATTGGCCCATATAAGGTCAGGGAACTGCTCGGAGCCGGTGGGATGGGCCGAGTTTACGCCGCCGACGATTTGCGGTTGGGCCGCAGGGTGGCCCTCAAATTCCTGACCGACGAGTTCACAAAGGATCCGGCGGCCCTAGAGCGCTTTCGGCGTGAGGCCCGTACCTTATCTGCATTAAACCATCCGCATATCTGCACGATCTTCGACATCATCGAGCAGGATGAACGCATCGTGATTGTAATGGAGTACGCAGAAGGTGCTCCGCTGCATGGGCCCCTGCCACCGGATCAGGTATTGAAGTATGCCTCACAGATTTGCGACGCGCTGGATGCCGCGCACCGTAAGGGCTTTATTCATCGCGACCTCAAGCCTGGGAATATTCAGCTGACGAAGAACGGAATCAAGCTGCTAGATTTTGGCCTGGCGCGAATCGCGGACGGGTCTGAGGAAACCACCCTCACGTTCGGTTCGAGCCACACGGGCGTAATGGGAACGCCTGCGTACATGGCGCCAGAACAGGCCGAGGGCAAGCCGGTTGATGAACGATCGGACATATTCAGTTTGGGTGCCGTGTTGTATGAGATGCTTTCTGGTCGGCGAGCTTTCCCAGGGGACTCGCTGGCGGCCGTGTTGAGCGCTGTGCGTTGTGACGATCCTGCGCCGTTCGAGGCCCCACCCGCGCTCAAGAGAGTTGTGACGCAATGTCTGAAGAAGGACCCGGACGAGCGCCTCCAGACCATAGCAAAAGTGAAAACAGCGTTGGAACGCACCCTCTCGCGCGCTCCGGAGCCTGACTCTTCCGTCGCGGTGCTACCCTTCGTGAACCTTAGCGCGGACAAAGAGAACGAGTATTTTAGCGACGGGCTAGCCGAAGAGATCATCAATGTGCTGGCGCGGATTCCGGGCCTAAAAGTGATCGCCCGCACTTCGGCCTTCGCATTCCGCGGCAAGGAGCAAGACATTGCAAAGATCGGACAGGCTCTTAATGTGCAAAATATACTCGAAGGGAGTGTGCGCAGGGCGGGCAACCGCATCCGCGTCACGGCACAATTGGTCAGAGCAGAGGACGGATCGCATCTCTGGGCCGAGCGCTACGATCGGGAATTGTCGGATATATTGGGCATGCAAGATGAGATTGCCGCAGCGATTGCCGCAGCCCTGGAGATGAAACTCTCGCTTGAGACGGATCGGTCCGCGCAACACAATACACAAGACAAGGAGGCTTATCACCTCTACCTCAGAGGCAGGCACTTACAAAACCAGCGCAGTCCCGAGTTGATGCGGAAGGGGATGGAGTACTTTGAGCGCGCCATCGAAAAGGACCCCTTCTATGCGCTTCCTTATGCCGGACTCAGTGACTTGCTCTGTATCGCCGGGTTGTGGGGTAGAGAGCCAGCAAACAAAGTCTACCCGCGCGCGATAGCCGCAGCGACACAAGCTTTAGAGATCGATGGTCATCTTGGCGATGCGCACGCTTCCTTGGCTTTCGCAAAAGATTTGCACTATTGGGACTGGGCAGGGAGCGAAGAAGAATTCAGGCGCGCCCTCGATCTTAAGCCCAGTTCTCCTTTAGCCCACGTTTGGTATAGCTACCACCTGTCGATGTTGGGACGGCACAACGAAGCTATCGAACAAGCGCGCCGTGGCGTAGATGTGGATCCACTGTCGACCAGCGTGAACTTCGGGGCTGTGAGAGCGTATTTCTATGCGCGTCGCTATGATGAGGCGATCAGTCAGGGACAGAGGGGGCTTGAACTCGGGTCAAATGATTTCCCGACCCTTTTTCAGCTTGGCGAAAGTTACATGCAGAAGGGCATGCCTGAGGAAGCGATCGCATTTTGCAAGCGGTCAGTCGACGTTTCTGAGCGCCATCCGGTCGCGCTCGGATCACTCGGGCACGTTTACGGGCTTTCCGGTCGGCGCGAGCAAGCCCAAGAGATAATCGACGAGTTGACAGACCTCTCGGTGCGCACTTATGTGCCTCCAGCGACGATTGCATTCGTTTATCTTGGTCTGCATAGGGTCGATGATTTGAACCGGTGTGTTGAAAAAGCGTATTTAGATCGATCAGCGATCTTACCCTATCTGGTCGTCTCGCCTTCAGCCGATTTCCTCCGCGTTGATCTGCCCTTCCAGGATCTGCGCCGCCGTATGAACCTTCCACCGCAACATGTTAGGTGAGTCAGTCATTCGTATCTTAAGGCGATGATAGGATCCACCTTGGTCGCGCGGCGGGCAGGAATGTAGCTGGCGAAAAGACCTACGCTGGTCAGGACTAGCTTAGCTAGTGGTGCTAGTGCGATTCCGTGTTAAGGCACAGGTACTTTCGATAAGAACAAAGGCCTTCCAAGAGATCCACTGAATCAGCGACTATTCTTGCTTTTTCAGTTTCGCCAACAAGAAGGATAATGACGTCGTGGGGCCCCGGACCCATAGGCAGAACAAACGGATATTGGCTCAAAAGCTTTCCGCCGATATCGGCATCTTTGATGTTGGGCGCATAAAACATGTAGTGCGGTAGGATCATGGTCATGACTTGCGTGGCATCATAGGAGGGATAGGTCCGCATCAAGGGAGCGGTCATGTAGGAAATGCCCGTACGCGCGGGCTTCTGATAGCTGCCGTCACTGAATTTATTCATGACCGCGTCATAGACTTGCTTGGGAGTCAGGCCGGTGGCCCTCATCCGCGCAGCGTCCATATAGACCGGAAGCATCTTCTTTGATCCTTCCTCGTCGTAGCAGATAGGGAAAAAGATGTCGTCTCGGAATTCCAACTGCGGCCAAGACCATTCGGTACGCACGACAACGCAACTGAAGCCGTTAGTTCCTTTCTCAGCCAAAACGTAACCCGCCGCCGGATCCAGAACGTATGTCGTCGCGCCGTCGCGCAGGTGCGGAGGAAGCGCGCTCAGCGCGAACCGCTTTTCGAGAGACTCAGGCATTCTCTCCAGCTTGACCTGATCACCGCCTTGGGCAGCGTTACCGCTCCCAGTCTGTGCGAGGCAGCTTGTGGACCCGAGTACCATCACGAACAGCGTTCGAGTAATTGCCTTCATCTGAACACACGCTCCTATTTAGTTGAGAGCTTCGAGAGTTCTTGGATTTGCGGACTGAATGCGACCGTCCCGTGCCACGTTTCGTTGGGATACTCCCGCAGAAAGATCAGCGTGTCCCCAAGAGCCTCGACGAGGCCCCGGCCTAATCCGCGGCTTCCGCCTGTTACAATCGCGGTCTCTACTGAGAACTTACCGCTTCGGCCGTTTTGTTCCCCTAAACGCAGTGCTCCAAGTTTGCTGTGTTGCTGCTCTTCGGGGGGACTCTACAAAGCGATTCGGGGGGTGTCAATTAGGGACAAAAATGTCCATATGGACATCCCCCCCTTCCTGCGGTATGAGTCTGTTTCGCTACAGTCTAGGAGTGCACATGAGGACCAATAGATAGGGGACGCCGAAAAGTGGAGCCTGGCTTTCTGACGGTACGACGAGGCGGGAAGACCGTCTGCCCGGCCTCCAGATTTCAGAAAATGGTCAGTGGCAAGTACAAGCTACGAATACTGTGGGGCTTGTAAGACGGCTGGAAACGCTACAGCGAAATCAAGAAAGGGCTCCTCACCGGAAGCGTCGACACCATGGAGATCGCGCCCAGAGTCCTTGGTCGCGAGCTGAAGACCTTGTTAGCTATGGGAATGATTGAGCGGAGAGACCATCAGGTATTTCCACTCAAAGTACAATACGCACTAACGCGCAAGGGGCGATCTTTTCTGCCGATAATCGCTGTCATCCACAAGTGGGGCATGCGCCATTTGCTGTGACTCTGGGAGAGCCGATGGCCATGCTGCCATTCGGAGAGGGCCGCCTTTACGTAATTGGAGACGAACGATGTTCAACCTAAGTGTTGTTGACCTGATGGATTATACCGCTTGGGAGCGGCAGAAACGGTACGAGTGGATGCGGCAGCAAGGCGACCAAGTACTGACCGTGAGTGCAGGCCCGAACAGCAATCGCTTTGGAACCGTGGGAGATTTGGTGAAGCATATTTTTTCTGCGGAGAAACGTTACGTGGAACGGCTTTCTGGAAAATCGATGACCGACACGACGTCAATCCCGAACGACAATCTTGAAGCGCTGTTTCAGTTTGGCCGCGAGAGCCGGAACCGTCTGAAGGAATTTGTCGAAACCTTCCCTCCAGATAAGTGGGATGTACCTCAGGAGCAGAATCTCGTCGTTGCCGTGATCACCGTTACACCACGGAAGTCTGTTACGCACATCTTGCTTCATGAGACTCGGCATTGGGCTCAGATTGGAGCGATGTTGCGCATGGCTGGTCACAAGGGCGATTTCCATGATTTTCTCTTTTGCCCTGCGATGGGCGGAATCATCCGAAATGAGCAAGGCTCAACGTCAGGAAGGTGAGAAAAACGTGGAGGGCTGTTTTCTTATCAGAAGCCAGATATAGGGCCGGGAAAAATGGAAAGCGTGCCGGGTCAATTGCGCCGATATTGAAGCGCCCCCCTGGGTCGGCGAGACTTCCTTTGGTGCTTAGGGGCGAGAGGCTGTATTTATATTTGACAGCCCGTTGCCAGCCCGCAAGGTCGCTGAATGGCGCCGCTCGTTCGAGCAGTGAGCTCTTTAGTTTGTCGTATATCTTGCTTCTGAGCAGCGCGAGCTCGGAGTAAAACTGCCAATGGAATTGCGCCTTCTCTTCAAATAGTTCTCTGAATTTGGGAATGTCCGCAATTAGCCCAGAATCGAGGACCTCGTCGTGCTCGCCATTCATGATTTTGCAGGCAGTTGATTTTCTTCCAAAGCATTCAGGATGAATCGGTAGAGCTTCTTGAACCGACCAATCCGTATCATGTCCCGTGGTGTCATATTTCCCAAAAGGGGGTTCATGGTCTTGAACCACAGAACGGTTTTGTGTTCGTCCTTGAAGTACTGTGCGACGAGGGAGAGCGCGACGGCCCATTCTCGGACGCGTTCCTCAAGTTCCTTGGGCATCTTATGATCGTATCTAACGCACTGTATGGAAATTTGAGAGGCTATGGCAACATCCTTTTTCTTAAAATCCAACAGTCTAACGACCTTTTCGTAGTCGGTCGCTCCGCCCGGAAACAGCCGCAAAGGGTCCTCTCTAGGAACAGTGCCAAATAGTGTAGTTCCATTCACCAATATGCTCCTCCCACACTTCTACCATTATTTAGCCATGATTGTACCACGCCAACAGAAACCATGCAAGGCGAGGCTTCGTTTCTAATCTGCCCCACGCACCCCTTGACAATCTACAATTCCTATTGTAGATAACCATAGTATGGCAAAACCGAACGACCTCGTCCAAGGGACGCTCGACCTTTTGATTCTCAAGACTATCTCGCTCGAACCGAAACATGGATGGGCGATTGCGAAACGCATTCAACAGATCTCCGGTGAAGTGCTGCAAGTTCAACAAGGATCGCTTTATCCAGCATTGCACCGTCTAGAACAAAAAGCCTGGATCAAGGCCAAATGGAAGGAGACCGAAACCGGCAGGCAAGCCAAGTTTTATTCGCTGACCGCGGCCGGCCGCGCCTAGCTCGAAAAGGAAGCCGCCAACTGGAGCCGCCTCTCCGCGGCAATCAATCTGGTCGTAGAGACTCCCTAGGATGGTGACGTCATGCAGTGGATTCGGCGATTCTCCCTCTGCTTGCAAACTCTTTTCCAGCGCGATCGAAGCGCGCAGCGATTGGACGACGAGGTTCAGTTTCATCTCGACCAGCAAATCGCCGAAAACATTGCTGCTGGCATGAACGCGCGAGAGGCACGTTATGCCGCGATGCGCACGTTTGGCAATCCTACTTGCCTCAAAGAAGAAGCGCGCGACACCTGGGGCTGGACCTGGATCGAACAAATCGCCGGCGACGTTCGCTATGGCTCGCGGATGCTGCGTCGGTCTCCGGGATTTACGGCGGTAGCGGTGCTCACACTGGGGCTGGGAATCGCGGCTAACACGACGATTTTCAGCACGGTTAATGCCTTCCTTTTGCGGAAACCCTCAGTGCGCGATCCCGATCGCGTGATGGTGGTCAGCAGCGTCAATCCTGCGAGGGATGTCTACGCGCCAGATCGAACTGGGGTCTCATCGCTCGATTATCTCGACTGGCAAGCCCAGAGCCATTCCTTTGCCGGCATGGCCGCCGCCGATTTTGGGGATTTCACGCTCAGCGGCAGCCTTGCGCCGCAGCGCGTGACAGGCGCAAGAGTTTCAAGCAACTTTTTCGAGGTTGTGGGTGTGGCTCCCGCTATGGGGCAACCCTTTTTGCCTGACGAGAACGAGTGGGGGCGCGATCACTCCGTCATCTTGAGTAATGAACTTTGGAAAGAAAGGTTCGGCGATGATCCGCAGATTCTTGGCCGCCTCGTTAAGATCAACGGCAAAAACTACGCTGTCGTGGGAGTAATGCCTCGTTCGTTTCATCTTTGGGATTTTGAAGCTCAGATATGGGTTCCTCTTACATTCTCACCTGACGATCTGCGCCCGACCTCACCCGATCATCGGGGCCCGTTCGGTCGATCCTGGAGAGACCTCCGCGTTTTCGCGAGGTTGCAGCGCGGCGTGGACGAACGACAGGCGAGAGCGGAAATGCAAACCATCGCGCACCGAATCGCGCAGGAGCATAAGGATACAAACGAAGGGTGGGGCGCAAGCGTAATGTCGCTCCAGCGCTATAGCACAGCAGACTCGAACTCGAAAACGGCGACTGCATTTCTGATGGCTACAGTGGGATTCGTGTTGCTGATAGCTTGCACGAATTTGGCGAACCTGATGCTCGCTCGGAATTCGGCGCGGCAGCGCGAATTTACAATCCGTTCCGCGCTCGGAGCCGGTCGTTTTCGGCTCGCGCGCCAGCTGTTCACCGAGTGCTTGCTCCTTTCGGTCGCGGGAGGAGCTTTGGGAATCCTAGGCGCATATTGGGGAGTGGCCGCGCTTCGTGCGCAATTCAATTGGAATGAATACGCGCAGGTAATGGCAAAAGAGATTTCTGTCGATGGGCAAGTGCTGATTTTCACGCTTGCCATAGCGCTTGCGGCCGGCATTTTGTTTGGACTCGCACCGGCGATTCAGATTGCGCGGCGCGACACCAGCGAGGGCTTGAAGGAGGGCAGCCGTGGTGGGACGGCAGGTCCACGTCGGCTCCGCCTCCAACGCCTGCTCGTCGTGGGCCAGTTGGCGCTATCGTTGTTCTTATTGGTTGGCGCCGGGCTTTTCGTTGACGGATTTCTTGAGGAAATCCGAGCGAGCGTAGGATTTAATTCGCATCATTTGCTGACGGCAACGGTGTGGCTTCGCGACCTCAAGTACCTTGACTCGCAGCGCCAGAGCCAATTTTTTGAAAATGTTCTGCATCGTCTCGAAAGTCTCCCTGGAGTGCAGTCAGCGGCCGGAGCCACGGATCTTCCCTACAATTTTCCGGGCTATGTGCCGTTCACGGTTGAAGGGCATCCGGTGACCAAGCCCGACGATCAGCCGCAATGCGGCTGGTTTGCTGTGAGTCCCGGCTATCTTGGGACGCTGCAAGTTCCGCTGTTGCAAGGGCGCGAGTTCACCTCATCGGACACCGCGGATGCACCTCCGGTGATGATTGTCAACGAGGCTTTTGCCAAGCGCTTTTTTGCTGCGGAAAACCCAATCGGAATCCACATCTGGCTCGGGGACCTGGATGACCATAAACAAAATGCGTGGAGCGAAGTTGTCGGTGTGGTGGGAAATGTGAATGAGCTTCTTGGGCAAGTGAAACCGCGGCCACAAATCTTTGTTCCGTTCGCCACGCATCCCAGCGGGTTGATGAGATTTATTCTGCGAACAAAAACCGATCCAACAAGCCTGTCGGATTTTCTGCGGCGCGCTGTGTGGGCTGTCGACGCGGACCAGGCCGTGACCGAGGTTCGAACGATGGATCGCGTAATCATGGATTCCGGCACAGGGGATAACCTGATGGCAGAATTGATGGGCGGCTTTGCGTTTCTGGCTTTATTTATGGCTGCCATCGGAACTTTTGGCGTGCTGTCCTATTTGGTTGAGCAACGCACTCAGGAGATGGGGATTCGCTTAGCCTTAGGCGCAGAGCCAGGCGGAATGCTGCACCTCATCATTCGCAGAGGCATGGCGCTCGTTGGAGTTGGCACGGGGACTGGAGCTTTGTTCTCGCTGGCTTTGCCGAAGCTGGTTGCAGCAGCGTTTGACAACTTCAGGTTCCACAGCATGTGGGTTCTTGTTTTTGCGCCAATCGTGGTGGTATTTGTCGGCCTCGCCGCCTGCTACATCCCTGCGCGGCGGGCGATGCGCGTGGATCCGATGGTGGCGCTGCGATACGAATGATGGCTATCTGAGGGGTGATGTCATGACATGGGCTCGGCGAATCTTGCTCCGCTTGCAAACTCTCTTCCGCCGCCATCGAAGTGCGCAGCGATTAGAAAACGAAATCCAGTTCCACCTCGACCAGCAAATCGCCGAGAACATTGCCGCTGGCATGAGCGCACAAGAGGCACGTTATGCCGCGATGCGAGCTTTTGGCAATTCAACTTTGCTCAAAGAAGAAGCGCGCGACACCTGGGGCTGGACCTGGCTCCAACAAATCGCCGGCGACGTGCGCTACGGGGCGCGGATGCTGCTGAGGTCTCCCGGATTCACGGCCGTGGCTGTGATAACACTGGCCTTGGGGATTGGCGCGAACACGGTGATTTTCTCCGCAGTGTACGTGGTTTTGATGCGGCCAATGCCGTTCAAGGACGTGGATAGGCTCGTCTTTGTGATGAAGAACAATCCGCCGCGGGGCTGGGTACGAAATAACATTTCGCCGGCGGAAGTGATTAGCTGGCGAGAAACAAGCGGAGTGTTCGACGATTTGGCGGCGTTCTCCGGCGCTTCGTGCGTAGTAACAGGGTCTGGCGAGCCGGAAGAAGATCCGTGCGAGGTGGCCTCGAGCAGTCTATTTCCTGTGCTGGGCGTCCCTCCGTTTCTTGGACGGACTTTCTCCGCTGAGGAAGACAAAGCAAATGCTCCGAAGGCCGCGATATTAAGTTACGGGTTCTGGCGGCGCCATTTCGGCGCGGACGAAGGTGTGATCGGACGCACAATTGTCGTGAACGGCTTGGTTCACACCATCGCGGGAGTGATGCCTGCGAGTTTTTCTCATTTGTACGCGACGCCATACGGCGCGGTGCCGGAGATGTGGATCTCCGGAATTGCGCTGTTCCGCGAGAATTCAGACAACGACTACTGGGGAGTTGGACGATTGAAACGGGGAATCAGCGTGAAGCAGGCCGAAGCGCAGATGGACGTCGTTTCGGCCCGCATCGAGAAGGAATTTGCGGACTTGCACGGATGGCGTGCGCAACTTTTGAGATTTCGCGAGAACATCTCAGGCGACACGCGTCCGGCGCTATTGGTGTTAATGGGTGCCGTGATTTTGGTGTTGCTAATTGCCTGCGCGAACATGGCAAACCTGCTGTTGGCGCGGGGAGCGACCCGAGCCGGGGAGTTTGCGACGCGCAGGTCGCTTGGCGCGAGCCGACGACGAATGGTCGCGCAGCTGATGACGGAAAGCCTGATGCTGTCGCTGACCGGAGGATTGCTAGGAGTTCTGCTTGCGACGTGGGGATGCAAAGGAATGGCGGCGTTGGCGCCGAAGTATCTGCTGAATTCGGCGCCCGGTCTAGCGAACGGCGCTGCGGACGGCCGCGTACTGGCATTTTCGCTCGCAATCGTCGTAGCGACGACCTTGCTTTTTGGGTTGGCGCCCGCGCTTCAGAGCTCGAATTCGGAATTGACGGAGAGTCTGAAGGAAACGGGACGTGGCGGAGGGCAAACCCGAAGCAGCCGGCAATTCCGGAACGCGCTGGTCGTTTGCCAGGTCGCCCTGGCCGTAGTTCTCCTGGCTGGAGCGGGGCTGATGGTGCGAACCCTTTCGATGCTTAGCCGCTTCGAAATGGGAGTCAGCACACAGAATGTGCTGACGATGGGGGTGCCGCTCTCCGGCGAGCGATACAACCAGCCACAAACCGTCGTGGACTTCTGGCAACGAGTCGTTGCGGGAGTGAAAGCGCTTCCGGGAGTGGAGTCAGCCAGCGTTTCACGCGGCCTGCCGGTGGATGGCTGGGCCTGGGCTGGCCAGTTTTTTACAACCGCGGAGAATCCGAACCCGCAGGCAGGCCAAGTGCCCGATGCGAATTACATTGTAGCGGGACCGGAGTATTTCCAGACGTTGCAAATTCCGCTCAAGCGAGGGAGAAGTTTCAACGAGCAGGATACGCAGACGAGCGAACGAGTCGTGATCGTGAATGCAGAGCTGGCGCAAAAGTATTGGCCTGGCAAGGATCCCCTCGGAAAGCAACTCCGGCCGGGTTCGCCCGGGAGTGACCAGCCGTGGCTCACTGTTGTGGGAGTGGCGGCTAATGTGCGGAGCCAGGGACCGGACGAAGCATTTCACGCGGAAATCTACGTGCCACTCGAGCAGTCTCCATGGATGCTTCGCCCACAGAATCTACTAGTGCGGACTTCGAGCGGAATTCGTCCGGAGAGCGTGGCGCACGCGGTGGTAGACCAAGTGCATCTGGTCGATGCGGGGCAGCCCGCAGTCGATGTGAAGACCATGGAGACCGTTGCTGCGGAACCACTGATGCAGCAGCGCATGGTGATGGCGCTGCTGGTGTCCTTCGCGGGTTTGGCGTTAGCGCTATCAACGCTAGGAGTGTATAGCGTGGTGTTCTATGCGGTGGCCCGCCGCACAAAGGAGATGGGAATCCGCATGGCCCTGGGAGCGCAGCCGAGGAGCCTCCTCGGGCTAATTATCGGGACAGGATTGCGGCCAGTGGCGGCTGGAATGGTGGCGGGAATGGCCGGGGCATTGATGTTGACGCGGCTGATGACGGATCTGCTGTTTGGAGTCAATCCGAACGACCCCGCAACGTTTGTTGTAGTGAGCGCGCTGCTGGTCATGACTTCGGTGGTAGCTTGTTACTTGCCAGCGCGGCGGGCGATGCGAGTGGATCCGATGGTGGCGTTGCGGTACGAGTGACGCGAATCTGAGGGGTGAAGTTATGGTGTGGACTCAACGATTGTGGGTCAAGCTGCAAACCTTATTCCACCACAACCGCAGTACGCAGCGATTAGACGATGAGGTTCAGTTTCATCTCGAGCAGCAGATCGCGGAGAACATTGGGGCGGGCATGGACGCACGAGAGGCGCGTTATGCCGCGATGCGAGCCTTCGGCAATTCCACTTTGCTGAAAGAAGAGGCTCGCGACACCTGGGGTTGGACTTGGCTTGAGCAAATCAGCGGCGATATTCGCTATGCTTTGCGCCAGCTGGGCCGGAGTCCCGGCTTTACGCTTGCGGTTGTTTTCTCGTTGGCTTTGGGAATCGGCGCCAATACGGCGATCTTCAGTTTGATCGATGCCGTGATGTTGAGGATGCTGCCGGTAAAGAACCCTGAGCGGCTGGTTCTTCTGAATTGGGTTTGCCCAAAGAGGCCGGCGGCGATGGCGGTCCAGTCAGGCTATATCGATAGCGGCGAGACAGGTTGGCGCAGCCCGTCGTTTGCTTACCCAAGTTTTGAGGAATTTCGCACGCACGATCAATCCTTTTCAGACATTTTCGGGTTCACTCCTTTTAGCCATGCGAATGTCAACATCGATGGGCAAGCGAGCCTTGCGGAAGGAGAACTCGTGACCGGCGATTATTTTTCCGGGTTGGGTGTCTCGCCGATTCTGGGCCGCGTCATCACGACCGACGACGAGAAACCCAGCGCTCCGCGCGTCGCGGTCATCAGCTACAGTTATTGGTCGCGGCAATTTGGCGGCAGTCCCGCCGTCATCGGCAAACACATCGATATTAAAGTTACGCCCTTTACCATCGTAGGTGTCGCGCCGCCGGAATTTTTTGGAATTCAACCCGGCCGCGCCATCGACTTTTGGGCTCCGCTCGTGGATAACTTCTGGGCCACGAATTCCACGCCTGATAATCGCTCCCCGTTCACGTCGCGCGACTGGTGGTGGCTGACGATGATGGGGCGGCTGAAGCCCGGCGTGACCGAACAACAAGCGGATAGCGAGCTGGACGTGCTATTCCAGGAAAGCATTAGCGCCGCACCAACCGCCATGGCAATGCGGCCCGAGACTACACCTCATATCGAGCTGGAGCCTGCTAGCAAAGGCCTGACCTATTTGCGCGCCCAATTTTCTCAGCCGCTTCAGATTTTGATGACCGTGGTCGTCCTGGTGCTGTTGATCGCCTGCGCCAACGTGGCCACGCTGCTGCTTGGCCGCTCGACCGCGCGGCAAAAAGAAGTGGCGGTGCGCCTCTCGCTTGGCGCTTCCAGGCCTCGTCTTGTGCGTCAGTTGCTTACCGAGAGCGTCCTGCTTGCCGGTTTCGGCGGCGGGCTCGGGATACTTTTTGCCGGGTGGGGAAGCCGCGTCCTTTCACTATGGATGTTCGGCAGCTCGCGGTGGATGTTCGCCGGCGGGGAGCCGGTCCACTTCGAGACGCAAATGGACGCCAAAGTTCTGGGCTTCACGGCGGCCGTTTCTCTATTAACAGGAATTCTCTTTGGTCTCGCGCCGGCGCTGGGCACAACACGCGTCGAATTAACCCCGGCCCTGAAAATTGGAGCCGGTGCGGTTGCGTTTGTGACGCAAAGAACGCGGCTGGCGCTTGGCAAAACGCTGGTTGTCTCGCAAATCGCCCTGTCCTTGCTCCTCGTAATTGGCGCTGGCCTGTTCGTGCGCACGCTGCAAAATCTGCAAAATCAAAATATCGGATTCAACCAGCATCGATTGCTTCTGTTTGCTTTGGATCCCACGCAAAACGGTTACAAGGGGCAGCGGCTCATCGATTTCTATGGAAGCGTGCTCGAACGACTTCAGGCGTTGCCCGGCGCTATAAATGCTACGGCTTCCACCAACGCGTTGCTTTCGAACTGGCAGAGTCATTTGCCCGTCTCGATCGAAGGCCGCAAAGCCGACCCCGGGAAGGATATGGGCACGGATTGGAACAATGTCGGGCCGTCCTTCTTTGAGACCATGGGGATTCGCGTGGTGTTAGGCCGGGGCGTGGAGTGGCGTGATACCTCGAATTCGCCCAAAGTCGCGGTGGTCAACGAAGCGTTCGCGAAGGATTTCCTTGACGGCCAGAATCCGGTCGGCTACCTGTTTAAGTTCGAGAGGTTTGACGAGGTTTACGAAATTGTGGGGCTGGTTCAAGACGCCAAGTACGCCAAACTCCGCAATGAGGTTCAGCCAACCGTCTATACTCCTTTCAGCCAAATGCCAGTGCCGCTCGGAGGCATTCATTTTGAAGTGCGAGCCGCGGCGGACCCACTGTCGCTGGTTCCTTCCGTGCGTCGCGTCGTGCGCGACTTGGACAGCAACATCCCGCTCTCCGAGGTCAAAACGCAAACCGAACAGATTGCCGAAACTCTCGTTCAGGAACGGCTGTTTGCGCGGCTCTCCAGCTTTTTTGGCGCGCTCGCGGTTCTGCTGGCCTGCATCGGCTTGTACGGACTGATGGGATACATCGTAACGCGGCAAACGGCCGAGATTGGTATTCGCAGGGCTCTCGGCGCTGAACGGCTTGATATCTTCGCCATGATCATGCGGAAGGTCCTCGTCATGGTGGTTCTCGGTGTTTGCATCGGTGTGCCCGCCGCGCTTGCGGCAACTCGGTTGATTTCAAGCTATCTCTTCGGTTTGAAAGCTACAGATCCACTGACGATTTTTCTTTGCTCGTTCCTGATGCTGGCGATCGCCACTCTGGCCGGTTATTTGCCGGCTCGGCGTGCCGCCAGCGTCGATCCCTTGGTTGCGCTGCGGTACGAGTAACTATCGTTTGGGGGGGTGATGTCATGGTGTGAGCTCGCCGATTTTGGCTCCTGGGCCTCGTCAAAACGTCATTCACTTCGAAAACGGTGTGAATTCCTCATTGCGAACACTGGAACGCGGCACAGGAATCCCACGATAGTGCTTAAGACTTCTGCGCCTACAGCCTTCCCACGGTCCATATATAAAGGATGGGAGTTCGACCAATGTTCGAAGCCAGCCTCATGGTTTTCAAGCAGCTCGATCATAACGATGGTGTAGCCCGCCGAGTCGTTCCGTAACAAGGATGGGACCCGAAGCCGCACTGGGAATTCTGCCGGCCGGTGTTTGCTTGGCAAGGCCAAGGTGCGTGCGATCTTCGTGATGGTAGCCGACGTACTCAGAGAGCAGCCGTTTAAGATGGTGTTCATTAAGAGCGATGACGTGGTCCAGCAGGTCGCGGCGGCAACTTTCGATCCAGCGCTCGGCTACGCCGTTCTGCCAAGGACACTCGAACGAGGTTCGCAGGGGAGTGATGGTCAGGGATCGCACGGCAGCCGGAACCTCTGCTCCGTATTTGCTATCGCGGTCAAAGATAAGAAACCGCGGCGCAGAGTCAAATGGAAACGCTTCCCGTAGCTGCTGCACAATCCACTGGCTCGCCGGGTGCTTGGTAACGTTGAAGTGCAGAATCCGCCGTCGATCGTGGCCAATGACGAATAAGCAGTAAAGCACTCCGAAGGTGATGGTCGGGACGGCAAAGAAGTCCATCGCGGCGATGGCTTCCCGATGATTGCGGAGAAATGCCAGCCAACCCCTTGCAGGTTCCGGATTCCTCAGCGCCCGTTTCATCCAACGGGAGACCGTTCGCTCGGAAACTTCAAATCCGAGCATCAGTAGCTCGCCATGAATGCGCGGCGCTCCCCAGGTTGGGTTGTCAGTGACCATCCGAAAGATGAGATCGCGAACTTCCTGGGAGGCCGGTCTTCTTCCAATCGGTCCGCTGGCCCTGGAAACCCACTTCCAATACAGACGAAACCCGGCTCTGTGCCAACGGACAACTGTTTCCGGACTGACCAAGATGAGCGACTGCTTCCAACCAGACCAAAGGCGTCGAGCAGCTACCCAGAAGAGTCGGTCGAAGTTCCCGAGGGTTGGACGCGGATGGTGCCGCCTCAGCACAACCAACTGCTGACGCAATGCCAAATTCTCAAGGAGGAGACCGTGTCGCGAGCGAAAAAGGCGAACCAACGTTGCGATGCAGAGTTTGAAATGTCGAAACATGACGCGCAGTTATCGCAGAATGCAAGCAGGAGGACGGCAGCTATGTGATTGATTCCAAAGACGGCGTGAGTTTTGGCGAACGACAGCGGCAAAGACGGAGGGGAATGCCTCATTTTCGGCGCTTCTGCTCCATTCAACTGCAACCATCCTGAGCCCCTTAGGCTTGGCGGATGAGCCTCGATGGGTCGAGTTTTCCACCTGCGGCTCTGAACAGGAATTCAATCTGTTCGTGCTGCCAGCTGGAACTCAACTCATCACCCGCCGTGGGCAAGGTCAGTTCCCGAATTACGAGAACGTCATGCCCAAGGCACAGCTCGAAGCCAGTGTCGTTTTCCGGCGCGAAGAACTGCTGGAAGGCCTCACGAAACTCTCGCCCACTGCTCGCAAGGCGCAAGTCCCGGCGGTGAAACTGGAGCTTTCGCAATCACCCGTTTCGATCAAAACCGAAAACGACGGCACCGTAAACAGCGTCGCTCTGGAGCACGCTCGCGTTTCGGGAAAGGCGCGAGACATCGGCTTC
>DATAIH010000062.1:0-2596 GCA_036262755.1 Candidatus Acidiferrum sp.
TCGTCGAATGCCCCTACAGCAAAGAGCAGGATCGCGCCCACCGCGCAAACGATCATTAGCGACAGCAGCATGGCTTCACCACAGAGATGGCCACTTTTCCGGCCAAAGCGTAGTCGCAACCAACGTGGTTTGCAATGAGTGGAATCACGTAGCCGGGCCACCTTGATCCATTAGGTTGTTCGTAAGTCGGTCCGCGCCAGTCAATCGTGAATGCATCGCTCCGAGACTCTGGATTCAGGTACGGACAAGGAATTCAGATTGCCCCTAAACTACGGGGGGTGCTTAACTGTTTTGGGGGAAAGGGCTAACACAGAGAGTGGGGATGTTATCGGCAAGATAGGTGTACCGGAATCGTCAATGGGAGGGGTGGGTAGCGGTTCGTAAGATGCGAATAAATGAAGCAGCGAAATCCGCACATTGCCACCAGGCCTGTGTTGTCTCGACCGGTAAAGCCGGTTTTGGCGGAAAAGGCGTCGCTTTTTGTAAGGTTGGAGCGAGAGGTAGAAGCGGAGTTCCGGCCTCGGATGTTGGCCGCTTTGCAAGAGAAAGTAAGGGCGGTGGCCGAGGCCAGCGCCACAGTGGTCCCTGGTTGCCAGCGTTGTGGAAAGCCGATGGGCCATCAGGATACGCGGCGGGTCTCCTGGTGGGCGAGGCATGGACGTCTGAGCGCCGCCGTCCGGCGTTACCGGTGTTGGGCGTGTGGGTGGGAATGTCGTCCGTTGTTGGAGTTGCTGGAGGTTGAACCGGGGCGCATCAGCGGTTCGTTGGCGCGGTTGCTGGCGATCCTGGCGGTGGTCGCGCCGTATCCCTTGGCGGCGCAGTTAGCGGAGCTGTTGTTAGGAGTGGTCATCAGTCCGATGGGGATCTGGCGAGTGGTGCAACGGTTGGGAGAGGCGGCCACGCGTTATGGCGAGGCGCTAAGTCAGTATCACGATGACAGTCGTAGCCTTGAGGTGAGGGCGAAGGATACGCCGGAGGCGGTGGTGTTAGCCGTCGATGGTTGCGCTCTGGGGATGCAGGTGCGGCAGCACCGACGGCGGCAGCGAGCCGGGGAAGCACCGTTGCCGCCCTTGCCGAAGGTCGAAGAAGGACAGTTTCGAGAAGTGAAAACGGGTGTGCTGCTGTTGCCGAGCGAGCGCGTGGAAACCACGCCCGGGCGTCGTGGTCTGGTGCGGCGCTTTCTGGTCAGCTGCTTGGGCGATGCCGACACGATCTTTCGTCATCTTTGGGCGCAACTGTGTGAACTGGGCTGGCTGGGAGCGAACACGGTGGTGGTGATTGTGGGAGACGGGGCGGACTGGATTTGGAATCGGGCAGCGTTGTACCCGCGCCGCTGTGAGATTCTGGATTTCTGGCACGCGGTGGAGCACGCCTGGGCATATGCGCGCCTGCGTTTTGGGGAAGGGAGCCAGCAAGCGGATCGTTGGGTACAACGAATTGCCGAGGATTTGAAGGCGGGCCAGGTGAAAGCCGTGATTGCCCGGCTCGGCCGTCTCCATCCGAGCACGTCCGAACAGCGCGCCAGCCTGCGCGGATTGATTGGGTATTATCGCGAAAATGCCAGGCGCATGCGTTATGACGAGTATCTGCGGTTGGGTTATGGGATCGGGAGCGGGGCCGTAGAAAGCGCTCACAAACAGGTGGTGCACGCGCGGATGCGGCAGGCAGGAATGCGCTGGAGTGAGGCCGGAGCGCGGCGTCTGTTGGCTCTGCGTTTGCTTTTGCTCAACCAGCACTGGTCGCAGCTGGACCAGCTGCGCATGGTTGCGATGGCGGCATAGCCTTACTCGGGCCCATCCGATCTTGACGAAAGCGGCGGGGCGTTACACCATGCTGAGGCCGCACATGTCGCTACAGCTGCCGCTCATCCCTACCGATCTACGAACCCGGTTGGAAAGTGCCCGCTTGGATCTGTTGGCCTTGTTTCGGGTCTTGGACCAGTTGGATTTATCGCCCCGAGAGATCCCGCAAAGGCTTATCCGCCAGCTTTTTGAACTCGATGCCGATTATGCCGAGGCACTGTGGGCTTTAGATCAGCCTGCCGAAAGCTTCGACCTCCGCGCGATGCTGCGCGATACTCTGGCGGCTCTGGAACAACTACCTGATGCCTCTGCCCGACTGAAAAAGAACCTCCCGCAGCGTGCGCACCACACACTTTCCGTGCTCGAGCCTTCGATCCGGAAGAGTCTCAATCCACGCGAGGCCTATAACATGGTTCCGGGCCAACACCCCCAAAACGGTTAAGCACCCACCATTCAGCACGTCCGTGGGGTGCGTCTGGCACGACAGTGGTAAGGGTGACAAACGACGAGGACTAGGCTGCCCGCAGGCTTTTGCTCAAGAATTGCTTCTTCGTAAACACTTCGGTCACGGCTGTGAGCAGTTCCGTCCCGGCGTCACTTTTCTTGAGGAATCCGCGTGCGCCTACGGCGAATGCCTCACGCACGAAGAAGTGATGGTCATACTGAGTGACGATTAGGATCTCAGTCTGGGGCGCGACCTTCTTGAGCAGCGCCGCGATTTGAAGTCCGTTCAACTCCGGCATCGCTATATCAAGGAGAACCACATCGGGCTGGTACTGCTTCGCCATTTCGAT
>DATAIH010000063.1:0-3527 GCA_036262755.1 Candidatus Acidiferrum sp.
AGAAGTAAGCGACGCAAAATGCCGCAATGGTCGCCGTTGCCGTGAGCATGGCTTACTATCGCACATGTCGCCATTCAGATGAATGAATACAGAGGGGCGTTTTTCGGGATGGGAACTCCTGAGTAACGGCATAATCGCCGAAGTCCTATTAAAGTGGCTATTCCGATGAAGGCGGTCAGCAATTCCGATTTCGTCCCGGTCACCAGTTCGGGGCTGATGCCGGTCACGATCGGAGCGAAGCGACGCTGGCGGATGGATCTTGACCGAAGTGACCGGTATCCGTCAACGAATGCGATGGGGTGGGGAGCGAGAGAGTTTGTGAAAGAAAGGGATGGATGCTGTTGTTGACACGGTGGGAATGTGGGAATCGGGCGCCTTCTGCCCGATTTCCAAGCGCGGTGGGAAACTCGCTTTTGGAGTTTTCCACGGCGCGTCATTTCCACCGCGTAGGTTTTGGATCTCGGTTCGCTCGGAGCGAAGCGACGCGGCCGCGCTCGCCGCGGTGGTCACTTCCATACTAGCCGAGCGCCGCAAAGAGAACTCTGATCCGGGACGACGGTTGCAGCGGAGGCTATCCGGTGCTCCCCCGATTCTTGACGTGAGAGCGCATGTCGTCCTCCCGGCTCGAAAGAAATCGCGTTGAGAAGGCCGTAGGCGAATTTTTCCGAGCCTCCCCATAGTTTGGGTCATGGCTTTCTTCGGCATTGGCATCGATGCGAGTGCATTCGCGGCAAGCTCTTCCATCGCTCAGGATCCTTTCCCGTGGAGTTCTTTGCGGGCCGAGTTGCCTTTCAATTCGATTTGGTGGGCATTATGGACCAGCCGGTCGAGAATGCTGTCGGCCAGGGTAGGATCGCCAATCTGCTCGTGCCAGCGCTTGACGGGGACTTGGCTGGTCAGGATCGTCGAGTGGAGTTGGTAGCGATCTTCGCAAATTTCCAAAAAGTCGCGGCGCTCCGTTTCCGCCAAGGGGGCGTTGGCCCAATCGTCGACCACCAGCAGATCGATCTTGGCTAGCCGAGCTAGAAAGGTGCTCAGGCTGCCGTCAGCGCGAGCCAAAGCCAAATCGCGGAATAGCTTCGACGCCCGGCTAAAGAAGGCGGTGAATCCGTCCCGACAAGCCTTCTCGGCCAAGGCACAGGCGAGCCAGGTTTTTCCGACACCGGTGGGCCCCAACAGGAAAATTTGCTGATGTTGGTGGACCCAGGCCGAGTTCTGCGTCAGGGAGCGAATCAGGGAACGATCCAAGCCGCGCGCGAGGCGAAAGTCGATGTCCTCAACAGAAGCCCGATAGCGAAATTTGGCTTGGGTGAGGCGGCGAGCCAGAGCGCGGTTCTGTCGCCAAATCCATTCTTGATCCACCAGCATGGCGAAGCGTTCTTCAAAACTCAATTCGGCCAGGCCGGTTTGTTGGGTTTGACCACGAAAGGCCTCGACCATGCCGTGCAAGCGCATGGTCTGTAACTTCTCCAGAGTCGGTTGATTCAACATTTTTCCTCCTTTTCGGAAAACAGTTCAGCTTGTTGGGAAGTGGCCGAAGAATCGAAATATGCAGCGCCGCGAATATTCTCGTGATCCAGCGGAGGCGCACTCGCTGAAGTCTCGAGCGGCTGACGATCGAGCCCGCGTTTGAGAATCGATTTAACGCTTTGGTAGGAACACGCGCCGGTGGCCATGGCGCGTTGCGCTGCAGCTTCCAGGCGCGCGTTTGTATAGTGTTTGCCTAAGCGCAGAATGCCCAGGCAGGAGCGGTAGCCCATCTCGGGATGGGGCTTGCTTTCGAGAATGGCCGTGAACAGTTGGGCCGTGAAAGGCCCTACGGTTTGGGCCCAGCTGATTAAGCGTGAGGGTGGCCAAGCCAAATGTTCCTGATGGGATTTGGGGCGATGCGCGGCAATGGTTGTCGCTTTGTACAGCTCATGGCTACGAGCGTGGGAAGCGACCCGCTCACCGCGGTGATAGATTTCGATGGTGTTCGTGGTGGAGCGAATCTCCACCCATTGCCCCTTCAACCTGTAGGGGGCGCTGTAGTAGTGGCGTTCGAACTCCACGTGGTAGTCAATGTTGACGCGCGCTTCGGCCCAGTCACGGAGTTCGAAGCGTTGCTCGGGAAGGGGTTTCAGGGCCGGTCGATCCAGCTCCGCAAACAAGCTAGCCCGACAGCCGGGGCGTTTCTTGAAGGGTCGGTGGTTCAGTTTCTCGAGTAATTCGCGGATGGCTTGGTTGAGTTCGGTGAGGCTGAAGAATTTCCGATGCCGCAGTGCCGCCAGAATCCAACGCTCGGCCACGAGGACCCCCACTTCTACTTTGGCTTTGTCCCGTGGTTTTCCTCGACGCGCCGGCAATACGCCCACACCATAGTGCGCGGCCATTTCCTGATAGGCGGGATTGAGGTCGGGTTCATAGCGGCAGGCACGACTCACGCCGGTTCGTGTGTTGTCTGGGACGAGGAGTTCCGTGACGCCCCTGATGAATTCAAACGTGCGGACGTGGGAGCCAATCCAGTTCTCCAGTTTTTGGTTCTCGGTAGCTTCGGCGTATGTGTAGTTGCTGGCTCCAAGCACGGCGACAAAGAGCGAGGCTCGGAGCTCTGGGCCACCGTGTGGATCGTAGATGGGGATCGTGTCTCCGGCGTAGTCGACGAAAAGCCTCTCGCCAGCCTTGTGCTCTTGGCGGAGCACCACATCCTGCTGGCCTCGCCAGCGCTGGTAGAGTTCGCACAGGCGCGTGTAGCTGTAACCGTCGGGATGATTTTGGCGATATTCCTCCCACCACAGTTGCAGCGTCAGGTGCCGGTGGGTTTGGAGTTCTTGGTGCAGGCACTCAAAGTCTGGGGTGGGCCGGCGGCTTTCGTAGACCCGCCGTGGAGAGGGCCCGAACAGGGCTTCCTCCAACCGGGCATCATCCCAGCCCTCGGGCAGCGGCCAGACGATTCCAGCCGCCTGCGCTCGTTTCAGATAGTCATAAACGGTGCATTGTCCTATCGAGCAGCTGCGGGCGATCTGTCGTTGCGATAGCTTTAACTCGAATCGGAGTCGAAGAACTTCTTTGAGCTTTCGCATGGACAACCTTTCGGTGGGCAACGTCGTTTCCTCCTGGCTCCGGAGGAACCCAAATGCCCCAGTGTTGTCCAGCGTCCTTTCTTCGCTCCTGTGGAAATCGCTTCGGAGGGATCCCGGTCAGTGTTCCGACCGCCGGCAAAAAGTGACCGGCTTGAAGTCCGAATCAGTGACCGGCATCATCCCGGAATCATGACCGGCATCATTTCGGACTACTGACCGGGATGACTTCGAAATCGTGACCGCCTTGCCCGGGAATCCGCAGATTGCCGAAGCGACTACGTCGGGGCCCGCGTACCAGACGGGATCTTTGGCAGTCAAATAGTTCAGTCCGATGTTCTGCGCTTTGCCGCTATAAACGGTTCTTATCGGAAGGATGTCATCTTTTGGTCTTAGCTGAGCAAAGAAAGACAGCTTCTTCCAGAACTCCGGGGCGAACGTATCTTCAAGCCGACTTTTCGAAAGCAG
>DATAIH010000064.1:0-41104 GCA_036262755.1 Candidatus Acidiferrum sp.
CATCGAGGCCGTCGCTCGCGCGGGAAAAAGCGAGTACCCGCTTCCCATGTATGTCAACGCGCAGCTCCCGGCGCCCGGGGAGAGACCAGGCGAGTATCCAAGCGGAGGGCCACATCCTTATTATCTGGAGGTTTGGCGCGCGGCTGCCCCAAGCGTCGATTTTTACTCACCCGATATCTACTGGCCCAATTTCGAATACTGGGTTGCGCGTTACCAGGTTGCCCGCAATCCAATCTTCATCCCCGAGGCCCAAATGGAAGGCGCTCCGTACAATGCGCTTTACGCCTATGGGGAGGCTCGCGCCTTCGGCTTCAGTCCGTTTGCGATTGACAGCCTGAAACTGCCTGCGAACGACGCTGATGCTAAGCCAGAGATAATGCAGGTTTACGAGTTGTTGGACAGCATGCGCGATCTCCTGCCGTCCGCTCAGGCGGAAGGATTGACGCGCGGCATGGTCCTGCACACGACAAGCCTGCGTCCTACGCGGACGATTGCACTTGGAGGCTACCTTTTCGAAGCTACGCTCTCACGATCGTGGCCGTCGCGAACCATCGCCGCTGACCATGGTGCCATGCTCATCCTGCGAGCATCGCCGAACGAATTCTATATTGCAGGCAGTGGTCTGACCGTCAGCTTTGCACGTGATCCCGACGTTGACGCGGGAATCGCCGGGATCGGAGCCGTTGAGCGAGTCTCGCGGGTTTCTGGACAATGGATTACCGAGGAGCACCTCAATGGTGATCAAACCAATCAGGGTCGGCAATTATTACTTGATCCGCATCGCTGCCGTATTTATCGCGTTCGGTTGTACTCCATCCCCCGCTGAGGCCGGCTGCTGGCCCGCACCTTTTGCGTAAATGGCGAAAACCGCTCTTAAGCCCGAGAGCTGCGCACCGGGAAGCACGAAAAAGCAGCGGCGTATGCTAAGGAATGAGCCAAAGCGAGGCTTATTATGATGACCGGAATACTTCCTCGGGGATGTTGCTCCGCGAAGACCTCTAGTGTGGATGTACCTCGAAGGAAAGCGGCAAGCCTTTCTTCGTCTCGCGCAGGATTTCCAGCACCGCCTGCCGGTCGGCACGCGAAAGACGCGCATACTGTGCGCCAGTCACTGCCCCAGACAGGACGAGATATAGCCGTTGATAGATCGCGTCCTTGGCTTCAGAAGGCAACCCATCGAATGCCGCCGAATAAATCATGTAGCTGCACGGATATCGCATCAGGTGGTGTTCGAGATCGAATTGGCGCAAGGATCGTCCCCGGCTGTCATGCGGCCCTTCGTTCGAGAACTTTTCCGCAAAGCCTGATGTACCTTCGATCTTATTGAGCAGCGGCGGTTCATCGACGAACATCATGTAGTCCACGAGGTCTTTTGCCGAATCGCCTAGACCATTCGCTCCAATGTCACGGACGTTCCCATTTCGCAGAAGGTATCGCGCCTGCCAGCCGATGCGTGTCAATAAGTTCATCATGTGCATCTGGTGTTCGAAAACCATCAGCGCAACGATGTCGCTATAGGGGGAAAGATAGGCGTTGGTATCGAACCGCCCCGCGAGTGATGCCAAGTTGAGAATCTGATCCGTCACGGGAGATTCGGGCTGGCTTCCATTGGTAACCACGGCATTGCCCATGTGCCGGATCGCTCCGGTCTCGCCCGTAACGTACCATCCGCCCCACCGTTCCGCCATCGGGCTGCGATGATCGGTAAGGAAATTGCCGAGCCAGGGCATCGTTGTGCCATTCGGTGCCGTGAATTGGCTACGTACCAACATGCCCGGGACCCCCATTGCGTTATTAGAGTTGTGGCAGGTCAAGCAGTCGTTGCGGCGTACGAATTGTGGTTTCTCGACAGGCGTCTGGTCCAGCACGTAGAAAATAACGCCTTGCCGACGGTCTTGTGCGGCCACCTCGACAAAGCCGCCGCGCACCCAACCAACCGCTACAGAATCGTTGAAGAAAAGCGTGCGGGGGTTCCGCGGGTTGATGCGCTGCGCCTGGACGCTGGTTTTCGAGAAGACCACCAGTTGGGACTCGATGGGAACACCGAGCGCACCGAGGGCCGACCGCAAGTAGCCTTGCTCGCCGTCAAATCGCAGTCGAACCTTTCCCGCCTCGATTTCACGGTTTAAGACGGCAACCGGATCGGTAGTGGGCTCGGTAGCGTAGGCGATGGCTGGATCGTCTGGCTCTGGGAGGGAGCGTCCATCCATAGCGCTGAAGCCGATAGCCGCTCCGGCGAAAGTGAACAGGCCAAACATCCCATACACCACAAGAATCTGGGTCTGACGAAGCCCCCAGGATTTCTTATGAAGAAAGTAAAATTCAGAACGCATGTCGCCCGACAAGGACGTCCGCTATGGAGTTCAATCGTAGTTGCAGTAAACAAAGTCCGAACGGATATCGTTTGTGGCAGATCCGCCTCCGGCATTCGTGCCGCTTGACGCCTGCCTTTCCAGAAAGAAATCCAGATTGCCGGGCATGACCAAATGCGGCGCAAGCGTGACGCGAAAGGCCGGGCACTGGCCATGAACCAAAAACTCTTGTAAGACCCGGAACGCGAGTCTTCCCTGGGTACGGGGGCGCTGGTAAATCGTTGCCGCTACGTTGCCGCTGCGAATTCGTTCTATGAGTGCGGGAAACAAGTCTGTGGCAATGATGGTGAGACGATCCAGTAACTTTGCATCCTTTGCGGCCCGTACAACCGGCATCGAAGCTTCCGTAGTCACATAAATTCCAGTCAGATCCGGATGGGAGGTAAACAGCTTCCGGCACTTGTCATAGGCTTCGGATTCCACATCGTGATCCTCAAGCGGATCAAGGAGGGATACCTGGGGGTGCAACGAGCTGAGCGTCTTCGCAAACGCGGCCAACTTTTCGGCGTGTTCGGTGATGGCCAAGGAGCTCAATGTGACTGCAACTTTACCCTTCCCATTCAGGAATCTTCCCATCAGGTCGGCGGCCAAAGAGCCGCTCGCCATCGTGTCCACGGAAACAACAGCAAGCCTGCTGGTGTCTGGCGCGTCTGTTGAAACGCAGACGATAGGAATTTTGGACAGGGATGCCCGTCGCATCCAGGTGCGCAGACTGCGTGGGCGGCTTGGAAACAGAATGATTCCGTCCGATTCCTCGGCTATTGCCGCTTCAAAAGCTTCCTCCTCACCCTCTCCTAAACCCGGGAACGTGTGGAACTCGATATAGGCGCCGTGCATGCCGAGGGCTGCGGCTTCTTCTTCGACACCGCTGCGTACTTCGTCCCAGAAGGAAGTGGTGCCCTTCAAGGTGTTGACGGAGATGCGAAACTGTTTCTTTCGCGAGAGAAGGCGCGCGGCCATGTTGGGGCGATAGCCCATGTTTTTCGACATCTGCAGCACACGGGTCCTGGTCATGGCGTTGACACCGGGATGATCATGTAGAGCCCGGTGCACTGTGCCGGTGGAGATGCCCAAGGCGTCGGCTATGTCAAGGAGCGTCACTTGCCGGTTGATCGTCATCGTTTTGCCAAGAGGACCACAATCTACGGACCTCGGTCGCACGCCAGACCAAGGGTAATTGTTGAACCCCGTGCCGTTGAATATCGCGGCGCGCAACCGGACAAAGTCCCGTAAGCGCTTGCAATGCTACTCTAGGCTGAGAACGGAAGAATGGGCAAGAAATTTATCATAGCGTTCGACCGAGAGGTACTCCGTATCGAACAGGATTTTGCGAATCTTAGGGGATTCTTGAGGTCACAACGAAGGCTGCGTGAGTTGGAGGTTTGAGGCGTGCGTGTGCAAACTAAGGAGCGCCTGGAATCGCTTCGGCAAGAAGCGCAGAATCACGGCGAAATGTTCAGTAAGCGCTTGCGATTTAAGAGCTCCCAGCAACCAACCTGAGCAGCGGCTGACTTCCTTCGCGCCAACGCTTTACGTTTCGCGCCAGCTGCCGACCGTTGACAAGCACGATTCGATGGGTTGGTAGCGGCCAATCTCCGCGGCTGGGCCTCCCCGATACCCAAGCGATGTACGGTCAAGCGTTTGCTCCGGCCCTCCTTCGCAGGCTTCGGGCAGGGCGAGGATTACTCAGAGAAACTGCTTACTGTCATTTCCTAGGTTTGCGTTGCGCAAACCGCACCTATGCAGCCAAACCCATGCGCTCCTCACGACTAAAATTTGCAACAGTTAATTTCTGAATTGTAGACAACGACAAGAACTCAGCGCTCAACGTACCCGCCAAGTGCGGGCGGCGCGTGCGAAGCTTCTCTGCAAGCGGTGTCATGTACGCACCTCAAGAAATCGCGAGAACGCGCTAGAAAGACCTAGACCAGGCAGCTCAGCGTCCGTTCTTACGGACAACAGGCTTAGAATCAACAGCTTATGCATCTGAACCGATGGTGTCACGGGAAAATCGTAAACGCTTACGATTTTGCTTGACAATATCGATTTTTTGCGACATAAGTCTGCGCAAAACGCGGCGCGGTTGCAAGCGCTCTCGCTGAGACGTCCTTGAAGTGGAGACGCCGAGGGAACGATTGCGTCGCTTTGATGGGTGCCCGGTTGCGCGCAGGTTCTTCAACTGAGGGGGAATCCCTCGTCACGGGGAGAGATTCTGCGCCTAAGGAGGTTGTATGGTAGGGGTGTCTCGCTGGAACAAATCCCGGTCTTTCGCTTCGACGGTCTTCTGGTTGCGGCGAATTGTCTTCCTTCCCGGTTTGTTAGGACTCCTGTTGTCGGTATCTGCCACAACGTGTTTCGGTCAGCAGCTGACCGGCACTTTGAGCGGCACCATCTACGATTCTTCAGGTGCCGTGGTTCCTAAAGCTGCAGTGACAATGAGGAACGTCGCTTCTGGCGACACCAGATCCTCAGTCACGAATGATTCCGGATACTTCTCGATCACCGCGGTTCAACCGGGGACGTACGACATCACTGTTACGGCGGCTAACTTTAAGGTGTGGCGTCAAAGAGGCATCGTCTTCGACGTGGGCGACAACCGCTCTCTGGCCGGCGTTAAACTTGAGGTAGGCGCCGCGTCGGAAACTCTGGAGGTCAGCGCCAACGCCGTTTCCGTGCCGCTGGATAATGGCGAAATCAGCACCACACTAAGTCAGAGATTCGTTGAGGATATTCCCCTCGTGGGCCGCGATGCGGGCGAGTTGTTAAGGGTGATGCCGGGAATGGCATTCACGAACGGTTTGACCCAGGGCGGAGCCTTCAATGATCAGGTTGTGGGAACGAACAACGGCCCGGTCGGATCTTTTTCATCCAACGGGACACAGCCAAACGGCGCTATCGCTTTCATGCTGGATGGCGCGAACCTGGTCGACCCAGGCAACATGGGAACGCAGATTGCCAATATCAACCAGGACATGGTTTCCGAAGTGAAGGTCCTCACCAACGACTACAGCGCGGAATATGCCAAGGGCCCGACGATTTTTCAGGCATTCAGCAAAAGCGGCGGATCACAGTACCATGGCGAAGGGTATTGGTACGGAAGGAACTCCGGTCTCAATTCGAATGACTCGTACAACAATGCGCAGAAGGTTCCCAGGCAGGACTCACACTTTAACTACATTGGGGGCAATGTGGGAGGTCCCGTAGTCCTTCCCCACTTTAATCACGGTCGCAAAAAGATGTTCTTCTGGGGGGGCTTCGAATATATGCAGCAGAAGCCCGCTTCGACTCCAGTCTTCTATAACGTGCCCACAGCGGCGCAACTAAACGGGGACTTTAGCAACACTGGCGTGCCACAGGGGGCTATCAATCAATGGCCTTTCGCTTATGGGACCCCGTTTAATCCGCCGGCTGGCTGGAACTCCACCACCAAGACTTTTCCCACGACTGCCTTTGACCCGAACATTGTTGGCCTTGTAAGTCTGTTCAAGTCCAAGTGGGCCCCAAACACCACGCCCACAGCGGCAAACGGATGGAACAACTTCGAATACATCAACGCGAGCCCACAGAACCGTTGGGAGGCCACTGGAAAGGTGGACTACGCCTTCAGCGAGAACACGAAGCTAACAGTTTCCTATTCACGCCAGGATGAAACCGATTTGCATCCTGTTTCTCTTTGGTGGGCTCCACCCTGGACGCTCCCGTATCCTTCCGCCGCTCAGGCAGCGGAGATTTCGCACGTCGTAATGACCAACTTCACGCATGTCTTCAATCCAACGACAACGAACGAGTTTGTATTCAATTACGCCCAATTCATCAATCCCGACAAGCTGACGAACTCCAGCGCGGCGAGCCGCTCGGCACTCGGGTTCAACGCGCCGGGTCTCTTCGGCCATACCTCTAAGCAGATGCCGAATATCAATGGCCCCTGGGGCGGCAGTTTCCCCTACATCATCAACTTTCCGTTCGATGGTGGATTCAACGGCGGGAACACCTTTGGTGGCCTGAAGAAAGACCCGTCGCTCTACGACAACTTCAGCAAAGTCATCCAAAAGCACACTTTGAAGGCGGGAGCCTATTGGGATACCAGTGAAAATATCCAGTCCACTGGCGGCCTTCAAGCCTCAGATATTGGAGCCTACAATTTCGGCTGGGGCGGCGCTGACACGGGCAACGTCGTGGCCGACTTCCTGACCGGCACTGGTTTCACAAGCTACCAGCAGCAAAGCGCCATCCCAGTGAACGACGCCAAATATCACCAGTGGTCCGTCTACGGGCAAGATACGTTCCAGATGACCAAGCGGCTTACCGTGAACTACGGGTTGCGCATGGATCACCAAGGACAATGGTACGGCCCATCTGCTGGAGGCCAAGTCTGGAACCCGGCGTCCTACAACAATACGTCTTCCGCGCCAGCTAACACAGGGTTGCTGTGGCACGGCGTCAATTCGAGCATTCCGGAATCCGGGTTCTCTTCGCGGGCGCTCTATCCTGAGCCACGCGCAAGCCTTGCCTATGATGTGTTCGGGAATGGAAAGAGTGTTCTCCGTGGAGGATTTGCCCTCTTCCGATATCAAATTTCCACAGAAGTGCTGAACGCCTTTGGCGGGCCACAGGGGGCGTTCACGTTCACATCAGCTCCGTTCGGAGGAGGCTACGCAAATATTAGCCAATTCACGCCTCCCTCAAGTGTCTCTCAGAACGGCTCTACCATCTACGTCATTCAGCCCGACAACAAGACCCCCCTTGTAAAGGATTGGAACATCTCCTGGGTAAACGCCGGGCCGTGGCGTTCAGTCTTTGAGATTTCCTACATAGGGAACGAAAGCAGAAATCTCTACGTAGACGGGACAAACGGGAACATCAACAATATTAACAACGCCCTTCCGGGTGCTTTCTTCTTGGCGGACCCCAAGAAGGGCGTACTCCTATCACCCGGCGATCCGCCGTGTGCCGACCCCGTCAAAAATCCCGATGGACAGAGCATCTATTGTCAGAACAATTCAAACTACAACACGACTTTGAATAGCTTTGACTACCGTCCACTTGCGAATTACCAGAACGTTTTTCTCTTGACTCACCAAGGATACGCGAACTACAACTCATTACAGGCTTCCTGGCAAAAGCAGGTTGGTTCGCTGTTCTACCTGGCGAACTACACCTTCAGCAAGGCTCTGGGCATTTGGGACTGGACGAGCAATAACGGGGCTGCAGGCGGCAACTCCGTGGATCCTTTCAACCTTGGCAATAACTACGGTCCGCTGGCTTTCGATCATACCCATATATTTAATGTTTCCTATTCCTATCTCGTACCAAAGCTGTTTCACGGGTTCCTTGGTGGGGCTGTCAATGGTTGGAGGTTCAGCGGCTATACGACCTACCAAAGCGGCGCCCCGATCCAGCCGAATACCGAGTTAAATATCACTTGGCCCGGCGGGTTAACCGTTCCGACGGTGGGTTTACCAAATCTGCCCGATAACAGCATCAAGTTACCGAATGGTTTGGTTTCGACAAACATGAACCAAGGGAGCTGGTTCGGAACGGACGCCTACCACTACTTGTTGCCAGCGCTCGTGTGTGACCCGAGAACGGGTCTCTCCGCGGGCCAATACTTCAACCCCAATTGCTTTGCGCCGCCGGCTTATGGCAAGCAGGGTAACCTCGTGTGGCCATACATCAAGGGGCCAGCTTTCTTCGACACGGATCTGGCAATCGGCAAGCAATTCCGGATCAAGGAGAGCAGGAATGTGGAGTTCCGCATCCAAGCCTCAAACTGGGTCAATCACGCATTGCCACAGTTCGGTTTGGCGGGCATTGTGGATAACCAACTGAACTTCACAAAGAACACGCCTTACAGCATGGTGGACACAAGCGGCAAAACGGTCACTGGGAATATCGTGTCGCTTTCGCAGACAAACACGAATCCCTTGACAACAGGCAAACCGGAGTTCAAAAGCGGTTCTCGAATCGTTACCATCGTCGCCAAATTCAACTTCTAAGCGACTCTGCATTTTGCAAAGGGTCGCAACAGGGGCGGCGCAAGCCGCCCCTAATTTTTGTGGAGTTTACTTTCTACGCAAAGGAACGCAAAGATGCGCCGGCTGAACCTCGCAGCATTGCCGCTTGAACTGTCCAGTCTGCCCCGCCCCGCGGTATTCTCAGTGTGATGACCTTAGGTAAAGCAAGCATCTGGACGCGTCGAAAACTTCTGCGTGCCTTTTCGGCGGGCGTCGCGCCTGTACTGTTTCCCAAGTCGCTCCGCGCCATTCTGGCTAGCACGGAAACCGACTTTCAGGCCCCGAGCCTCTCCAAGCGCGCCGCCCAAGCCGCTACCGCGCGCGGCCCTATCTGGTTTGAGTTGAAGAGACTTCCCTTTGTCTTGGAGCATTGCCCCACCCCAGCCAAGAACGCGCCGGAAACGATGCCCGGCGGAGTGGCAGCCTTTGACTACAACGGGGACGGTCGACCAGACATTTTCTTCACCAATGGCGCGAACATCGCGACGCTACGGAAGGACTCGCCCAAGTACCGCAATCGGCTCTTTCGCAACGACGGCAACGGTACCTTCACAGACGTTACGGAAGCCGCAGGTCTGGCCGGTTCCGGTTACGACATCGGTGTTGCCGTCGGAGATTACGACAACGACAGCCACCCGGACTTGTTTGTCGCGGGATTGCACCGCAGCACGCTTTATCACAATAACGGAGATGGGACGTTCACCGACGTCACGGTAAAGTCTGGCCTGGATGCCTATCTGAACCGCCCTGACCCGGAATTCGGCCCGCTGTGGTCGGAAACCGCGGTTTGGGTGGACGTGAACAACGACGGCTTGCTGGACTTATTTGTAGTCAATTACATGCAGTGGACTTACTCCGAAAAGTCTCTCTGCGCCTCCCGCGACTTCACCGACTATTGCAGCCCGAAGCTCTACAAAGGCCAGCCGAATCAGCTTTTCCTAAACCGGGGCGATGGCACTTTTCAGGATGTTTCCAAGGAATGGGGTTTGCGGGCCCTAGTGGGTAAAGGGATGGGAGTGGGCATGGCCGACTACGATCTCGATGGCCGCCCGGATCTCTTCATCACCAACGACACAGACTACAATTTCCTGCTTCACAACACGGGGAACAAGTTCGAAGAAGTGGCTTTCGAAGCAAGCGTCGCGCTGGTGGAAGACGGAGCCTTCGTCTCCGGCATGGGCCTGGACTTTCGCGACTTCAACAACGACGGTTACCCGGACATCGCGTTTGTGGCCTTGAACAACCAGAGCTTCCCTCTTTTTGAAAATACCGGCAAGGCCGGGTTTCGGGAAATCACAACCCCAAGCAACATGCGCGCCCTCAGCTCCTCCATGTCGGGGTTCGGCGCGGGGCTATACGATTTTGACAACGACGGATGGAAGGATTTGTTCGTGAGTTGTGGTCACGTCGAATCGATTTCTCTTCCCGGACAGCCGGTGGATCAGCAGAACGCGGTTTTCCGGAACTTGGGGCCAAGTGGAAAGTGGGCCTTGCTGAGGGAAGAGGCGGGCTTGGCCACCGTGGCACCTGCACGCCACCGCGGCTGCGCTTTCGCCGACCTGGATGCGGACGGCCGGATTGATGTGGTCGTAACGGCGCTCGGACAGCCAGCGGAAATCTGGATGAACCGCAGCGCAAAAACCGGGCACTGGCTGGACGTGTCTCTGCGCGGGACCAAGAGCAACCGGGACGGAATTGGCGCGCGAATCAAGCTAGTGAGCAAGAGTGGAATACAGTACAACCACATGACCACGAGCGTTGGCTATGCTTCGTCGAGTTGCGGACCCGTGCATTTCGGTCTTGGCCCGGACAACCGCGCGGACTTGGTTGAAGTCCGCTGGCCGTCAGGAATTGTGCAAACTGTGCGCGATATTCAAGCCGACCGCATCTTGGCCGTTACAGAGCCTTCCACAGAAAGTTAAACTGTACGGGTTACCTTATGGATTTTGGGGGCTTTTTGCTTGCTGCTTAGCTGAAATCTCCTGCACGATCTGCCGCTCCTTCGCCCCTTCTTGCGGCTGGTGTAACCGGTAATATAAGTTCGCCAGTTCGACGTGCGGCTCAAGCCAGTTTGGATCAGCCTTGGCGACAGCTTGCAAATCGCGCAGGGCGGCTTCGTACTGACCTGACAAGCTCTCCTGCATCGCAAATTCGTATCGCGCCATCGAAGATGATGGGTTGAGCTGAAGGGCGTGCTCCAGATAGCCTTTCGCCTCTTGTAATTCGCGTCGCTTGGAAAGCATCGCGCCCAAATAGAGGTTGGCGGTAAAATCGTCAGCGTTGATTTTGAGCGCCTGCCGAAAGGCCGCCTCAGCGCCCTTCAGATCGCCTGTATTATCCCGGGCGGTTCCCACGAATGAGTAGATGCCTGGAAGCTGGGGATTAAGGCGCAGAGCGATTTCCAAGTCGTCGCGGCCGCGAGCGAATTCATTTAAGTCAAGAAGAGTGCTCCCAGCGAGCAAATAAGCGTCGGCGCTGTTTTCTCTCTTAGCCACTTTCTCGATCCGAGCAATGCCCTCGCGCCTCTGGCCGGAACTAATCAACGCGGACCCGAGCGCGTACTCGAAGTCGGAATTTTCAGAGTTTTTGTCTTCAAGGGGAGAGAGCACGCGGACAGCTTCAGCTGGATTTCCAAGACGCGTGTCCGTGTCTGCCAGAAGAATGGCTACCTGAGCGTTGTCTGGCTGCTGCTCATGTAGGGGGGCAAACTGTTCCAGAGCTGCTGGAAAATCACCTTTCTTGTAGTAGGCCAGAGCCAAGTTCAGAAGCACGCCCTTGTTTCCTGGTGCCTTGGAGAGGGCCGAACGATATAGGACAATCGCGTCGTCAAACTGGCCCTCATGTGCTAGAGCGGCCCCGAGATTCACCTCCGCCTCGAGGTTATTCGGCCGGAGTTTGAGGAACTCCTGGTAATCGCGAATGGCGCTTTGAAAATCGCCTCGCCGTTGCGCTTGTACGCCGTCTACGAAGAGCTGCTGCGGATTGGACGTCTGAGCAGGCGCGACTCTAAATGCAGCTAACAACGCCAAAATTAAAATGACTGTCCGCATGAATGATAAAAGATAGAGCGCATCAAGCGTCGGAGCTTTAGTTTCTCCCGCGCGACATTTGCGACACGAGACTCGCATGGTCGGTATCCGTGGAGCGCAAAATCCAATTCATCCACGCTGGCTCCGAGAACGCTTATAATAACATTTCCAGGCGCAGGCAATCGCGGCCCGACAGCGCTATCTGAAAGGTCGGCCTTGTACGATTCCTTGGCCTTCCCGGATGGTGACCAGCTTATTCGCGGCGACCCCTTTGAAAGTCTCGCTTGTTCCCGCGGGCCAATGCACTTCGATATCAGCAGTAGATGCTCCTCCCAAGCCAAAGTGTAGCCGCGGGTCATTCGCGGACAGGTAGCTAATTTGGCTGGTGACGCACCGCGCTTGGACTTTTCCTTGATAGCGAACAAGCACACGGGCGCCAATCGCGCTGCGATTGCTCCGGGTACCTTCCAAGCGGACCTTTAGCCAGTGATTGCCAGGAGGCGCGTCGTTGCGCAGCAGCGATGGCGGCTCATTTCTATTCATAATGAGCACATCAAGGTCTCCGTCATTGTCGAAATCGCCAAATGCACATCCGCGACTCAGGTGGGCTGCGGCGATGCCCGGACCGCCCTCGGCTGCCACCGGAACGAAACCTCCCTTCCCGTTGCTACGATAAAGAATGCGCGGGCTGTGTGAAGGATATTGCTTGTAGCGGCGTTCCAGCTCAGGGTACACCGTTCCGGTAACCCACAGAATGTCCGGGTAACCGTCGTTGTCTAGGTCCACGAGGTCCGTACCCCAACTGATGAATCGCCGTTCCGCACTAAGTCCAGCCTTATTGGTGACATCCTCAAATTGACCCTTACCATCGTTGCGATACAGACCTGTGGATTGTTTCTGGAAATGGGTCTTGACCAGGTCGAGATGGCCATCCAGGTCGTAATCTCCGATTCCGACACCCATGCCACCCAGTTCTTGTCCATCGCTGCTCAGGGCGACACCTCGCAGCAATCCTTCTTCACGAAACGTGCCGTCGCGGTTGTTCATGAACAGAAGGCTCGGCGTGGAGTCACACGCAACAAAAATATCCGGCCAGCCGTCTTCGTCGGCATCAAATGTAACCGCCGTGAGCCCGTAGGACGTACGAACGGCCGCGATACCCGATTGCTTGGAAACATCGGAGAATGTCCCATCACCGTTGTTGCGATACAGGAAATGCGGCGGGAAGCCAAACCCGTTTGGGCCACAGTTGATAGGGACGCCTTCATAATTGCAGTTCGGCACGTCCAGGGATGGCCGCGGCGCTGTGGACAGATCAAAATCAACGTAGCTGCTGACAAATAGATCCAGGTAGCCGTCCCGGTTGTAATCTACGAACGTGCAACCCGTATGGAAGCAAGTATGGGCTGCAGGCAGGCCGGCCTTGGTCGTAACATCAGTAAACGTCCCGTCACCATTGTTGCGATAAAGCCGGCTTTTGCCGAAGTAAGTAACGAAGAGATCTTCGTTGCCGTCGTTATCAAAGTCGCCGACGCAAATCCCGTTGGCCCAGCCTGCATCCGGCAATCCGGCCTTTTGCGTAACATCCGTAAATGTGCCGTCACGATTGTTCCGATACAAGCGGCTGCTGGCTCCGGGAGGAACACCATCCAAGCGGCGGCCTCCTAAGATAAAAATGTCCATCCAGCCGTCGTTATCGTAGTCGAAGAAGGCACAACCTGCACCCATGATTTCAATGATATAGGTGACCTTGTCCGTCTCACCATAGAACACGTTTTGGGTTAGGCCCGCGCCCGCAGCAACGTCAACGAAGCGGGAAAACGTGGCCGTCGAATTGGGCAATGGAAAGCTCGCGGAAAGTCCGTCGGAGGCCAAAGCCGAAGCCAGTGCCGCCGGTATACTTCTCAGCATACGGCGCCGCGTCCAAAGGTTTGACCTGGACTTACTCACGGCCAAAGAGGCCCTTGGAAGAAACCGTGTGAGGATTCATATCAGTGCTGACTCTGCTCGACATTGAGTTGACGATGCAGCTGAAGCGCGCTTGCATTTTGAGGATCCAGTCGAAGCGCGACCGACACTGCCTCCTGAGCTTCGGAAAAGCGGGACTGCATTGCCAAGGTTGCCGCCAAGCTGATCCAGGCCTGCGTGTAGCCGGGAGCGGCCCGGAGGGCCTGGCGAAAGGAGTTTTCGGCTGAGGACAGGTCCCCCTGGAGTGACGCCAGGTAACCCAATTGGTTGTGCGCCACGGCGATATCCGGATCGATCTTGATCGCTTCATTTAGGGCGTCACGCTCCCCGGAAGTGTCGCCTGTTTTATCCAGGGCCAAGGCCAGCTTGTAGTTTAGCAACGCGTCCCGTGGATTAGCTGCAACAGCCTCGCGGTAGAGCTCTACTGCTTTTTGAGCATTTCCTTTGGACAATTCCTGCTCGGCCTCCGCGGCCTTGCCCGCAGCCAGCGTCCGGTCGGCGCGCTCTTTCAACTCCTGCTTATAGATTTTGAGTTGCTCCTGAGCCTCCTGCGCTTCCCCCAGGTTGCGCAAAGCAGTCGCCAGCTCGAAACGAATCTGAGGTTCACTGCCTCCCAGCTCGATGGCCTCTTGAAGCTGTTTCTTGGCGCCGCTGTAATCCTGCAGTTTGGACAATACGACGCCAAGGTTGTAGCGCACGTTGTAATGCCTGGGGTTCAGTTCCACGGCCTGTTCCAAAAGGGGCCGGGCACTTGCGTAATCGCCTGACTCGCGGCGAAGCACTCCATTCAGATACAAGGTTTCAAACTTATGCGGGGCTGCGGCGAGCAATTTCTGCCCCAGGGGAGCGGCCTTGGAAAACTCGTCATTAAGTATCAGCACTTCCATATATGCCGCTTGCGCATCTAGATTCGCGGAGTGAAGGCTGTACATTTTTTCGGCGAGTTTAACCGCATCCTGATAACGGTTCTGATTCACGTAAACAGTGATCAGCGCCTTGGTCAAGGGCTGCGAGGACGGGGCTGCGGTCAACGCTTGCTTCAAAACGGTGGAAGCCCCTGCCAGGTTCCCTCCCTTTGCATAAGCGAGGGCTAGATCCAGCGTCATCACTTCATTTCGCGGCGTTGAGCTTAAGAGGCTGATGACAGCGCCATATTCGCCTTCCGCAATGAGGCACTTGCTAAGCCCATCCATGGCTACTTTCGACGTGGGATCGATCTGCAGCGCCTCTTCCCATTGCGGCTGCGCCTCTCGATTGCGTCCCAATTGGCTAAGCGCAGCGGCCAGAATAAGGCGCGAATCTAGGTTCTTGGAGTCGAGCCGAATGGAACTTTGCAGCGCGGACACAGCCTCTTCCGGTTGTCCGGAAAAGTAGTAGCTCAGGCCAATGAGATAGAAAATCCGCGGCGAGTCTGGCTCGTATTCCAAGGCGGTCTGAAACCTCCGGATCGCGCAGGAGTGCTGATGGTGGTTACCAAACCATATTCCCAACTGGACGTTCGTTTCCGCATCTGGATGGGTGCGCAGTCTCGCTTCGAGGTCCGGCGGTCCTGCACAGGCTCCCCACACTAAGCGGGGCCCTAAAAGGGAGAGCCCAAAGCACACCCAGGCCCCAAGGAGCTTTTGAATGCTCATGACGTCGGAGGCCCTTCCATGCCAGCGAGTTTCGACATCATATATTTCATCATAAAAGGGCGTCCCAGGTACCTGCAAAAGAATGGGCCGTGACGATTTCCGACTTCACCGGTTTTGGCAGCAACGCATCCGTGCCGCCGGCGAGGCTCACCGTGCCTGGATGCCGTTGGACCCTATGCCGCTATACCGATGATCATCGAGGGTGAAAAATCCAGTTACCAGATCGAGCGATTTGCGTGCCCTCGGCCCCGGGCCTTGGTGTCCGTGTGGATCGTGAGAAGCTGGCGAAATGTACCGCCGTTTAGCTAGCTTAGTAGCTAGGTCCCTATCCTTTATGACCGCGACCCGCTTCGGTCATGCTGGACGCCGACGATCTCCAACGACCACTGGGCGGATCCCTCAGACGATCGTAACCACCAGATTCCTTGGTAGCCTCATTGATCCGGCGTACGGGCGGGAGCGTGGATATATCAACACCTCGGCAAATCTGGAGCCAGGAATTCACGCCGCTATTCTTTAAGTGATTGGCCTGTTGGCTGCGCTGTCGGCCCGGGCGCGAGCGGCAGCGGGATTTCCAGGGTTCCCATGCGGTCACTCACGCGATCGCGCACGCCGACTCGAATCGACACCGCGTTTAGGGGCACAACCAGCGATTGGCGCGCGCGGTACAGGCCGGCGTTGTTTTCGGTCGGCTGCGCGGAGGGCTCGCGAATTGCGTCGTTAATTACTCCGTTGAGCATGTGTCCCTCGGCGTCGAACGCCGCTAGGGCGAATTCAAGCATTGCCTGATTCCCGCTGCGCGCCGCTTCGCCCCTGAATTGCGGGTCCATAACGCGGTAGTCAACACTATATGTCTGGACCGGCGCGGGAGGAAGCGGCTTCGGCGGTTTGTTCCTTGTGTGTGTGAGGAAATAGTCTGCTTCCCACTGCAGTTGAGCCATCTGCTCTGCCGTTGCCATCGTCGCCTGACCATCCGCATGAAGATGCACGGAGAAAATCAGATCATGCAACATGGGCGCGCCCTGTTTCATGTTGGCCTGTAGTACATCCCCAGCATCGACGGGAATGGCGAGCACTGATGGACCTAAATTCGCACCATCATTTTCCGCCGCGGTTGTGACGACCGGGGCGCGGCAATATTCACTGCGATAGGAAAGCTGATAGCTTGGCTTGTCGGTTTTCACGGTGATTTTATGACATTTGCTATCTTCCTCCTGAATGGGCGGAGCGTACGTGAGCGTGTAGTAGCTGCCGCCATCATCGGTGGCTTCTTCGAGCGCGCCGATCAGGTCATTGGTGCTGTAGAACGCGCGGCCACCAGTCATGCTTGCGATGTAATCCATGTTCCCGTATTCCAAGTGCAGTCCGACACCCGCCCCGGTCATCGGAATATGGGGACTATTGACGCTTGTCGCCGGTCCTCCATTCACACTGCCGTACAGTGCTACACCCTTGACGTCAAAGGGGAAAACTGCTATTTCGGCTTGCGCCAGACTGTCAATCTGGCTCCTGACCTTTTCATCTAACTCCAAGGGAAAATCCTTTTCCGGAGTGCGAAGCAGTGGAAAGCCACCTGATATCCATATCAGGTTCTTGCGACCAGGAATGCCATCCAGGTACTTGCCGATATAGGTGAGAACGGCGACCGTATCGTAGGGGTTGCCGCGACCGTAATTCCGACCGTAGAGAAAGACTCGTGGGGTACGGTGCTTCTCATGTTTGCCGTCGAGCGCTGCACGGAGCTGATCCTGGTCGTCGGTAAATCCCTGGGCCAAGACCAGATTGTCGGAGTAAACAAAGATTGCGAAGCGCGTGCCGGCAGGCTTGCTGTTGATGAATCTCAATATCTGCCCACGCAACTTCATCTGGTCCTCGATCTCCGTGTTGACTAAGTCGTAGAGGATCACGTACAACGGACCATGTTCGGGGGTATTCGGAACATTCACGAACACGTTGGGCGGTAAAGAACGGGGGTTCGGGCCGCGAAAAATCGAGGGTTTTCCCAACTCGTAAGCGTCAAAGGAAAGAATGCGCTGCGGCTGTTTATCTTCCTCGATCGTGAAATCCTCAGCTTTGAGTCCTTCGACCGGTTTTCCGTGTTCATCCAAAACTGTCACATCAACGACCACACGCTGCACCTTTTTGCGAATGGTCACGTTGGGAGTCTGGGTTTGATTCGTCATGGAGCTGGATGGAGCGAGCCCAGCGCTATCGTGTGGGCGTGGAGACGCAGATTGCGGAGCTTGCATCTCAGCCGAGGCTGGGGTGGCAGCCTGGTTGTCGGATTGCTTCTGTGTTGCAGATAGTCTGGTGGTCGGCTGAGTTGGGAATGGATTGGCGCACAAGCACGCCAGCCCGATGAATGCGGCACCGGATAAACGGGCGCGGATGCTCATCGACATTCCGATCTATGCTGTGAAAACGTCGCTTACTTCCAGTTTAATTCTACTCCAAGGTTTCCGGACACGTCATCTGGCCTGATGGTGCCTCTGCCGCCAACTCTAGACACTACCGAATCTTTGCGGTGAACGGGCGCTGGCAAAAAGCGCCTTCAAGGCTTGATCCTCCGAGTTCCTTCTGATGTTAAATTGCCCGGCCATACGGCAGTGCCTCACCTCTTAGTTGGGATACGGTTCGTTAGGTTTCACGACACGAATTTGGTGATCGTAAAACGTCATCAGGCCATTGGGCAGGCGGATCCTGGGCATATGACAACTCACACAATTCGACTTGGCGACAGGGCAAACCTTTGCGCCTGCAGGGGGGGGTGGAACCGAGCCAGCCGAAGCCGAGGCGAGATGGCAGGCAATGCACTTTGCATCATAGGAAGAGTCGTCGCGGACGACTGTTTGGTGGGGATCGTGGCAAGCCAAACAACTGATCCGATGATCCGTGCCGTCAAAGCACTTGCTGTTCGCAAGACGGTAAGGCTGGAACCGAACGTCACTCTTACCCCTCCACCCGCTTCTTACTACCAATTCCCATGTCCTGTGGCACTGGCCGCAAAATTTCGAAATATCTTCGGCATTGAGCCGCCCGAGCGAGGGGGGCGCTGATTCTAGGTCTCCGCCGGAAAGTACCTCGGAGATCAAATGGCTGTCAGAACCCGGGTGACAGTGTTCGCACTGAACCCCGGGTTCCAAGGTCTGCAGGTTCAGCTGTCCATTGGACACGGCCCGTGTTGCGTGGCACCCAAAACAAGCGTTGACTTCATTTTTTGAGAGTTTGCGCCCAATCGCTTCCTCAAGAGTGTTTGGCTTCAGCCCTTCGTCACCCGTGGTAACGTCAAGCCCCTTGGCTGGATAATAACTTACCAAGCTTTCATAAAACTGGCCGCCGTACTCGACAAGCCACGTTTGCGCTCCTTCTCCGAAGCTCCAATAAATCGGAACGGTGAGGGAATGCGCACCATCCGTCACGCGATAGGTGCTCTTGCCACCCGCGGTTTCGATGATGTAGGTGTAAGCGCCTTGCTGAAGAGTTAGGTTCGTATGCAAGTTCAGGGTTGAATTCGCCCCTGGGAGTTGCAATGCCCTCCCCATGGGCGTAAGCGGTGCTGATGCCGCTTGAGCGGGATGGCAATGCGCACACGCGGATGCAAGACTCGGCTGCCGCGCTTGTGCTCCTGCCGGTCCAACCCAGATCCATAGCGAGAAGATCGTTATAGCGCTAAGGGGTTGCCAGCGGAGGTGCCGAGGCATTTGTAAGGCGGAGGCTTTCCAAGCGCTCACGCCGAGCATCCTCCTTGCGACCTGTCTCGGAATAGGCCTCGGCAAGAGCAATATGAACTTCGGGATTGCCCGGGTCAAGCTGACGTGCCTTCTCCAGATAGTGAGTGCCATCGTTTACTTTCCCCGTTTGAACCAGCGAGCGACCGAGGACGAGCTGGGCAGCCGGAAGCGACGGTTCCTCTTGCTCCGCCCGTTCTGCGTAAGGCAGCGCAGTGGAAGGATCGCTTTGCATCAAGTAAGCCCATGCCAGCATTACCCGCGCAGCACTGCTAGAAGGTGCCACTTCCAGTTCGCGCTTGAACTCGTCGGTGGCCTCGGCGGGAGATTGCTGGAATAGCAGGTAACCATAGAGAAGGTGGGCATTGGCAGCAGTGGGGAATTGCTGGAATAGTTCATGAAAGGACGCGTTTGCCTCGCTTTCCTGACCAGCCATGTATTGAAATGCGGCATGCCCTGCGGCCATGACCAAACTCTTCTGTTTATCCGCCGCGTCTGTCGGCAAAGTCGCCGTCCGCAGTCCCGCGAGCCCGATCTGTTCCATAAGCTCGGGGCTTGTGATTCCTTTGCGGGCGAACCAGGCGTAGGCTCCCAGCGCATCTTGAAACCTTCCAGAGCGGGCAAGGAGGAGCGCTTCGTGGTAGCGAAGGATTTGTTCGTTGCGGAGCTGATTTGCCGCGCCTAATGACAGCCCGCGCTCGATGTCTTGGAGCGATGAACCGTACTCGCCCGTTTCAAATTCACATAACCCCCGCAGCGCGTAGGCCGGCCCGGTGTTAGGGTCAAGGTTGATGTAATGCGTCAAGGCGTCTCGAGCAGCCGAATAGGAGTCTGCTTGGTATTCGAGCAAACCTAGATACCACCACCCTTGCTTCCATTCGGGATTCATTTGCAAGGCTTGGCCGTACAATTGGATGGCTCGGGGGAGGTCGTTTGCCACGCGCGCAGCATCTGCCTCAGAAGCGAGGCTCGAAAAAACGGCGGAACCATTCTGCGCTACGGCGGGGACACCCACAAGGAAGGCAAGGAATCCCACCAGAATTGAGCCCAAATAATTATGTCTTTCGTGATTAAGGTGTGCGCTAGCGAGTGCGGCAGTTGCTTTCCCTGCAGGACCAATGGATTGACCCAGAGTCAGACCCACAACGGAATCCACCTCAAAAAGCTGATGATACCACAGCCCCTGGCTCGCGGAAGATTGAATCAACCTCAAACAGGCTGTCCCTACCAAAAATTCCGTACGGGTTGAAATCAGCGCATTTGCAAAGCAACGACGCGTAGCCTTTCCGCGCCAATGCTGACTCTACTTTGTTGTCTCCGAGATTGTTTTCGACCTCGCTTCGTTCTGCACGCAGAGATTCTTGCGCTCCGCCATGAGCTTCTACTCCTGCAGCGTTCGAGGCGTGGCCACAAGCTTCCCCTCGCCTGGACCGATCGCGTCCTCTGGGTTTGGATCTCCCGGCTGTGGAACGACTGGCGATCGGCACTGCTCATCCTCAAGCCCGAAACCCTTATCGCCTGGCACGGCAAACGCTTCCGACTCTATTGGAGTTCGACGAGTCGTTTAGAATGCGTGGCTGTTACCGAGATGGCCGGTTTCCCGAGTTCCTCTCCTAGCAATCTCATATTCTCCCCCCAGTTGTTTGATCCTGAGAGAGGCCAACGATTTGGGTTGCCATTTTCGTCGACGATAGGAGCTGAGCGCCCGGTGGCAAAACCTGCAGAGGTTTCAGAAACTCGATTACCGCACTCTGCCCATCTGCCGAGAGCGTGTCAAAGGCTTTGCGTTGCGCGACAGCTTCGCCGTTGTGCGCCTCCACGGCTTCAGGGGCGGTGGTGAATTTCCCGTGGTGCATGAAGGCGCCACCCTGGTTGTAGAAGCCCCACAGTTTGCGCGTAATGAATTTGCAATTCCCCGCAAAAAAGCTGGGAGACCCAGCCGGCTGATTCTGGTCGAGCGGCTCGCATTCGGGATCCGTCTTCGGTCGCTGGTAGCGCTCATGTCGTGCAGCTTGAGATCGGTGTAAGCGGGCACCATGATCACGTTGCCCTGCGGACGCAGGCGAGGAAGAAGCAAGGAACCGCTCGTCAGATCGACGAGGACCGCTGGAGCACTCACCGGATAGTCCACAGCGCCGAGTTGCAAGTTCGGCGAATTCGCGCTGGACGCGGGGTTGTCAGGGTTCGGCTCGAAATAGATCCAGCCGGGCTGCCCCGGGAGCCCAGGATTGCTGTCGGCTGTAAGGGGCAGCGTGGCACGGCAGCTTGCGAAGCCAAGCTGGTGGAAGAGCGTCGAATGAGCTGAAGCTTCCCGTGCTCGTGCGCGTGAACCCATGAATGTTGCCGGAGCTGTCCGCGTAGGTGCCGCTACGTCACCGTGGTTGTTAATCCCCGTCACCTCCGTCGCTACGGCGTTTGGAAAGTCTATGGTAACAGCACTTGTGTTCATTCCGCCGACCTGCTGCGCTACGTCAGCTTACCGCAATAAGGCGCGACAAGCGGTCTATCGGCGAGAGGCTCCCTCCGCAGCTCACGAGTCATTCGTATTCGCGTCTTGCGAAAAAAACACGCCGTTCCGAAATGGTTGCTGCGCACACTACTCTGAAGCAGTTAGGGTTGCCCGAGCCGTCTCAGTCACGCAATACTCGCGCCGGATCGGTTCGCGTTGCGCGCCAAGCGGGCAAGAAACAAGCCGCTAACGATGCGGTAGTGATCACCGCAAATGCCAACGCAAACGCCAGCGGATCGCGCGGGCTGACCTTGTACAGCAGGTTGCCAAGGAGACGCGTGAGCAGCAGCGCGGTGCCGGCGCCGAGCAGCACGCCGGCTCCGGTGAGCGCGAGGCCGCGCGAGAGCACTAAGCGCAGGAGGTTTGAGGCGCCCGCGCCGAGAGCCATGCGCAAGCCGAGCTCCCTCGCACTTTGCGAGACGGCGTACGACATCACGCCGTAGAGGCCGATGGCGGCGAGCAGCAGCGCGAGTCCGCCGAGCACGGCCACGAGCGTGACGGCGACCATCTGCGGCGAAGTGGAGCGATCAAGCTGCTCCTGTAGAGTGATCACTTCGTAGGGAGCGAGGTTGCTATCGAGCGCGTGCACTTCGCGTGCGAGCGCGGTGGCCATCGCTTGAGGCGCAAGCGGCGTGCGGATGTGCAACGTGCCGCTCGAGATCAGATTCTGCCGGATCGGCACGTAAAAAAAAGGCTTGGGCTGTTCCCGCACGCTGGAATATTTCGAGTCCTTGGCGACGCCGACGACGGTCAGCCAGCGACCCTTGACCTGCACGCGGTCGCCGAGCGGATTGCGGCCCTGCCAATAGCGCTCGGCCATGGTTTCGTTGACCACAGAGACAAGCGCGGCTTTTTCGTCATCGGCGCGCGTGAATTCGCGGCCGGCGACGAGCGGAATGCCCATCGTCACGAAGTAGTCGGGCCCGACTTCGTTGTACTCCACAGTGGGCGATTCCTCTTGCGGCGGCTCGTAGCCGTCGACGGCAATGGGCGAGGAGGAGAAGCTGCCGTAGCTGAGCGGGGTCATGCGCGCGAAGGCGACGGATTCGACTCCGGGGAGCGCGCGAACGCGCTCCAGCAGCGCTTCGCGAAAGATCTCCGCCCGCGTGGCATCGTAGCCGCCGGAGACGAGGTCGACCGCCGTCGACTGCACGCGGCGCGTGGCGAAACCAGGGTTAGAGGTGCGCACGCGCAGCAAACTTTGCAGCAACAGGCCGGCGCCCACGAGCAAGATGAAGCTGAGCGACACCTGCACGAGCACCAGGCCTGAGCGTACCCAGGCTCGGCCGCGTCCGCCGACGACGCCGGAGGCTTCCATCTTGAGCGCGTTGGCGAGGTCGATCTTGCCGGCCTCGATGGCGGGGACCACGCCGAGGAGCAGGGTGGTGAGCAGGCAGACGGCGGAGCTGAGCGCGAGGACGCGCCAATCGAGTTCGCCGGGAAGATACATCGCGACGCCGGCGCGGGCGGGGAAGAGCAGCACGAGCAGGTGGCGACACCAATACGCCACGAGCAAGCCGCCGGTGGCGCCGAAGAACGAGAGGACCAGCCCTTCGGTGAGCAGTTGCCTCCAGAGGCGTGCGCCGCCGGCACCGATGGCGAGCCGTACACTCATTTCGTGGCGGCGAGCGAAGGAGCGGACAAGGAGCAAGTTGCCGACGTTGGCGCAGGCGATGAGCAGGACGAAGACGACGACGGCGAGCATGACTTCGAGTGTGGGGAGCAGAGTGCCGGCGTTGTTGAAGGGTGTTTGCCAGAGGGGCCAGAGCCGGATCGCGCGGCCACGATCGGTCGTGGGGTACTCGGCTTCAAGTCGCGCGGAAATGGCGGCGAATTCTTGCTGAGCCTGCTCGAGGGTGACACCGGACTTCAGGCGCGCGTAGGCCTCGATCCAGCGGGCGCCGCGGTCCTCGAGCTTGTAGCCGCCGGCTTCAAAAATGTCTTCCATGGAGGCGGACACCCAGAAGTTCATGCCCCAGCCGACGAACGTGCCGTAAAAGCCTTCGGGCGCGACGCCGATGATGGTGTGCATCACGCCATTCAGCCGCTGTGTTTTGCCGACAATCGCGGGATCGCCCTCGAAGCGGCCCTGCCAAAGTTTGTAACTGATGACCGCGACGGGATGCGCGCTTTGGCCGACGTCTTCGCCCGGAAGGAAGCCGCGGCCGAGAATCGGATGCACGCCGATGGCGTCGAAATAGTTCGCGGAGACGATGCTGCCGATGGTGCGCTCGGCGCGGTCGCCGATGCTGAGGGTGGTGCCGGTGATTTTGCTGACGAAGGTCGTTTCGCAGAGAGTGCAACTGCGTTCGAGGTCCAAATAATCGGGCCAGGAAAGCGGGGTGCCCCGGGCGTCGGCGCGAGACGTGCCGCCGATGGCGACGAGCCGTTCCTGGTGGGTGACGGCGGGATAGGGGCGGAACAAAATGCCTTCGATCCAGCTAAATACGGCGGCGTTTGCGCCGATGCCGAGCGTGAGGCAGAGAATTGCCAGGACGGAAAATCCCGGGCTGCGGCGGAACATCCGCAAACCGAAGCGGATGTCTTGCAAGAAATTGTCGAGGAAGTTGACGTGGCGGGCGTCGCGGCATTCCTCCTTGATTTGCTCCACACCTCCTAGAGATTTCAAAGCAGCGCCACGCGCTTCTTGTCGATTCATGCCTTGCGCGACGAATTCATCGATTTGATTTTGCAGGTGAAACTGGAGTTCCTCACGGAGATCCAGCTCAGCGTTGTTCTTGCGAAATAGCGAGCGCAGGCGGAGCGGAAATTTGTGATGCCAACGCATGTGTTCTTTCCTTAAGGTGTCTCCAGTACCAAATTAATGGCCAGCGAGAGCCGCTTCCATTGCGCGTGCTCCTGGCGCAGATACTTCGCACCGTCGGGCGTAAGCGAATAGTATTTCGCGCGGCGGTTGTTTTCCGACTCTCCCCACTTGGCGCGAATCCAGCCCTGTTGCTCGAGGCGGTGCAGCGCCGGATAGAGGGCGCCCTGGTTGACCTGAAGGACCTCCCCGGACACCTGACGGATGCGTTGGGCGATTCCCCAACCATGCATGGGCTCTAGCGCCAGGGTCCTCAGGATCAAGAGGTCGAGTGTGCCTTGAACAAGGTCGGTTGGCTTGGCCATTTCGGCTCTCCTGTCGATAGATGACAAGGCAACAGTTTAGACTCCTGTTAACGAATTAGGGAAGCAGGATTTTGGTCAGAGCGACCTTATAAAGGGTTTGCAGCCCGTCAGCGATCAACCTCTTTGGGTACGGTCCAACAACCTCGGGCATGGCCGGGTCAAACCCCGCAAGGAGTCAACCGGTTGAACTGTCTCACTCAGCGGGTTCACCCCATAGCACCTCGATAGGAAACGAGGGCGTCGAAAAGCAACCTGGAGCATACCGCAACACCAAGCGAAATCAAGGACTTACACGGTTATCGCCAGAACATAAAAAGGAGAGATGCAGGAGGTTGACGCCTTGCCCTGAAGATGTAATTTCTTGCACTCGACACCGGGACAGAAGACCGGTTGCGCGGTTTCAGGAGGGCACCCGTGAAACGAACCTTTAGGATCTGCCTCTGACTTGGAGTCGCGTGCTCAATTCAGTTGAGCGTGCCGGTCAGTGGCGGGCGGATATCGGAGGAAGCTTTCAGGGTATGGCGTGGGCTCCTTGCACAACTTCAGCGTAATGTTGCCGAGAGCCTAGATCCTCAGCTCGACGGCAATTTTCGGAGGCCAGCATGGATTTCTTCGCGTTTGACAAGGTTTATCTAGAGCGGCTGCGAAACGGCGATCCCGCAACGGAGCACCATTTCTTCGTGTATTTTGAGAAGCTGCTGCACATCAAGCTGCGGGCCCGGGCGATCGAGTCAGACAAAGTGGAGGACTTAAAGCAGGACACCTTCATCCGGGTGATTGCGGCGGTGCGGAAGGAAGGCGGGGTGCGCCAGCCAGAGCGCTTCGGGGCGTTCGTTAACTCCGTATGCAACAACGTCTTACTGGAGTATTACCGTTCGCTCGGGAAGAACCGGCAGATGGATGGCACGCACGAAGAGATTCCGGACAAGGTACTGGACCTGGAGGGCATGATGGCGTCCAAGCAGTGCGCAGAACGGGTGTGGAAGATCCTGTCGGGGCTGCCGGCGCGAGACCGCGAGCTGCTTCGGGCGGTTTTGTTGGAGGAAAACGACAAAGATACAGTGTGCCGGGACATCGGAGTGGACCGCAATTACCTGCGCGTGCTGGTGCACCGGGCGAAGGATAAGTTCAAGGCTCTCTATGAAAGCCGGGACTGGCGGGTTCGCCGTGAGTTTTCGCGTGAAAAATTCGGCTATGCGATGTTTGAAATGACGAAGCCGGCCGGACAATTCCGGCGCCGTGAAAGGTCTCCAGGCCGAACGGAGCTGGCAACCGAGCGTGTAATCAGCAACGGGAACTAATCCGATTTGTCTGTTTGCCCCTCAAGAATTGGCGGTGAGCTGCGTGCCAAATAGCTCCTTCGGGACTCTGCGCGTGGATTTGCCAAGAAAATGACGTCATCCGAAAAGCAGATTTCTCACCGCCGTTGCAGAGCAAAGAGTTCGGGATGACTACACCTCGTTGCGGCGTCATCTATATAATGTGGGGCCGGATGGACGTGGAGGAGCATCTATGGACCACAAAACATTCTTTTTGAAGTATTGGGAGAAGGAAGGACCGGCCACGCGCAAGGTAATCAGCCGGATTCCGCACGACCGTTGTGAATACCGCGCCGATCCGAAGGCACGCACGGCGCGCGAAATCGCCTGGCTTATGGTGCGCGAGGAGGCGGCGCTGGTGGATGGCCTAGAAAGAGGCTCGTTCGAGTGGGCCGAGGTGGCGGTCCCCGCAACGATCAAGGAAATTGTGTCACAGTACGATCGCCAACACGATGAGCTGACCAAGAGGCTCGAAGCCGTGCCCGGCCCGCGATGGGAAGAGAAGATGCCGTTTTTGTATGACGGCAAAGAGGTCATGAAGGAAACAGGCTACGACATGGCGTGGGGATTTCTGCTCGATCAGATTCACCATCGCGGCCAGCTATCAACCTACCTGCGGCCCATGGGTGCCAAAGTACCAGCCATCTACGGACCCAGCGCCGACGAGTCGATGTGATAAACAGAAGCTATGTTGGAGCAATCCGCTTTCGCTCAAAAGCTAACCCCAATGAAGTGAAAAACGTTCCGCTCGTGCACACCGGGTTCAACTATAAACAAACGATGCACTCAGGCGCGCCCGGAGATGGACGTCACCATGAAATGCCTTTCGTCATGTTCATCTCGAAATTGTTCGGCCAGCTCACAAGCGTATGCCCACATAGTTTTCCACTCAGGACTGGCTGTGCTCGCGGAGTTAGCGATGGCGAGTGTTAGAAGTTTTGCTAGGTTCTTCATGTCCGGTTGATTGCGACACGCCCACGCCAAGCAAGCCGCAAGCAATTCACGTTCGTCTTGTTTGTTCATGGGGGCTCTCCCGTCAACGGCTTGCATATGCGCTTTGCGCCAACTTGTTTTGAAGGCCTACCGTTGAACTCCACACCGACATTACCAGCCTGACGGCACACTGGCCACAGCATCGCCGTCGAACCGCGTCCAATTGCGCACGAGTACGAAAGTACCATTTGCTGTTAACCATATGGCCAATACCCGTCGTGAACCACCAAGGCAAGGAAAAAAGCCCACGATGGCAACCAATCAGAAGGCGCAAGGCCTTTCGGTTGAACTGCGGGGCGGGGAAAGCCCGCGAGGACCACGTTCAATGTACGGCAAGGCACTCCGCACCGAGAACATTCGTGGCCGTTTGCGACGAGCCGCAGGTCGAACCGGGGTTTCGGAGCTAATCGCCAAGCATGAGGCGCGATTCGTCGGCAGTAATAGCCGCTGAGTTACAACTCAAGGAGCTCGCGAGCGCGCTTTTTACAACGAAAGTCATTAAAGCTCACACTCGATCGCGTTTAAATTTAGCTCTTCTAAGAGCTGCTCGGCTGCGGTAAAAATCTGCTGACAGACTCTTGCACGCTGTTCCCGTGCGCGTCGGTCGCGGGCGGATAGAGGGCACCCAAGCAACTCGGCCTCGAAGCTTAATCTCGCTGCGCGGGAATTGGTCAAGGACCGCTCTGAGCTACTTCCATTGACAACTGCGCAGAACCATTATACTCTCCTAACCTTCTTAGGAGGACGATCTGTCCGTCTTAACACCCGAGGGAGACACCGAGATTGGAACGACGTGTAGCGCCAGAGGTCTTCAAAACTGGAGGTGCAACGTGGTAAAGCGTCTATTCGTGCTGACCGTTCTGGGCCTGTTCCTTGGAGTCTGCGTGCGATCTCAGATTGCTCCCATTCCTGGGGAAAAACGCCCGGGCGACCGCGACGCGGTCTTGAAAAGTCTGGACAAGATCTTTCAGGGTTTTATTCACCAGGATGATGAAGCCCTTCGCGCGACTCATGCCGCCAAGTGGCTGGGATTCCTGGAAGGAGCAAGCAACGTGATGCATGGTGTTGGAGAATACATGTCGGCTTCAGCTTCTCCGGTCAAGTCTCCTGTGCACATGACGGCTTATAAGCTGCTGGAGATTGACGTTTTGTTTTACGGAGACGTGGCCATCGTGCCCTTTGTCTGCGAAATAGAGATAGGCGGTCCGGACCTCAAGGAGCCGATCAAAAGGAAATTGCGTATCCTCGATGTCTTCGCAAAACTGAACGGGGAATGGGTTCAAGTGGCCACGGATACGGAACAGAGCCCCGATGCACAGGCGATATCGATGGCGTCCCTGAGACCGCTCGGCGAGGCAGGTAAGAAAAGCCTGTTGGAAGCGCGCGAGGCCGTGTGGCGCGCCTATTTTGCAAATGACCGGGCGAAGCTAGAGGGGTTGCTCCCGGAAGAGTTGATTGCCATCGATAACGGCGAGAAGTGGGCCACTCGCGACGACATTTTGTCTGGCGCGAAGGGTTTTGTCGAAGGTGGCGGCAAACTTGTAAGGCTCGAATTCCCCGAGACGAAAATCCAGGTTTACGGTTACACGGCGATTGTCTACTCAAAATATCTCTACGAAATCAACGCCGGTGGAAAACAATTTACGCGAACTGGCCGCGCCACTGAGATGTTCGTCCGACGCGAGGACAAATGGTTGAACACTGGCTGGCACCTCGACTCTTGGACCCCAGGACCTGGATCCGCGCAGTAGTGGCACGAGCAAAAAATTCTAAGAGTTTACAGCGACCCCTAATCTAGGAGATGAGAAAACACAGCTGTCCCTTGGATCTGCGCTATGCCCAATAGCCTTCGCGAGTCTGTTCCTCCGGTAACACTTCCGATTGCGTGCGTTGCGTGACCTAGACCATGAGATGCAACGGTGTCAAGTGGCGTGACTTTCCAGAACTCTGATGTTCAGGCTAAGGTGCCCGTGGGGCAGATAGCGCACGGTGCCCTGACGCCGCAGAAAATTCAAAGTCGTTGAGGCTCTTTCCCGACGGGCTGCCACCATCTGCGCCAGCTCCTCTTGCGTAAGATATTTCTCAATTTCCACTATTGAGCCGGACTGCTTGCCAATCTTTGCCGCGAGCCTTACCAAAGTCTTCGCAACTCGCCCTAGCGTATTGTCTGTGGCTAGGGTGTTCACTTGGTCTTAGGCCTCTACCAACGCGCGCCCTAGAACGTCTACTAAACGGGAAAACAAGTCAGGCTGCTGTCTCAGTATTTCCATGATTTCGTGGCGCGGCACGGCGACCGCTTCAGTATGCTCAAGCGCATCGGCTCGATCCGGACGTCGCGCCTCGGAAACACAGAGCTCACCAACGACATCTCTACTGCTCCGAATGTCGTAGATCAGCTTGCGTCCTTCGCTGGTGATGGCCCCCACTTTCACGAAGCCAACTTGAAGAAAGAAAACGTGAGGTCACGGCCACCTATTTCGTAAAGGACCTCATTGCGCTCGAAGAGAGTTGTTTTCCGATTTGGCAGAATTGCATTACAAAACTTCCCGCGAAAGACAGTTACGAGCGCCGACGAAACCGCAGGATGGCATCCACCGCCCGTAGGGCCACGCTGAATCGAAGAGCCCGGGATCTGATGCATCATGGCTTCAAGGGCGGCGGGGAATCGGACATCTGGTGAACAAGATCGCCTGCATCTTTTTCGTGTAGTTCACGAACCTTCGCGAACTCCTTCTCGGACGCTGCAGAATTTCCCATTTGCCTGTAGACCCTTCCCATACGGTAGTGGGCATCGGGTTGAGAAGGATCGAGCTCCTCGGCACGACGCAAGGCGGCGAGAGCTTCTGGAAATTCTTTCCGGTCGGCAAGAAGGATGCCCATGTCGAGATAAGCGATGCGCAGATCGTTTTTCAACTGCACTGCCTTCTTAAGAAGCGAAAGCGCTTTGCCCGGATCGCTTTCCTTCATGGCGATATCGCCAAGGTACGCCACCGCCAGGGGATTTGCCGCGTCGACTGCCAGCTCTTCTTCCAATGCAGCCTTCGCTTCGCTGTATTTGTGCTTTTTCCAGTAGAGATACCCGATGCCAAAGTGTACATTGGGCTCGCGCGGAGCGGCTTTTGCGGCGGCCTGAAACTCAGTAATGGCTTCCTCGGTTCTGCCCAAACCGTCCAATGCCTCCGCCGTAAGGATGTGCGACGCCGCTGAATCCGGTTCCCGCTGCAGGATCAGCCGAAATTCCTCTAACGCGCACTCATATTTCCTGGCCCAAAGGCAGCTCTGCGCTAATACCTGATGCAATTGAGTATTGTCGGCATCCACTTTGGCCGCCACCTCCAGATGCTTAACGGCCTCGTCGAACCGCTTCGCTCCGTAGTAGGTGAGCCCTAGAAGGGTTCGTGCTTGCAGGTTGTTGGGCTCCGCAGCGAGGGCCGCGCGAAACGGGGCGATCGCAGCCTGAAACTTTCCGGTTTTGAATTCGGCCAGCCCGAGATTCAGTTGGATTCCGCGTAGATTGGAATTCATGGCTAGCGCTTTGCGATAGGTTGGGGCCGCGTCTTCGTACTTTCCCTCCTTGGAAAGGACCACTCCAAGACCAGCAAGGGCTTCCGCATCCTCGGGGTGACCCCGCAGCCATTGCCTCCACTCGTGTTCGGCGCCAGCCAGATTGCCTTGCTGCTCGAGCGCTATGGCTGTGCTAGGACTTGCGGTCTGAGCTGGCAGAGGAGACACTGACACCAGTGCGGCACAAACACCAAACAGTTGCCTCTTCATTGTGCGTGACGATAGGATTTTCAGTATGTTGGTCATTCCCTCCGTAATTTAACAGTTCTCACGGCATCTGCAAGCAAAGCACCGAGCGGGCCCAGACTCAGGGGCATCTTCGTAAGGCGAGCAATTGGTGAGGGAGACAATTACGTCCGTGCCCGGTGGAGGATGCCGCGTCCAAAACTCGGACTCGAACGTACTTTGCGGGTCTCAATCCGGGCGGGCCTTTGTTTCAGCGGCCAACTGCGCCAGCCAGCGCCGTGCCGTGTCGGCACGCGGACCGTCGGGATGGTTCTTGAGAAAATCGCGAAGCGTTTGAGCGGCATCCTCGTAGCGGCCGACCGCCGTGAGCGACTGCGCGAGCAGCAGCTGAATCTCCGGAGCGGCGCCGTGGCACTCGGTCCAACCTTCCTGCGACTCTTTGAGGGCTTCTTCGTATTGCTGCTGGTGGTAATAGGCTTTGGCGAGCGCCCAGTGCGTTTCCCATTTGGCTGGTTCCAGCGCCAGGGATTGCTGAAGAGGTGGAATGGCCTGATCAAATTTTCCTGAGTTTACAAAGGCCATCCCCAAGGCGGCCAAGGCGGGCGCGTGCTTCGGGTCGAGCTGCGTAGCCTTTTCGAGCAGACTTTGTGCGTCAGACCAGTCGCTTCTCTTGAGACATAGGACTGCCCGGCCGTAAAGGACGTCGGGATGACTCGGAGCAAGTTTCATCGCTTCGTCTAGGTGTTTCTGAGCTTGGTCCAGCTTGTTGTCTTTTAGCGCCTGCAGTCCTTTGTCCAATGCCTCTTTTGCTTTCGGCGCAAGGAGAGGTTCGTCGGGAACGCTGGAACCACTTTCGGGAGCGGAACTGGATCTCAGGTTAATGTCTTCTTCATCGCGGACTGCTATGCGCAGAGAAATATCTTTCTGGACGGTTTTGTATCCCGTGGCCTCCACAGTAACCACGTAATCGCCCAAACCGTGCAGGATAAAAAATGCGCGCCCCTGTGAAGTTGCCTCCTGAGCGGTAAGCATTCCCGAGTGATACACCTTGACCGTCGCCGGGGCGAGGATAATCCGACCCTGGGCGTCGCGGACCGTGATGGCGATTTCCGCGCGGTCGCCGCGTGGGGTATTTACGTCGGCTGAGCGATCCTGGCACAAGGCGGGACACTCGGAGAGAACAGCGGACGTCAATAGGGCCAGGCAAAGCCGGCTCATTCGCAATCCGACGAGTTGGGTGACGGAGTTCACAGGTGGCATAGGGCGAGCGGCTCAAGCGTAGTACTGGTGACGGGCAGCGTCAAGGATGGCTGAGAAGAGTCGTGAGATAGGAAAGTACGATTTGGATTTGTTCGGGATGACGGTTGAGTTCACTCTCTGCTTCGCCTCTAGCGGCTCGCTATGGCTTGGTCCTCAGGCGGAGCGACTCTCGATGACGGCAGGGGAGTGGGCTGCTTTGGAATTGCCCGACGTTGCCCGCGACGCGAGCTCCGCCGCGGAGAAAGCGTCAAGCCGCCGCACTCTAAACGGGAAAAAGCCCCGCTCGCAGGGGTGTGTGCGAGCGGGACCGGAGGCTACGTTCGGCTAGTAAATGAGCTTCAGACCGAGCTGCCACTGCCGCGGGTCATACGCTGCGGTGACCTGGCCGAAGTTGCCCGCTCCGACGTTGGTGCCGATGCCTCCCAGATTGCTGTTGCCGACAAACTGGGTGTGGTTCCAAGCGTTGAAAGCCTCCGCCCGGAACTCCATGTGGAATCTCTCCGTAAAGGAAAAGTTCTTGTTGAGAGACAGGTCAAAATTGTTGCGGCCGGGACCACGGACGGCGTCGAATCCGAGATTGCCGTAGCAGTCGGCCCCTGTGCCACCCACTGTGCAAGCCGGTTTCGAGAAGACCGAAGGATCGAACCATTGCGCAGCGGTTTTTGGATAAGAGATCGACCCGCTCAGGTTTGGCCGGTTGCCCGTATTGGAGAGAATGCTGGCAACATTTTTCCCGCTCACACCGAGGTTGATAGGAGCTCCCGATTCCTCGGTGATGATTCCCGCCAATTGCCATCCACCCAGCGTGGATTTCACAAGACGGCTGGCGTGACCCCTGAAGAGCGGGATATCGTAGACGAAGTTGGCAAGGAAGATGTTCCTTCGATCGAACTCGGACGGTCCGAAGTCATACGCCCATCCTTTATAGGGATTCGTGGCGTTCTGGAGGTCGCCGCCACTTCCGGTGCTGGTGGTCGCATCCATCGCCTTCGAGAGCGTATAGGCGATTTGCAAATGGAGGTCGTGCTTTACGGTTCCGGTCAGCGAAGTTTGAAGTGAGTTGTACCTGGCGCTTCCCTCATTAAACGCCAACCGCATGTTGCCGAAGCCGGGGTAAGTCAGCGTCGGATCAACCGTAAAGCTGGGTGCGCCCGGCTGAAGCAGTCCAGGTAGATCGCCTATTGCCGGGAGGTTGATCGCTTGGTAGTAATTCTCGTGCCGCCCCTGGCTCCCAACGTAAGACACGTTCAAGACAGCGTTGCCCCCAATTGCTTGCTGAACGCCGACACTATACTGGTAACTTGTGGGCGGCTTGTAATTCAGAGCGATTCCGGAGAGTCCCAACGCAAGTACGGGCAGCTTTGCAGCAGTGATCACCGAGCCTGCCGCGGGGCCCGTCACGCTGAGGCCAGGGTTCTGCAAGGAAACACCATTCAGAGTGGGATTGGGATCCCCCGGGGGATTGACGGCGCCATTGTACATGTCGTTGCCCTGAATGCGCTCGTACATGATGCCAAAGCCGCCGCGGATCACCGTCCTGCTGCGACCAGTGAGGTCATAAGCAAAACCGACGCGGGGAGCCCAGTTGTTCCAAGACGAATTGGCCAAGCCCTTAGGTATCCCGTTCTTGCCGCCAATGCCGATGCCGTTGAGGTAAAACTGATAGCCACCTAGGGTTGGATTGGTGCTGGTAACCAAACCCGGACTAGGCCCACCGGGACAGACAGGAACCGAGTTATTGCTGCAAATATGCCCGTTTGAGTCAAACGTGGCTTTATTCGCTGGGTTGTAGAGATTGGGATAAAAATTCGACGATAGCTGGTTCGCCTCGTAGGTGTGCGGAATACCGTCCCACCGGATTCCCAGATTTAGAGTGAGCCGGTTATTCAAGCGCCAGTTATCCTGGACATAGGCTGCCGGGGAGATGTTGTTCCAGTGGCCGCTAATCTTAACGCCGTCCTCGGTGTACTGTTGGGCATACCCGAGCAGGAAATCAGCGTAGTCATAGCCAGTGAATGAGCCGTCGAACTTGAAGTTGCCCTGGGTATTTGCGAAAGCGTCTTGAATCTTCTTGTAAATCGCCCAACTGAAGCCAAACTTTAGCTGGTGCGCGCTCTTAGTCCAAGAGAGATCGTCACGCAGTTGGTAGTCATCTGCCTTGTTGGTCCAGGGCGTCCAGTTGGAGGTGTAGTTGGAACCGGTCACACCGGCCAAGTTGATCGAGGGGATGCGCGTATCAGCATTGGGGCCGGTAAAGAGCCGGTTAAACTGAAATGCTGAAGGGGCGCTGATAAGATTCGTCGGAATGATGTTGATGCGATTGCCATTGTAGTTGAAAGAGGCCTCGTTGATTAGCGCGGGGTTAATCACATAGGTTGTGTGGACCACTGCGCTATACGAGGGGTTCCCGAAAACGTCGGCGATGGAGGGAACGTTGTCGCCGCTCCACTGCGTAGTCCCGTAAGTTTGTGAAATCTGCTCGGAAATCCAATGACCGAACACCGAGAACTTGCTGGTGAACTGGTGATCGACCCTGCCAATCTCTTCCCGCACGTTGATGGGGGAATTGTTGCCGCCGTTAAAGAAAGCGCCGCTGTTAGCGGCCGGGAAAATGCCGCCATACTTGCCGCCGGCCTTCAGCAAGGTCGTTGCGTTGCCGGCGACCATGCAGTCGGGGATGGTGTTGTTGGGAAAAGGCGAGCCGGGCACGACGCCGGCAGGCGCAACACCGCCTGGACAATTCGCGAACTGAATGGATGCGGGGACTACGGTCAGAGCCGGATCCGAAGCAATGCTTGCCTTGCCGTTAAATGTGGTCGGCAGCACTGCCCCAGTGCCTGCGCCGCCCGCGTCAGGATACTCACTGGCGAAAGGAACGAGCTGGTTCACTGAGCCGCCGTCGATTTCTTTGCGCCATTCCATATTGTAGAAGAAGAACGTGGGATGGCTCTTCCAGGCCGGCACTTGCCCGCCGACATTGAAGCCGTAAACGTCGTAGCGCAATTCGCGAACTGGGCTCGGGGCACGATTGAAGAAATTGCGCGCGTTGAGGGCGTCATTGCGGAAGAATTCCCAAGCCTCGGCGTGGAACTGTTTGGTACCGGACTTAATTACGGTGCTGATCGTCGCGGCCGTGCTCAACCCGTACTCGGCGCTATAGTTGGAGGTCAAGTTGCGGAACTCAGCGAGAGAGTCGATGGAGGGCATAACACTGCCACTGCTGCCGCCGCGGTCTAGGTTTTCGCCACCGTCGATGAGCTGAAGGTTATGACCGGCTCGCTGACCATTAATGCTGACGTTACTATCCCCGCTCACCGGGGTGAACTGCACGCGGCTAGCCTGATCGCTGGAGGCGCCTGGCGCGAGAGCAAACAACTCGTATAGGCTTCGGCCATTGGTCGCAAGTTGAGTGATCTGCTGTCCCGTAATGACGTTACTGGCCTCGCCGCTCTCGGTTTGCACGTGGATGGCCGCGGCTTCAACTGTAACGGTCTCCGTCGCGGTACCCAGCTGCATCTGGAAATCGATGCGGGTACGGTCGCCAACGTTCAACACGATGTCTTTTTGCTCGGAAGCCTTGAAGCCTGAGGCCGAAGCCTTCACGTTGTAGTGTCCAATCTGAAGGTCCGGCGCGACATACTGTCCGGCCTCGTTGGTCGAAAAGACGTGAAGCGTCCCAGTATCGGTATGCGTGATAGTGACGGTTACGTTAGGAACCAAGCTTCCTGACGGATCGGTAATCGTGCCCACAATGGTGGCTTGCTGGCCGAAAGCGGCGAACGTGAACAAAAAGAAGAACACGCCCAACATAAGAGCGTGCCTTTTTCCGAGGTGGCGGATGTGTGATGAAAGACCTCGAGCAGCGATAGCTAAGAATGAACGCATCGTTAGCCTCCACACCATCGACTGAAGGTTTGCGCAACTGACCTACGTGAACGTACACGGAATCTCTAATATCGTTATCCCAATGTCAAGCATTTTTTTTGATTTTATGAAACCAAAGCGCGCGTAAAGGCTGAGGCTAGGAAAGCCAGCCCCTCACGGAGTGAAGGGACAGGCCATGAGGCGGCTCCAATTTTGTCGCCTAACGCACTTATCTAGAATAATTTGCAGTGGGTCTCGCAGAACACGCACTTGACCAAAAGGAAAAGAACTGGCAAGGATGGCAAGGTGCGCCCTTCGGCAGCAGCAATCAGTCCCACTGCCCCGAGGGCCAGCCCTGAGACTTCAAGAGAATTGCGTCGCGACGATTTCATACAATGCTACCCCTGACAAACGGAAACGGCGTGACGACGGGTCTCCGACACGTTTCAATAACGTCTATGGTCCTCGGTGATGACCCAGCCGTCTGTCCGGAGTGGCGCAGCCGGCAACCCAGCACCATCCTTCGGTCCTCTCCAGCGAGAAGTCATCTTAAAAGACTAAAAAAGCTTGAGAAGTGTCGCTGTTCGTGTACGTTAACGGCCAAATCGCTTCCGGCTCTGCAGAGGCGTGGCCGACGCCAACGCACAGCAACAGGACACCTACAGTGGCAATCTCAGCGGTCGACTGAATCTTGACGCCCGACCACGAGACTCCAACTCCGACCAATACCAGAATTATCCCTCTCTGGATTGCGGCCATGACAGTACGGGCCTGAGTCTCCGAACCCGATAGCTCGGCCACGAACCTCTGGCCTGATGGCGATTGCCGTGGTGGCGAGTTGCGGTCGCCTGCGGGTTGAGAACCCATTCGCGAACCGGATGACTCGCCCCTTGGCGACTCTTGGGTACTGATGTCGTCCCACAGCGGCTGGCCTAACAAACCACGGTTTGACAGTGCCGTTGCAAGTCGCGGATACTAGCGACAGCGTGCGGCAGGGCACCACCGGCCCGCGGCAAGGGAACAAATCCCACCTGCTTTGATTCAGACCAGCGTGTTTTGAATCTTCTTTCAGCCTGCATCAGCGGGTCACAGGCGCTCATGAAAGGAGATGGTCATGACCACGTCGGACCTTCCTGCTCGTCCCTCTCTCGAATCTCTGCGCAAGCAAGCCAAGAAACTCGCGCGCAGCATAGCTGCTGGCGAGGCTGACGCCATTGTTCGCGCACGTGCCGAGCTCCCAAAGTCCGAACTGCCGTTGTCAATGCGTGATGCCCAGCTAGTGGTGGCGCGCGAATATGGCTTTCGAGGCTGGCAGGACTTGATCAAAGAAGTAAAGCAACGCCTCGGCAAAGGCCTCGAGTGGGCCGTATCCGAAGCCCGACAGAGCATCCATGACAATGACGTCGAAGGTCTCCGGCAGCTGTTGGCGGAATACCCGGCGCTATTGTCGTGGAGAACGGATGAAAACGACAGCGGGCTGCTCGAGATGGCTACCGAGTCCTTCGGCGACAGCGGCGACGAGTTTCGGGAGCGGCACTTCACGCGCAGAGAGTGTGCCGAGCTCCTGCTCGATGCCGGCGCTGTCGTCGCGCCGTCGGTTTGCGATGACCTCATCCGTTCACGCGCAAAGGGGTTGATCGATCTATTTCACAGCAGAGGCCTTCTTCCTCGAACGCTCAAGTTCTTTGCCGCGCTTGGCGACGTGGATAGCGTTCGCGCGTGCCTTGATAGAAATGGTGACGATCTTGCTGAGGTGAACGAAGCGTTCATGTATGCGTGCCATCTCCAGCACGAGACCGCGGCCGCGCTGCTGTTGGATCGGTCCATCACGCTCGACACCGAGATGGGAAAACGGATCGATGGCGGGCTGGGACGTTCCGCATTCGTCCAGTACTTCATCGCGAACAAGCCCGACGTCCACGCGCCCGATCCATTCAGGCCCTGGCAGGCTTTTGTTGAGCAACAGATCATCGGCGCGATGCACGACGGCGACTTGAAATCCTTTGTCGCCGGATTGCGACGCGAAACATGGTTGCTGTCCGACGCATGTGTGAACTTCCAGGTCGGTTTGATCGAGGGTACGGCGGCGGCGTTGAACGATCGCGCCGCTTTCCTTAAGGCGCTTCTTGATCTCGATCCCGCTGTGCTGCACTGTCCCGTGCCGCCGCCATCCAAGGCTTTTGTACACGCGTTCACGTACGCGCAGACCCGTCTGCTTGCAATGCTGCTGCGGATCTGGCCTATGCCCGAGGATCTGCCACACGCAGCCGGGAACGGGGACTTCGCACGGGTGAGACGCTGGTTCGACGCAGCGGGCAGGCCCGACCTGGGCGACCTCGCGAATCATTTTCCCGCCAATGATGACTGGATCCGACGGAACCTGAAATGGGGCGCGCCCACTGTACAGCAGGTTCTCGACACCGCGCTTGCCTGGGCCGTCCTCAACAACCATTTCGAGATCGCCGACTTTCTTCTCGGGCACGGGGCCGACATCAACGCGAACTGGAGTTCCCACGAGCCCGCCAGCATCCTGCATGAGCTGGTGTGGCACAAAAATTATGAAGCCATGCAATTCCTTATCGACCGCGGCATCGACATGACCATCGAGGATTATCGTTGGGGCGGTACCGCCCAGGGTTGGGCAGCTGTCGCTGCGAAGGACGAGAAGATGGCGCGGTGGCTGGCCGAGGCGCAACAAGGGCGGGAGCAGGCTTCGCACTGAAGCGACCCGGGGATCAGTAAAGAGACGCGCGGAAGTGCGACCTTGCTCGCAGCGAGAGGACTGAACAACGCCATTGCGTCACTTGGATTTCGAATTCGATGTGTCCTGGATGAAGGCCGCCACATTGTCGTGAAGCCCTTTCAATGAGGCTTCATGCGCGTACACCATGTGGCCGGACTCGTAGAATCTGAATTCAACGTTTTTCTGTAGCTTCGTTGGAATGGCCAAGTGCTGCATTTCGTAGACGCCTTCAAAGAACGGTGTCGCTAAATCGAAATATCCCGCGTTCACCAGAACCTTCAGGTCCGGGTTGTATTTCATTGCCATGGCCAGGTCGACCATCACGTTCACAGACTGCGGCAACGGGATTGGAGCTCCGGGAGGCTGGTGCAGGAAATTCCAGCTTCTCCAGGTCTCGATTTCCGGCTTGTATTCCCGGTTCTCCCCGAATTTCAAATCCTTTCGGACATAGTCATTGAAGGCCGAGACGTACGCTGAACTGATCGCCGCCGATTGCGGATCGTACTCGGCCTCCCTGCTGAGTGGGTCGAAGGTCGGCCCCGAAAAACGCGTATCCAACCGGCCGGTGGTCGTGTCGGTATCTCCCTTGAGCGTCTTTTCAAACTGTCCCGCGTTGATGCGCAGGTCCGATTTCTCGATGTATTCGGTGGGCAGCCCGGTGTATTGGTGGAGCTTCGCAACTATCGTCTTCCGCCGCTCCGGGGCAAGCGTGGCTCCCGCTCCAAGAGCCATCGCGTACTCGCTCATGGCAAACTGCTCGACTTCCGCCAAAAGCGGCTCGAGTTCCTTGGGAGCATCGGGCAGCTTGTGGTGGTACCATGCCGTCGCCGTGTACGTGGGAAGCGCGAGCTGGTAGGGCAAGTCAATTCCCGGATTAAGCTGCGGCCAGTCTGCGCCATTGTCGTAGTTCAAGACTTGCGACAGCAGAATCACGCCGTTGAAATCGATGTCCCGTCCGGTTTCCAGCAGATTGATCAGCGCCGCAGATCGCGTCGTGCCGTAGCTCTCCCCAAATAAGTACTTCGCCGAATTCCAGCGCCCGTATTTCGCCAGGAATTGCGAAATGAAATCCGCGAACGCCTCCGCATCTGCGTCTACGCCGTAAAACGCCTTTTCCCGGTCCTTCCCCGCGATACGGCTGAATCCGGTCCCTGGAGCATCGACAAAAACGAGGTCACTTGCATCGAGCAGGCTGAATTCGTTGTTGACAATGGGATAAGGCGCGGCCGGCGTATGAGAATTATCCGCCGTCACCACTCGCCGCGGTCCAAAAGCGCCCATATGCAGCCACACCGTCGAGGAACCAGGTCCCCCGTTGTACAAAAACGTCACGGGGCGCCGTGCCGCTTGCTCGCCGGACTTGAAGTAGGCCACGTAAAACATGCTGGCTTCCGTGGGGGGATTCTTGTCGTCCTTGTCCGCGTTCTGGGGCACGTCGTCCCAACCTTTGGGATGAACAACAATCGTGCCGGCATACGAGTCATAAGGAATCGCCTTGCCTCCGATCGTCACGGAGCCTTTGCTGGCCTGCTGCTCGGGCTTGAAGCCTTCTGGCCTTGCCGAAGCTGGCTTGGCCGGAGCAGCTTCCTCCTTTGTTTGAGCGTGCACAAGCTCATGAGATATGGCTAGTCCCGCGACTGTCACAGTGATGATTCTCAAAACGATCTTTCGCATCAGAGACGCCTCCGAGGAGGGATAGATTGAAACCCTTTCGGAATTTCTGGGAGGGCGCAGCCTACATCGGACATTCCGCGAATGCAACCTTCCGGCCGGGGTCGCGGCGGTCGCGGCGTGGCAGCGACGCAAGGATGCTGCGAACTAGTGCTCTATTCGTTGCTCTTTGACTAATCCGGCAGTCCAAGCTGGCCACGAATTTCGGGAACATTTCGCGGCGATCGACAGAGTCTCTGTTAATGGTGGGGCTGCCACAGTTCGATTTTGTTGCCGTCGGGATCGTATATCCAGGCGAAGCGGCCGTAGCTTTCGTCTTGGCGCTTAGGGTCGATTTGGACGCCTTCTTTCGCTAGGCGGTCGAGCAGCGCTTCGAGGTCGTCGACGATGTAGTTCATCATGAACGAGGCTGGGCTGGGCTCGAAGTATGTGGTGTTGCCGGGGAAAATGCTCCAGATTGTCATCTGCTCATTTTCAGGATTGTCTTTTTCACGCCACGGCAGCATGACACCATGGCCGCTATCCGCGAGGCCGAGATGTTTTGCGTACCATTCCTGCATTTGTTGCTTGTTCGCGGACTTGAAAAAGATACCGCCGATGCCGAGGATTCGGCCTTGCTGGCTCATGGTTGTTTTCCTTTTTTGTGGATTGTACAGGGGCAATGCCGCTTCGACTCCGACCCCGCAGCCCTTTCCTCTCCTGTTCCGTATCAGGGCAGCGGGTCGGCGCAAGCCCTAGTATCCCCCAGTACGGTAATGCAAATCGACCCTAGACGGCGACTGCTGGTTGCGATGGCGCTCTCTTTCTGAGGACCGCGGCAGAGAGCAGCGTGATGACCAGGCCGACGGGGAATGGCTCGATGAACGTCATCGCCACGTTGAAGAGCGGATTCTTGTACATGACTTTGAGTTTATTGATTTCTTCGGATTTCTGCTGAATCGCGGCGGCCGTGGCGCCGGAGGCTTGCATCTTCTGGAGGACGTGGGCGCCGTACTTGTCCATGAAGTCCGGCATGAAGTTGTAGTAGATGACTTCCCAGGTGACGACGTAAAAGATGCAAGAGATTACGGTGATGGCGAGGCCGACAAGGAAGGCTCTGCCGAAAGTGATGTGCCCCTTCC
>DATAIH010000065.1:0-2033 GCA_036262755.1 Candidatus Acidiferrum sp.
AGGCGCAACCTCCGGGCACCCGTGTCGACGCCAGCTTCGCTCGCGAAGAGATCGCCATCCCCATGAAGTGCAATATTCATCCCTGGATGCGCAGTTATGTCGCCGTCTTCAAGCATCCCTTCTTTGCGGTGACGGACAAGGCGGGCAATTTCGAGCTGAAGAACCTTCCGCCGGGCGATTATACGATCGAGGCATGGCACGAAAAACTCGGCAAATCCACACAGAAGATCTCCGTGGGTCCCGGCGCCACAAAGGAATTGGAGTTTGTGTTCAAGTCCGCAGCCGGCCATTAAGTTTGTGCCCTCCGCTTTAATGGCTGAAACGACAAGCAGAAATATAGATTCTTCGAAGAGAGACCTATTGTCGGTTGACACTGAGAGATAGGTTCACTCGCGTGGGCCCTCTCCGTACCTTTACAGCTGGAATATTACACTTCGCCCAGGAGGCGCTATGTTCCGTGGGGTCCTGCCATTGCTGAGGCATCGAGTCTCTGCCCTTGCATCATTCGTTGTCTTTGGCTGGCTTTTTCTCTCTATCATGCTCCTGCCGGCTTCCGCTTTGCCGATCCCCAAAGGCAACGTGCACGCGATCCCTGCCTTCGCACGCAAGTACGGCATGCCCTGCTCCTCGTGCCACGAAGCCTGGCCGAAGCTCAGTCCGTTTGGGCAGCAATTCAAGGACAACGGCTACCAGATGGGAAATGAGCGCGACGCTCCCATCTATCAGCATCCGGCTTATTGGCCGGTAACCTTCCGGATCACCCCCAATTGGCATCGCGAAAGCACAAATCGCGTTGCCGTAGACGGCGCAACGCCCGGATCCACGGTCGAGGCTCAGGTCACCACCCAGGGGTTCGACTGGAGCGGTTTGGATTTTCACACCGCCGGCACGCTGGCCAAAAACATTTCGTTTTACGTTCTGCCATCGTCTGACAATACCGGCGCCTTCCACTTCGAATCGGTGTGGGGCCGCTTGGATAACCTTGGTGGCAGCTCGTGGGTGAACATAAAGTTCGGCAAATTCGAACTCGACAACCTGCACTCCGAAAAGCGCATCCTTACACTGAGCAATGTCGGCGGCAGCTACCAGAACTATCATTTCCAGCCCCTGGTCGCGCCCGGTAGTCTCGCCAACCCAGGACCCGCCACCGAGACGCTGTATACCTTCGGAATTGGCGACAACCAGGTAGGTGTCGAATGGATGGGCCATTCGGTAAACGACCGCACCAGGGTTTCGGCTTCGGTGCTGAGCGCGAACGATGGCCAACCAGGCTTGCCGGCGGGCCGTGGGTACGACGGTTACTTTGCTGCCAGCCAGGCCTTCGAGATAGGCAGCCTCGGATTGCAGCGCGTGGGAGGATTCGCCTTCCTCGGTCAAGCGCCTACGTTTCCGCAGTTCACCCAGCAGGGAGTGGGCGTGCCCGGGACAGGCATTGGCAACAAGAGTTTCTATCGCGTCGGTGGAATCGGGATGTGGTACGTTAAAAAGTTCGACGTCACTACCATGTTCTTCCACGGTTGGGACAACGCCTTCCTTGGGTCCAATACCCCGGCAAACACGCCGCTCCCGGTCGGCGCGCGAGCGCCCACCTGGAACGGAGGGTTGTTTGAAGCACATTACAACTTCAATCCCCAGGTCATCTTGATCGGCCGTTATGAACTCATCCGCATGTCCCGCCAGGTGTTTGACACCAACCCGGCGAATTTCGGTGACATCGACGCGGAGACGGGCGGGTTGCGCTATTACCCGTTTATTTCGAGCCGAGCAGGTTTCGCGTTGCACGCCGAATATTCGATTAAGCGGCAGCGAGGGGCTGCGCCTATTAGCGCCCGCGATCTAACGTCCAGCAGCGTTTTCTTTGGCTTCGATTTCGCCTACTGAGGTGGATGACCATGCGCGCACATAAAGCCAATAAGTTCGCACTCCTCGCGGCAATTTTTCTGGTCGCGGCTATTTCTTCACCGGCCCAGGAATCCCGCATCGGCAAATTGGATGGACATGCGGATGCCGGGAGGCAGCTTTTCTTCCGTTAT
>DATAIH010000066.1:0-9013 GCA_036262755.1 Candidatus Acidiferrum sp.
CGCGCCGACCGAGGGCCTTGATCTCCGTCTCGAACGGGAGCAAGCGATTGCGGTCGCGGCTTGTGAGCACAAGATCCGCTCCCGCTTTAGCAAGGGCACGCGCCATATATTGGCCGAGGCCCCGGCTCGTGCCCGTGACGATGGCAACTCGGCTGCTGAGATCAAACAGAGCGTTGCTCACGAAGCCTCTTCCGGCCGAAGAATGACTTTCATCAAGTTGGGTTCGCGAGCGTGCAAGCGTTCAAACCAAAGAGGACCTTCGGCAAGCGGAGCAATCGCGGTGATGAGGTTCTTCACCTGAATTGCTCCCGATGCCAGAAGCTCCATTGCGCGTGGGTATTCGCCCGCCGATGCGCACGATCCCTGAAGCCGGATTTGCCGCGTGACGACTTTCTGAAGGGGGAGCATCACTTCCGGAGCGATATTGCCCACGAGGACGACCGTCCCTCCCTTGCGAACACTTTCGATCGAGGCGTTCACGCTATCCGCGTGACCTACAGCTTCGATCGCGGCATCCACGCCAGCTCCTCCCGTAAGCTTTCCCACTTCCCGAGCCACGCCCAACTTTGCGGATAGGGCCGCATGCGCTCCAACATCCTCGGCAAGCTTCAGCCGGGAGCCATCTATGTCCGTGACCAGAATACGGGAACACCCTGCCTCGCGCAGCACCTGCACAATCAACAGGCCGATCATTCCTGCTCCTACGACTAAAGCCGTGCTGTCGGCGGAAACCTGTGCCAAGGAGACGGCATGGATCGCCACGGACACCGCCTCTAGCATCGCTGCTTCCTCAAAGGAAAGATTATCTGGCAGACGGTACACGATGCGCGAAGGGACGGCAACAAACTCGGCAAAGGCTCCCGCGCGGCGATAGTCGCCGCAAGAAACTCCCAGAACCTGTCGGTTGTCGCAGAGATTTACTTCTCCGCGACGGCAATAGCCGCAAGTGCCACAGTAGATTGTCGAATCGAAGGTGACGCGATCTCCTTCCGCAAATCCTGTCACTCCAGACCCTATCGCGGCGACTGTTCCGGCGGCTTCGTGGCCCATCACGATAGGCGGAATCCTCCGGCCCGAAGAGCCGTCGTAGCCGTGAACGTCGCTTCCACAGATGCCGCAGGCTGCCACACGCACCAAGACTTCGTCAGGCCCGGCCCTTGGCACGGGCAGATCCCTAACTTCCAAATGCTTATATTCCGAAAGCAAGAGAGCTTTCATAGATCGATCGCGGGTTCATTTAAGCACATGCCTTGCGTGCGATGCTCTTAGATTTTGTAAAGAAAGCCTCGGGGTTGGTGCCGAGGCCAGTCGAGTATCGCATAACACCATCTGGATAGCGCCGAACTTTGGCCGACGCCGGCTTTAGCCTGGCTAAATCGGGGCTTTAGATTTTCCAGATTGACAGCGGGACACAACTGCTCCTAATGTCCATCGCCAAACGCCACCGCACGAGAAAGCGGCCGCCTGTTCTGGGAAGGAACCTTTGTACACCTGCAAGCGACGGAGATCTTCCGCCAACGAATTTGCGCGGAAAATCACGAGAACATGCCGAGGTCAGGAAGATGAGAAGACTGTGGCTGCTGCCCTTGATCGTAATTCCGTTCCTGGTTGCAAGATCGGACGAGGCGGTCCCGCAAGGATTCCAGCAATGGACTCCTAGCTCTCTGAAGGTTCTGGTTCAAACGCTGGCCTCAGAAGCGGCATCTGACCCCCATCAATTTGCCGTGAAGCAGCTTGCAGATTTTCCCAACGAATCGTTCTTACTCGTTCACCGGGAAGCCGATGGGCAAGTGGAGTGGCACGAAACGCAAATCGACATTTTTTTTGTGCAATCCGGCTCGGCCACGCTGGTAGTGGGCGGGACCTATCTGCACGGAGAGACGGTCGCGCCGCACGAGAAACGCAATGGCACTATTCAAGGCGGCATCCGGCGGAAACTTGCACCAGGAGATGTGATCCGCATACCGGCTGGTGTACCGCATCAGCTTCTGCTCGAGGGGTCGCATGAATTTACTTATCTGGTGGTGAAGGGCAAGGGCTATTAGCGATTGCCGTGCGGACCAGCGCTGCGTTGCATTAGTCTTCGAAAAATATTGCTACTGGCATTCTCGCCGTTTGACTTCCCGGCCTGGGAGGAGAATCCTTGAAACGAACCGCTCGACCCGCTCTCGGTTGGTTTGCCGTGTATACCGTGGCCACTTTGCTTTCTTCTCTCGCGACGAGAGCCCAGGATCTGAATTTCCACAATGCTCCACCATCCGCCAGGGAACTGAAGAATCCGTATGAGAGTCTACAAATCGGCACCGCCCAATCCTTGTACCATCGGCGATGCGCGCAATGCCATGGGGAGAATGGGGAGGGATTGGGAAACATCCCGGCATTGGCAACCGGGCGGGCACAGTCTGCGAGCGAGGGCGAACTGTTTTGGTATATCACTCGGGGCGATGCAAACGATGGAATGCCCTCGTGGGCTAAACTGTCGCGAAAGCAACGCTGGCAGATCGTCACCTACCTGCGAGTTCTCGGGGGTTCCAAGCCAGGGTCCCCTCGGGTGAGGACTTCACGTGCCGAAGCGGTTGCGGCAGGCTTGAGCGCGCCCCCGCCGAAGGCTCCCTTCACCGACTACCGCTTCGAGGAGCCGGGCAAGATTCGCAAGATAACGCTGAAGGACCTGCCCCTCCCCTTCGTTACCGCGTCCACGGGAAACGGCCCTCAAGTGGTGCCTCGTCCAGAGAAGGCGTGGCCGCTGGTGCCGCCGGGCTTCAAAGTCGAGCAATACACCACTGGACTCAATGATCCACGGCTGATCCGCACCGCGCCGAACGGCGACTTCTTCGTTGCCGAGAGCCATACGGGAGACATTAGAGTTCTCAGGGGCCTCACCGGCAAAGGCCAACCGGAGCAGACCGAGATTTTCGCCGAGGGCTTGAACCAGCCCTTTGGCATTAACTTCTATCCTCCGGGTCCCAACCCGGAATGGGTCTACGTAGGTAATACAGACTCCATAGTCCGCTTTCCCTATCAAAACGGCGATTTGAAAGCCCGCGGTCCGGCGGAACACATTGCAGACGTGCCAGCTGGCGAAAGCCATTGGACGCGGGACATTCAGTTCACCCCGGATGGCAAAAAGATGTTCGTTTCTGTCGGCTCGGCATCGAATGTGGATGATCCCGACGCCGTCCCCGCAGAGAGGCATCGCGCCGCTATCCTGGAGTTCAATCCTGACGGTTCCGAGATGCGCGTGTACGCGTACGGCATCCGCAACGCGGTGGGGCTGGCCATTCAACCGCAGACGGGCGCGCTTTGGTGCTCCGTTAACGAACGTGATGCCCTGGGAGACAATCTGGTTCCCGACTATATCACCCATGTGCAAGAGGGAGCCTTCTACGGCTGGCCCTGGTGGTATATGGGCGGGCACCAGGACCCGCGCCATAAGGGGAGACACCCTGAGTTGAAGGATAAAGTGATGACCCCCGATATCCTCCTTCAGCCCCACAACGCATCGCTCGAGATGACCTTCTACGAAGCCAAGCAATTCCCGCCGGAGTACCAGGGAGATATCTTCGCAGCGGAACACGGATCTTGGAATCGGGCAATTCGCGTCGGCTACGAGCTGATTCGTGTTCCTCTGCATCAGACAGGACATGCCAGCGGGGAATACCAGGATTTTATGACCGGGTTTGTCGTGGATAATGGGCACGTTTGGGGCCGCCCTGTGGGCGTCACGGTCGCCTTGGATGGCTCCCTTCTGGTTACCGATGATGCCTCCAAATCCATCTGGAAAATTACCTACATGGGCAACGTTCAGGGAAACGGGAAGGCGCTTTGCGAAAGGTAGGTCGCGTTGAGCTATGCCTGGAGTTTAGGCGAGCGCAAGTCAGGGCTGGATTGCGCTGTTCCCGCATCGCTAAAAAAATGCTCTCTTCGCCACGGGAGCTTTGTTCGCCTCACAAATGCGCCAGTGTGCTAAGGTCTGCTTCGTGAGGGCTTTGGCTATCGTCAATCCGCAAATCGTAAGCGAAACTCCGGGACCTCGGAAATATCCGTTATGACCGGCTGGACGCGACGCCAGTTCCTCGGCGGACTCGCGCTGCTCGGCGGACGCCGGGCCCAAGTCTCAGGTCTATGGCCAGGCCTTCGCCTGGAGAGCCTAACGAGGTTCACTCCAGCTTCCCTCCGACCGCTGTTCGAAGAAGTACCCCCCGGTAAAAGCGGGATCACCTGGCGGCACGTGAATGGCCGCTCGCCGGAATACTATTTGCCGGAAACGACTGGAGCGGGTTGCGCTTTTCTGGACTACGACAACGACGGCTGGATGGACATCTATCTGGTCAACAGCGGAAAGTGTGATTTTTTCAATCCGGAGCCTGCGCTGCGCAATGCGCTGTACCACAACAATCGGGACGGCACGTTTACGGACGTGACGGAAAAAGCCGGGGTCGCGGGCGGCGGCTACGGCATGGGGATCGCTGTCGGCGACTTCGATGGGGACGGCTGGCCCGACCTATATGTCACGCAATACGGGCGCAGCATTCTTTATCGCAATAATGGCAACGGAACGTTTAGCGATGTGACGCAAAGAGCCGGTCTAGCCGCTCCCGGCTGGGCTTCCAGTGCCGTGTGGTTTGACTATGACAACGATGGCCGCTTGGACCTGTTCGTTTGTCGTTTTGTGGAGTTCGACAAGTCGAAAAACAAATTCTGCGGCGACGAGAAGACCGGGGAACGCTTCTACTGCATCCCGCGCGCCTATGCTCCAGCGGGTAGCTGGCTGTTCCACAATAACGGTGACGGCACGTTCACGGACGTCAGCGTGGAGTCCGGGATCGCGAAAGCGCTGGGAAAGGCCTGGGGCGTGGTCGCGACGGACATCAACAACGACGGCTGGATGGACCTGTTCGTGGCCAACGACACAGTCGCCAACTTCCTGTTTGTCAACACACACAACGGAAAATTCGAAGAAAAGGGGCTGGAGGCAGGGGTGGCCTACAGCCAATCGGGCCGCGAACGCTCCGGAATGGGTGTAGATTCCGCCGATTTCGACCAAGATGGCTGGCAGGATCTCTTCGTGACCAATGTGGATCAGGAAATGTATTCCCTCTACCGAAACAGTCACGACTTGACCTTCGAGGACCTCGCCGGACCGATCGGCCTCGGCCGTTTGACGCGGCTGATGAGCGGCTGGGGATTGAAGTTTTTCGATTATGACAACGACGGCGAGGTAGACCTATTCATCGCCAACGGCCATCCCGATGACAAAATTGAAAAGCATTCAAGCCATGTGGCTTACAAAGAGCCGCTGCTGCTGTTCCACAACAATGGCCGCACACTGGAAAACGTCAGTGCTGACGCCGGTGCGCCTTTCTCTCAGAGCTTTGCGGCGCGCGGCATGGCCATCGGCGATTTCAATAACGATGGCGCAGTCGACGTGTTGGTGGCCGTGAATAATGGGGCGCCTTTGCTGCTGAAAAATGTTTCGGCGCCCGAGAACCATTGGCTCGGCCTGCGCCTCATCGGCAAAAAATGCAACCCGGACGCCATCGGAGCAAAAATTTCCTGGCAGGCGGGGGATCTCAAGCGGAGCAGACTAAAAGTGGGAGGGGGCAGCTACCTTTCTTCGCACGACCCCCGTGAAGTGCTCGGCATAGGCAAGCACGTGAAAATAGACAGTCTTGAGGTTCGTTGGCCTCTTCCCAGCGGGCGGGTGGAAACCTTCACCGATCTTCCCATCGATCGCTACATAACTATCGTCGAGGGCTTCGGGCTGAAGTGATTGTATTTACTTAATAAGGATAGGGGTCGCCAGGGCGCACAACTCGAATGCGGTGGTCGGTGAATTTGAAGTGCGCGCCGGGTATCTCTACCTTTGGCATGTGACAGCTCACACACCGCTCGCTTGCCACCGGGCACGATTTTCCGCTTGGTGAAGTAGCCGGTCGTTTGCCGGAAGCTTCCTTTTGTTCTCCAGTTAGCCGCTTGGAAGCATCCGGTGAATGGCAGGTCGTGCACTGTCGATCGTAGGCGGTTCCTCCATGTTGCAGATCCGCGTGAGGGTCGTGGCAGGTAGTACAAGCGAATTGCGGGTTCTGGGGATCGTGGCCCCGGCTGTTGAACAGGCGATACGGCTGAAACCGGACGTTGTTGATGCCCCCGAGATTGGGCATCATCGCCACCGCATCGACGCCCCGATGGCAGGCGCCGCAGAACTCTTGCGAAAGAGTTTCCGCATCGAGTATTTTCGGATTAAAGATATCACCGGTCGCTTCTGGCGCGACGAGCCTAGCCGCGATATGGCTTCCTCCCGGTCCGTGGCAGGCCTCGCACGTTACCCCGGGAACCATGTGGCTTAGCTGAAGTTTTGCATCAACCACAGCGGCGGTCCCGTGGCAACTGAAGCAGTTTCGCGCCTCATCGCTATCGATGTCGCGCCCCGCCGCCTCTTCCAGGCTAGGCGGCGGATTCAGGACGTCCCCGATCGTCCAGTCCAATCCGTCGATTGCCGTGTAATAGCTCACGCGGCCTTCATAAAGCTTCCCGTTGTGGCGGTACACGTAGGTCTGAGCCACATGTGCGTTCCCAAATGCATAAAGGATCGGCTCACTGAGGATGTCTTGGCCGTCGCTGACGCGATACAGATTCTGCCCGCCTTCGCTTACGATCTCGAAGGAATATTGTCCTGATCGAAAAGTCATCTTAGGGTGGGATCGTAGGACTTCGCTTTCCGTGGCTATCTTTAGCGCGTTTGCCATTGCCGTGTGGGATTGTGTTTGGTTCTTCGACTTGTGACAGTCCGCACAGGCCTTTTGGCCCACAAAACTCTTGCCGGTTATCTCCCGGCGGGGGCGAAAATCGGAGAAGGAAGCAGCCTTCTGCGCTTGCGGCTGCGCAAACGAAAAACGTGAAAGAAGGAGAAAATAAGCACAATAGTAGGTCCCCTTGCGGAGCGCAGACGTCCTCCGCGTCTTCATGGCGAAAGGGGTTTTCCCGCAGTGCAAACGGGGACCGTTTCCAGATGACTATTTCTCAAGGATCCCTTGCCCCTCTCGAACGGTGAAGATACGATCGACGTCCTGAACAGCAATCTCCTCTTTCTTCCCGCTGGGCCAATGGATTTCGACCTTTTCGACCTTGGTTGCCATGCCTAGTCCGAAGTGCACTCGCGGGTCGGAACTCGAGCCATAGCTACCTCCGCTCGTGACGTCGCCCCGCTGTCGCGCTCCGCCCGCAGTCAGGAAAACCTTGGCACCCACGGCATCCCGCGGGCTCCTCGCGCCCCCTTTCAATTTGAACGTAATCCAGTGGTTGCCGTTTTTCACCACGTTTCTCAGCAACACGGGGGTGGAATCCAGGACATTCAGTACGGCGTCGATGCTACCGTCGTTGAAAATGTCTCCAAACGCCGCGCCCCTCGCCGCAATAACGTCGGCCAGTCCGCTTCCCGTCGCGGGTGGAACTTCCTGAAACGCTATCCCATTGAGATTGCGGAACAACTGCGGTCGTTGCGCCCAAGTTGTTCCCCAGTCGCGCTGATCCACCGAGGGGTAAACGTGGCCATTGGCCACAAAGATGTCTAGGAAGCCGTCGTTGTCGAAGTCTATAAACCCGGCCCCCCATCCGAGAAAGGGAATTGTGGGACCGGCCAGCCCCGCCGGATAGGTAACATCGGAGAAATTGTTGCCGCCATCATTTCTATAGAGCGTCTTATAGTCATCCGAAAACGTAGTGATGAAAAAGTCGACCTTGCCGTCGCGATTGTAATCTCCCACGGCGATTCCCATGGAGGCCTGTTCGAGTCCCTCATTGGTGAGGGCAAATCCCGACAGGTAACTTATGTCTTCAAAGGTGCCGTCGTGAACATTGCGATAGAGATAGCGGGGAACCGAGTCGTTGGCTACCGCCAAATCCAGCCAACCATCGTCGTCCACGTCCACAAACACGGAGGCCAGGCCATAATAGCCTTGCGGGTCGGCCACCCCAGCTGTCTTACTGACGTCGGTGAACGTGCCATCGCCATTGTTGTGGAACAAGTGGTCGCTCTCTCCGGGGAGACCACGCGGCCCGCACATGGGGAAATTCACACCGCGATACTGGCACGCACTGAGGGGGATTCCACCTTGACCCGCTACGGGAGGATGGTCGACGTCGAACTTCACGTAGCCCGGTACGAATAAGTCCAGCAAGCCATCACGATCGTAGTCGCCCCAAGTAGGTCCGGTGGACCAGCCGCCCAACGCCACCCCGGCTTTCTCGGCCACGTCCGTAAAAGTGCCATCATGATTGTTGTGGTACAGGCGGTTCTTTCCGAAATTAGAAACGTAGATGTCCGGCCACCCGTCATTATCGTAATCGCCCACAGCCACGCCGAAGCCCCATCGTTCATTTGCCACTCCGGCTTTGGCCGTAACGTCGGTGAACGTACCGTCGTGATTGTTGTGCAGCAACATGGCGCGCGGGGCGGGTTCTTTTCCCTTCAGAGCGGCGAACGTCGATCCGTTGAGCAAATAGATGTCCAGCCAGCCGTCATTATCGTAGTCCAGCAAGGCCACGCCTGACCCCGGTGTCTCGAGGATCGTGGCCTTCTCCGGAGTTCCTGAGCGATGGTGAAACTTTTCAAGGCCCGCTTGTTTCGTGATGTCCGCAAACACCATGGGCGCGCCATCGACAAATCCCCCCGCGGTGATAGGACGCGACAACGCATCTTTCACGGCCGCGTGCGGAGCGCCGGTAGCCACCCCCATGGCCTCCGGTTTTTGCTGCGGGTGTTCTTCGGGCTTCTGGGCGACGGCGTCTCTCCAGATCCACGCCGAAAGCATGGCAGCCACCAGTCCGGCGGCACGAGCAAAAACCCATTTCGCGGCACGTGGTTTCCTCGGCGCGGCAAACCGCAGAGCTTTCAATTGAATCCCCCACCCACTCGACTGGACTGTTTTGCCCTTCCTGTGGCTGGAGAGGTGCGTGGTTCCGCCTTCCTCGGCAAATAGGATCGCACTTTTCCCCAAGCCGTGCTAGGCTC
>DATAIH010000067.1:0-12970 GCA_036262755.1 Candidatus Acidiferrum sp.
TCAGATAACGCTTTATTTTAGCACGTCCGCTGCGCTTTCTTCTAACCTCCGACTTTGAAACCGCTGTTTCACTGCACAAATCCCACATTCGGCGTCGGCCCGCCCTCCGGCGCCTCTTTGATCGGACCGAACTGCGCCTCATAGCGGTTCAAATTCTCCCCCAGCGCCCGCCAGATGCGTTTGGCGTGACCCGGGCTCACGATCGCGCTGCTCAAAAGCTTCCCTTGCGTGCCGTTCGGAAAAATGTAGATGAAATTCAGCGTGAACTCTTCGAGGTTGTGGTGAATCATCACCAGGTTGCTGTACTGTCCCTGCAACTCCTTCTCATCTGCCTTGATTTGCACTTGTCCCTGCGCCGGCTGTTGTTGATCCATCTGATTCGCTCCAGGAATGCTGCCTCGAAGTTACCATAAGCCCCGTGGCCCCGCTCACCGCCTTTGTGTCCGGGAGCTTCCCCGCTTCCGTTTCCGAAAAAGCAATAGAAGCCCTATTGACACGTTACAGTATTAATTGTAGTTTAGTATTGTTGTTTAGCATAGTTAACTTTGCCGATGGAACCTGCTGCGCCGTCACAACTCGAGTCGGAGTCCTCCCTCACCGCCGAATCCTCCGCTGCCGCCTTTCCCACGGTGAATCTGCCCCCGCGCGCAGCCCTGCCTTCCCTACCTGAAGCCCATCGCACGATTCCCATCGTTTCCGGCGCTCACTGGCTCCGCAAGATTCTGGCCTTTGCCGGGCCCGGCTATCTGGTCGCCGTCGGCTACATGGACCCTGGCAACTGGGCCACCGACCTAAGCGCCGGTTCCAAATTTGGCTACACGCTTCTCAGCGTGATTCTCATCAGCAATCTGATGGCGATGTTCCTGCAAGCTCTCGCGGCCAAGCTCGGCATCGCCACTGAGCGCGACCTCGCGCAAGCCTGCCGCGAGCACTATTCGAGACGCACTTCTCTGATTCTTTGGGTGATTTGCGAATTGGCCATCGCCGCCTGCGACCTCGCCGAAGTTTTGGGCTCTGCCGTCGCCTTGAATCTGCTCTTCGGCCTGCCCCTTCTTCCCGGCGTGCTCATCACCGGACTCGACGTTCTCCTCGTTCTCGCCCTGCAAGGTCGCGGGTTCCGCCTCGTAGAAGCCTTCGTCGTGACGTTGATTGCCACCGTCGCCGCGTGCTTCGCATACGAAATCTTCTTCGCTCACCCGCTCTGGCGCGAAGCCGCCGTTGGGTTCCTCCCCCGCGCCGAGATTCTTCGCAATCGTGAAATGCTCTACATCGCCATCGGCATCCTTGGCGCCACGGTCATGCCGCACAACCTTTACCTCCATTCCAGTATTGTGCAGACACGCGCTTTCGGCGTCTCCGCCCGCGACAAACGTGAGGCCATGCATTACGCTATTTTTGACTCGACCGTAGCGCTCGGATTCGCGCTTTTTATTAATGCTGCGATTCTCGTCCTTGGCGCCGCTGCCTTTCACACGCGCGGCTTGAATAACGTTGCGGAAATCGCTGACGCCTACAAGCTTCTCAGTCCCGTCCTAGGAGCGAGTCTTGCCAGCACGCTTTTTGCTTGCGCCTTGCTGGCCTCCGGCCAGAACTCCACGCTCACCGGCACGCTCGCAGGTCAAATCGTTATGGAAGGCTTCCTGGACATTCGCCTCAAGCCCTGGCTGCGCCGCCTCATTACTCGGTCTATCGCCATTATTCCGGCGGCGCTGGTGATTGGCATTGCCGGCGATAACAAAGTCACTTCGCTGCTTATTCTCAGCCAGGTGATTCTGAGCTTTCAGCTGCCTTTCGCAGTGATCCCTCTCGTTCAGTTCACGGCCGACCGCTCGAAAATGGGCGAGTTCGCCAACTCACGCCTGGTTTCTATCATCGCCTGGCTCGTCGCGGCGGGCATTCTCTTCTTCAACGCCGAGCTCCTCTGGCTTATCTTCCGGCCCGCCTGACTCCTCTCCGTGCCCAAGCGTTGAAATCCGATTTTTGACGAAACGCGAGCGCTGCCCTTCCGTCTGTAACCTCGATATGCGAAAATTTTTCCTGTTCTCATGTCCGCCACCCTGTCGCGCACTCTCCAACTTCGCAAATTTGTCTTCGCGGCTCTCCTCGTCTTCATCTGCGTCATCGTCGCCTACTGGCTGAGCCAAGAAAACAAGCCCTGGGTCGTTCCCCAGGAATACAAAAGCCTAAAAAATCCTCTGCCGGCATCGCAAGCCAACCTGCATTCTGCCCGGGAAATCTACTTTGAGGAATGTGTGCAATGTCACGGGGAGCGCGGCCAGGGCGATGGCCCGCAGGCCCGATCGCATTATCCGCTCCCTGCCGATCTGACTGACCCAAAGCTACTCAGGAATGTCACCGACGGCGAAATCTTCTATCAAATCAGTCAGGGCCGCAGGCCGATGCCCTCGTTCAAGAATCGCTTGACGCAGGACCAGCGTTGGCAGCTCGTTCTCCTCATGCGCTCCCTTTCCGAAAGCTCGTCACCCGGCAGCACCCCCGCCGCGCCCGCGCCGTCGACACTACCAGCCGAAAAGTAGTCACTCAATGAGATTCGCGCGACCGGAAATCGCTACGAATTGCAGTTCTTCGTTTTCTAATCCCTAGCTACCTACTTCGGCCACAGCCACCCGAATGTCCCCGCCGTCAGGAGCGAATACACCAGGCCATCGAAAACCTCTTTGATGACCGTGCTCCACGGCATCCCCCTCCAGATCCCATTGACCAGTTGGCCCACACCGTAGGCCATGAACGCCACGGTGCCTGTCACGCGAAACACCGCCAGATAGACAGTTCCCGAGGAAGTTGTGCGCCCCGTCAGGTAAGCGGTAAAGATGCCAACGACGACGCAATACACAAACCACGTCGCCAGGTATTTCGGCATATTGGGCGGGCCGCTCGGGAACACAATCATTGCGCCGACGGGTCCTTGCTTCTGCTTTTCCAAAATCTCCGGCGATTTCATTTCTTTGTGCGTGCAATAGGGGAAAATATACATGCCGCGCTCCACTCCGCCCGAGCGCAGTGCCGCCATTACCTTGTCTTCATCCGGCAGTTTCTTGTAATCGCTGCGGTGATACGGCAGCGCCATGTGAATGATCGAACTGGCCACGAACACAATCACGGCCGACAATAAAATAGGAAGCCACAATGCCGTAAGTGCAACCATGAGCGCCCTCCTTCGCTATTCGCTGAATCGGCGCCGCCTTCAGATAACAAACCGGCGGCTCGCCTAAGATTTGTCCGCAGCCTACCCTCAAGCCGCATAAGAGTCAACGGTTCCCCCTACGGAATCTACGGAACGCCCCAAAAAACCAGAGGAGCCCTCCACGCCGCGGTCTCGTCGTATACCTCGCGCCGTGACCAGCATTGGATGGACTCGCTTGCCACTGTCCGAACGAGAGCGTTTCGCGAGGTCGCGGAGCAGTTCAGACGACTGGCTGCGAAACTCCTCGTGGGCCCACAAGTGTTTGGCTTGATCCGCGGGGACCTCTCGCTCGACCGCATCGAATGGTGCGAAGACTACCCCTCCCTCCGCGCTGCCCTGCTCGAGGGCTATCGCAAAGCGCGCGGCTTTTCACCAAACCACGAACGCTTGTCCGACATTTTCTTGCTCGTCCGGTGGACCTTCCTTGGCGTCGCGTTTCTTAGCGCTCCCGAATACGCATCCGGCTGAGCCTTTGCTCCCCGCTTCCTGAAAATCGTGGTACTGAAGATGCGAAAATGTCTGCAGAATCTGTAAACGACAAGAGTTCCTGGCGTAGATCGCGCTCGTTGGTTTAGTTGTGAGGCCCGGACCCTGCGTCCCTGTTAGAATGGCCCGCTATCCCAATGACCACTTCAGCTTCAGCAGCAGTTCGCAGCCAGCCCTCGCGAGCCATGCTCCGCGTGCTTATCCTTCTCGCCCTCTCCGCGTTCATCAATTTCGTAGACCGCGGCAACCTGTCGGCAGCTGCACCTCTGCTGAAAACCGAACTGCTGCTATCCGACGCGAGGCTCGGAATCCTGCTCGCCGCATTCTTCTGGAGCTACGCCTTCTTTCAGATCGCATCCGGCTGGCTTGTTGATCATCTCGACGTCAAATGGATGCTGGCAGCCGGATTCTTCATCTGGTCGATCGCCACCGCCGCCACGGGACTCGCGGGCGGCTTCGCCCTCCTGCTGGCCGCGCGGCTGGTTCTCGGAGTCGGCGAATCGGTCGTTTACCCTTCCTACTCCAAGATCCTCGCCCGCTATTTCCCGGAAGATCAGCGCGGTCTCGCCAATTCCGTTATCATCACCGGCTTTTATTCGGGACCGGCTTTCGGCCTTTTTTTTGGCGGCATCCTGATGGATCGGTACGGCTGGCGTCCGTTTTTCCTGGTCCTGGGACTCCTCAGCCTGATGTGGCTGCTGCCATGGCTCCAATGGATGCCGCGCGACTGCGACGAACACGCAACTGCCGGCAAACTTCATGACCGAGACACGCCGGGAATTGTCGAAATCCTGAAGCTGCGCTCCGCCTGGGGCACGTGTGCGGCTCTCGCTTGCGTGGACTACTTGTCCTATTTCTTCCTCACCTGGATGCCGACCTATCTGGTGCTCGGCCGGAATTTCTCCATGCGCAAGATGGCCGCGGTGATGGGAGCCGCTTACGTCTTTTGCGCTCTTGTAGCAGCAAGCTGTGGCTGGCTTTCCGATCGCTGGATCGTCGCTGGGGCGACTCCGACGGTTGTGCGCAAAGGATTTACGAGCGTCGGCATGGCGGGTGCGGCCATCTTTCTCGTTCCCTGCGTTCTTGCGGGTTCCCGCCTCGCGACGGTGATGGCGGTCCTGGTGGCCGCGTCGCTCGGCGTCTGCTCCTCGAACGTTTGGGCCATCACGCAGACGCTGGCTGGCCCAAGCGCCGCCGGCCGCTGGACGGGGATCCAAAACTTTGTCGGAAACCTGGGCGGGGCGGTGGCTCCGGCGCTGACCGGTTTCGTCTTGGGGCGCACAGGACATTATTTCTGGGCCTTTGCCATCACCGCGGTTGTGTCTTTGCTGGGCGCGCTGTCTTGGGCCTTTTGGGTCGGTCGCGTCGAACCGGTGGTATGGGCATCCCAAGATAGAAAGCGATATCAGGCCAGGAGGACTTGATGAAAATCGCGTTCAGCATTCGTCAGGCGGCAGGGTGTTTCACTCGGTGCTTTCTCACGCTGTTCTTCTTCGTAAGCTCCCTGTCCGCGCAGAGTCCCAGCGCCGATTTAGTGCTGCTCAACGCTCACGTTGTCACCATGTACGACAAACAGCCCTCTGCCGAGGCCATCGCCATCGAGGGCGACCGCATCGCGTGGGTCGGCAGCACGAACGAAGTAAAGCGTCTCTACCCCAAGCCCGCGCGCACGGTGGACCTTCACGGTCGAACGGTCCTGCCCGGCATCATTGACGCCCACACGCACCTGATTAATCTCGGTGAGAGCCTTGTCCGGCTGAATCTCAAAGACCTCCCCACGGAAAAAGGAATCATCGAGCGTGTGAAGCAGCGGGTTGCTTCCACTGCGCCCGGCGAATGGATTCTCGGCTGGGGCTGGGACGAAGGCAAATGGGCTTCAAACTATCCAACCAATCAAGCTTTGAGCGCAGCTACGCCCAGCAATCCCGTCTTTCTCGTCGGCCTCCACACGTTTGCGGCCTGGGCCAACCAGCGCGCGCTCCAGATGGCCGGCATCACCAAAAACACCAAAGATCCCGAAAACGGACGAATTGTACGCGACGAAACAACCGGCGAACCCACGGGCATCCTGCTCAACCGCGCACAGGACCTAGTCGCCAAGCACATCCCGCCGGCGACCCTCGCGCAGGCCAAACGCGCCATGCAGCTCGCCGCTCGCGAGTGCGTTCGCAACGGGCTGACTTCCGTCCACGAAGCCAAGGTCACGCCGCTCATGGTCCAGGCTGTTCAGGAAATGGTGCGCGAGGGCCAAATGCCGTTGCGCGTTTACGCCATGCTCGATGGCGCCGACACAAATCTCGTCGACGAATGGCTGAAGCGCGGCCCGGCCATCGATCCGCATCACCAACTCACGATTCGCGCGTTCAAACTTTTTGCCGATGGCGCGCTCGGCTCCCGCGGTGCCGCGCTACTCGAACCGTACAGCGACGCTCCAACCAAAGGGGTGATGACTACTCCGGAGTCCGAGGTTCACAGCTTGACGCGTCGCGCGCTCGAAAGTGGCTTTCAGGTTTGCGCGCATGCCATCGGCGACGCCGCGAATCGCGCGGTGCTGAACGCCTACGAGCAAGCCGAGAAGGAGGTGCCCGAGGCGCACGATCCGCGTCTGCGCATCGAACATGCGCAAGTGCTCGCGCCGGAGGATATTCCGCGCTTCGCAAAACTTGGGGTCATCGCTTCTATGCAGCCTACGCATTGCACTTCCGATATGCCTTGGGCGGAGAAGCGTCTTGGTCCTGAGCGCGTCAAGTACGCTTACGCCTGGCGTTCGGTGAAAGATTCCGGCGCGCACTTGCCGCTGAGTTCGGACTTTCCGGGCGAAACGCTCAACCCCTTCTATGGCATCTATGCAGCCATTACGCGGCAGGATCCCGAGGGCAATCCGCCAGACGGGTGGCACGCCGAACAGAAACTCACGCTCGAACAGGCTCTGCGCGGCTATACGATCGAGGCGGCCTACGCGGAGTTTGAGGAAAAGGACAAAGGTTCTATCGAAAAAGGCAAGCTCGCCGATTTGACGGTCATCTCAGAGGACATTGCCAAAATTCCGCCGCGCCAGATTCTCTCCATCCGTGTCCTGAAGACCTTCGTTGGCGGCAAAGCGGTTTACGACGCGGAAGCCGTCCACTAAATGCAAAAACAGCTGCCGTCTGGCAAGGCCCTAAAGGAAGTGACCGAACCCGTGGTTGCTGGCGAGCGGTACTGAGTTTCGGTAAGATGTTCGGGAGAATGGGAAACGAACAGGAGGGGAAATCATGGGCATTTCGGTAGGACAGACCGCGCCCGATTTTACGCTGCCGAATCAGGATAAGAAGGAAGTGAAGTTGTCGGACTTTACGGGGAAAAGGAACGTGGTGCTGATGTGGTATCCGCTGGACTGGAGCCCGACTTGCACTAGCGAACACGCGTGCTTTGTGAACGACATGAAAGAGTTCGAGACATTGGATGCGGAAGTGCTCGGCGTGAGCGTAGACAGCGTATGGTCGCACAAGGCGTTCGCGGAAAAAATGGGCATCAAGTACTCCTTGCTGGCGGATTTTCATCCTCGCGGCGCCATGAGCGAAAAGTATGGCATGTACCTGGCAGACAAAGGAATCACTGGACGAGCCATCGCTATCGTGAACAAAGCAGGCAAAATCGCGTGGTTCAAGAATTATGACATTCCCGTTGTGCCCGATTTGAAAGAAGTCGCGGCCGCCCTCTCTCAAGTAAAAGCCGCGGCCTAAGGGCTCGGTCGGAACACCTTTCCCGGTCATTTCGAGCGCATCGAGGCATCCCGCATGCCATAGAAACGAAGCTGAGACTCCTCTGCGCGCCGCACAAGCAACCGCCGCCGAGAAGCCGCGTCTCGCCGACCGGGCCAGCCAGGTTTTCAGCCGTCAAAGAATCGTCCGGATTTCGGCGTCAATGGAAACGTGCGTGGCGGAAAAGCCGTTGATCGAGAATTTCTGGCCGCTGCCTTCGGTGAACCGGAAAAAACGGCTGATGTGGTAATCCTCCTCGTAAGCCGAAAAAAGACGCTCGGTTTCGGCGGCGGGGAGCGCGAACACGGAAAGTGCGACCGGCTGGCCAAATTTGCCAGCATGCAGACGGTACGCGCGCACGAGTTCGCTGAGGGACATGATCGGAGCGCGACGGGCAGCTTCGGCGCTCATGGGTTTCTCCTGGGCCGAGTCTACCGCCAGTGAGCTCGTAAGAAAAGGCCGCAGAGGAATCAGGAGAATGGCCGCTTTCCGCGCGGCCCGGAGACTAGGCGGTGACGAGGTGCTGAAAGCGCTTCGAGAGTTTCGCATGCTCTTCGCGAACCTCCCAGGGCAGGTGCGCTCCGAATTTCATCAGGAACTGTTTCGCATCCTCCAACTCCGTCTCCCAAGCCGCGGGATTCACCCGGAGCAATTCGCTTACCGCGTCATCGGAAATCTTCATCCCATCGAGCGTCAGGCCACCTTTTGCCGGCACATAGCCGATCGGCGTTTCCTGCGCGGCGCCGCGGCCTTCCACGCGTTCCAGAATCCATTTCAGCACGCGCACGTTCTCGCCGTAGCCGGGCCACAAGAACTTTCCGTCGGCGCCTTTGCGGAACCAGTTCACGTGGAAAATCTTGGGCGGCTTCGGGATTTTCTTTCCCATCTCGAGCCAGTGCCTGAAATAGTCGGCCATGTTGTATCCGCAGAACGGCAACATGGCCATCGGATCGCGCCGCGTGATTCCCACATCACCCGTGGCCGCGGCGGTGGTTTCCGAGGCCATCGTCGCGCCGACGAACACGCCGTGCTGCCAGTCAAACGATTCGTAGACCAGCGGCGCGACGCGTGCGCGTCTGCCGCCAAAGATGAACGCGGAAATCGGCACGCCCTCGGGGGCTTCCCATTGGGGCGAGATACTCGGCGACTGCTTCGCGGGAACGGTGTAGCGCGCATTCGGGTGAGCGGCAGGGCCTTTGGAGGAATCCCAGAGCTCCCCTTTCCAATTCGTGAGTCCCGCGGGAGGGTCACTGCCGATTCCTTCCCACCACGGCTCGCGCTCGGCGGTCAAAGCGGTATTGGTGAACAACGTATTCTTGCGCAGTGCGCCCATGACGTTTGGATTGGTCAGCATGCCCGTGCCAGGCGCCACGCCGAAAAACCCTGCTTCGGGATTGATGGCGTGTAAATAGCCGTCCTCGAGAATTTTCATCCAAGCAATGTCGTCGCCCACGGTCCACACGCGGTAGCCCTGATTCTCGAGTGCCGACACCATCATTGCCAGGTTGGTTTTCCCGCAGGCGCTGGGAAACGCTGCGCCCATATAGGTCACTTTTCCGCCAGGCGATTCAAGTCCGAGGATGAGCATGTGCTCCGCCATCCAGCCCTGCTCCCGGGCCATTACGCTGGCGATGCGCAACGCAAAGCACTTTTTCCCGAGCAAGGCGTTCCCGCCGTAGCCTGAGCCGATGCTCCAAATCAGTTTTTCTTCCGGGAAGTGCACAATGTAACGCCGCATAGGATCGAGATCGCCGAGCGAGTGCAGGCCGGGGACAAATTCTTTCGAAGGGCCGAGGCGGTCCATGGCCACTTCGCCCATGCGTGACATGACGCGCATACTTGCCACGACGTACGGGCTGTCGGTCGCTTCGACACCGACCTTGCTGATGGGCGAGTTCACCGGCCCCATGATGTACGGCACGACGTACATGGTGCGCCCACGCATGGAGCCATCGAACAGTGCACCCACCTTGTGTTTGGCAGCGTCGGGATCCATCCAGTTGTTCGTCGGCCCGGCTTCGTCTTTGTCGCGCGAGCAAATAAACGTCAAATGCTCGGTGCGCGCGACGTCATTTACGGAGCTGCGGTGCAGATGGCAGTTTGGGTAAGTCTTTTCGTTGAGCGTGAAGGTATCACCGGCGCGGAGCAACAGGTCGACCATCCGCCGATATTCCGCCTCGGACCCGTCGCAATACACGACGCGGTCCGGTTTGGTAAGCCGCGCCGCTTCCTCAACCCAGCTTTCCAGTGGAGTTGCCACTTGCTCTCCCTGTCAGCAGACGCTTTGCCGCAAGGCTCTGGCGCAGAACCCGGAGTCTATGCGACACCCATAGCGCCGAGCGTGAAACCCCTGCAACGCAACGCCACGGAGCGAAATGGATTCGGCCACGCCAACGGGCCTGTCTGAGGCGGGAATTTACCGCCCGGGTTGGCAGGGCGCAAAGATTCTACCCGAAAACAGTCTATGTTACGGATTGCCTCCTACGCAACCCGCGGTAAAGTCGAATGCCTGGAATCGATTGCGATTCTCTCGAGCGGCGCATCTTGGCAGGCCAGTTGATGTAGATTAGAAGCCGTTCTTGTTCATAAGAAGAATATTGTCCGGCAAAAACGCATTCGATGGCCTGCGCGTGGTCCTGGTGAACACGCGGAACCCGTTGAACATCGGCGCAGCAGCGCGCGCGATGAGCAACTTCGGCTTCTTGCACCTGCGGGTAGTGAACCCCTTCGAGTTGGCCTTCCGTGAAGCGCGTTCCGCCGTGGGAGCGGCGCCGGTGCTTGCCGAAGCCGAAGAGTTCAAATCCTTGGCAGGGGCCGTAGCGGACTGCTCGTTGGTGGTAGGTACATCCGCACTCGGTCGCCGCGACCCACAACACCTCGTGCGGGATTTGCAGCTGGGCGGGCATTTGATCCGAAAGCACCTCGGGCGGGGCCACGTGGCCTTGCTCTTCGGCTCGGAGAAGCGCGGGCTTTCGAACGACGACCTGAGCCATTGCCACTGGCTGCTGCGCGTCCCGACTCGCGAAGAACACCGCTCGATGAATCTCGGCCAAGCGGTGGCTGTGTGCCTCTATGAGCTGGCGCGCGACGGAGAATCGATTGCGGCCCGGGAAAAGGCGGCGCTTGCCGCAGCGGGCGATCTCGAACGCCTTACGTCGCTTTTGCTTGGCGCTTTGCGGGCCAGCGGCTACTTGAAGCGCGAGGGCGATAGCGAGAGAAAACTGCCATCGGCGGCACCTGAGGTAAAGATTCGCCGCTTGATTCGGCGGATGAATCTATCGGCCCGAGACGCCGAACTCCTCCTCGGCATGGTCCGGCAAATCCTGTGGAAGATAAAAACGTAAAGCGGCGAACGCTTGGCACCTATTGCCTCAGGCCACTCCCCCATGAAAGAGGTGCCGAAGTTGTTCGCGAAGGTGGGATGCAGAGAACTTTTCGTCGCGGTCCGGCTTATGAACATTCTGTACTTCCATAGTAATTCATTATACGAGTGCATTTCTCGGCCATAGACGGGGAGGAACGCGCGCCAGGGGTTGCCTTTTGTCCAACTTTCCAGAGACTTTCCTGCCTTTGTGTCGAGGAAAATGGTAAGGTTATCGGTGCCCAATAGGTTCAGCACGCCGGGCCCCAGCGCCTGCAATTTTGCAGAACATCGGAGAATACATGGAAATCAGCTTGACGCAGCCAGCGCCAAAGGCACAACCGTGGCACAGGCCATTCTGGAAACCGGTTCGCGGCAAAGAAGGCGTTTTTGCTTATCTCGTCCTGATTCACGCGCTTTCGGTCATCGGCCTGATCCTCTTTCCACTTCCCAGCCTGAAGGTTCTCGGCCTGAGCTTGCTGTTTGCGGCATTGGGTGGTCTTGGCACAACCGTGTGTTATCACCGGATGCTGGCCCACAAGACGCTCAGAACCCACCCGGTCATTGAGCAGTTCCTGATCTTCTGGGCGGTCTTCAACGGCTCGGGACATCCGGCCAGCTGGGTCGCTTATCATCGCCTCCACCATGCGGTCACCGACCAGCCCGAAGACATTTCCAGCCCGAAGCAAGGGGGCTTCTGGTGGGCGCATCTGCGCTGGCTGTACCAAACCCAGCCTGCCGACAAAAAACGCTGGGCGCCTGAAATGACGGGCGGCATTTACAAAATCTGGGGCTGGGGGGAGACGCCGGTTATCCTGCTCTCGCTTTTCATCGGACTGATTCTCGGCTTTGGCTGGATGGGCTTTTTCTGGATGGGTGCGCTACGACTGGTCTACACGTTGCATCTGCAATGCCTCGTGAACAGCCTGACGCATCTTGGCGAAGCCAAAGAGGGAGGCGACTCCAGCGTCAATATCTGGTGGCTTGGCCCCTTCCAACTGACCGCCTGGGGTGAGAACTGGCACAAGAACCATCACACGCACGCGGGCTCGGCGCGCCTAGGGCTGCGCTGGTACCAGACTGACATTGGCTGGTATTTTATCTGCTTGCTGGAAGCCGTGGGACTGGCTCACTCAGTCAAGCGGCCTCGGGTCTCCTAAACCATCCCCGCCCGGTAGGGAAAGCATCAGACTGCATTGAGGTGCGACTTTGGGGATTTGCATGAAATGTTTGGCTGCTTTTGCGCTGGCGTTTCTCTGGGTGTCGACACCCACGGCAGTCGCACAGGCTCCATCGGAGACGTGCAAGAGCGACGATTCCGCTAAAATCGTCCAGATGGATGAACGAAATGAGAGAGCTTTCGTGGTGACCAGTCCAGACAGGATCAACACCGTTGCCAAGGCGCGAAGGGTGTTGCTCTCTCTGCAGGAAACGCTGAAGCAGTGTCGACCAAATTGGGGAAACATGTGGTCGGTAAGTTTCTTCTCCGACGCCAAGTACGCTGGATACAAACACGATGACAAGATGAAGCCGTTTGTCCGCGATGGAAGCTGGTCCCGCGCTTATTTGGGGGAATACGAGCGGGTAGAGGGAAAACTCTCGCTTCACCCGGCGGACCCGAATAGGCTTAAGTTCCTGAGGGTTCCCTTGCGCTGACGGGCCATCTGCATGGCAATTTAATGTATGCGCAAAAATTCAACGTGAGTGTGGTCATCCAGGGCGAAACGAGGCCCTGCCCGCTTGAGTGGCTGGACCAATTCTGCATGCGCAACTTCACCAATTCCGCGGATTTCGACGATACTTTGCCGGTGGCTGATGGGAAGCTTGAGGCTAGCTTTCGCCTTACGCCGGAACGCTTTGCGGAAGGACTAGCCACCTGGTTGACCGGGCGCGGGAAAGGACAGGGCCAGCCGGTAGAGGTGAAGGTGACGCGGGCATAGCGCGGATTTTCCATGTGGCAGGTTTTTCCTCCCGAGGCCTCCATCCGCCAGATTTGAAGGATCTCCGCCGTGGTTTGCTTAGCAAAGGGTTCGATCAGGATGCCAACCTGGTAGTTCCGAAGATGTCCCGAAGAGCGGCTTATTTCGAAATCGCGGCAGAGAGATTGCCACCCGCAGCGGAGTCGCGCTTTTCGCCGCGCAGCGCCGCGCGAATCTGCGGCAAGGCATGCAGCGC